>JAGIAQ010000152.1 GCA_017744795.1 Niabella sp. | reverse complement strand
CAGCACAGTGGTGTGCAGGTCCGTACGCATTCCAGTTATTGACAAAGTTTCTTGCCCCCGAGGGAAATCGATAGCGGCTATTGGTGTTGCCGATCTGTAAAACTGGACCCGGTACTGATTCCGCTTCTGCTACCAGCAGCAATAATTTACCTTCTTTTGCTTCAACCACCGACAACAGGGTTACCGGGCCATGCTTTACGCTCATCTCAACCGAGAGTCCTTTACCTACTTTTCCATGATAAACCCTCAACGGCCGCACTTTTGTTTTTCCTTCAGCAATTGCCAGGTGTCCCGGGCCATCATGCCCCATTAATACTACATCGTCTTCGAAATCCATTGCGTAGTATTCCGTAAAAGAACCACCCGAGCCAAAACTATCCAAGATCTTCATGGCCTGGGCATTTTTGATCTCATATTCTCCCGCTACCGGAACACCATTGGCGGTAAGCAGGGAGTTGCCCAGGATGATGGAGCTCATGGTATCTTCATTGTCTGCGTTACCGGTGCCTTTATAATAATAGGCGATGGAGCCGAGCTTATACTTTCCCACGAACCGGTCCAGTGCTACGGATGTCCGGGCAGCGCGCTGCAGTTCGGATTCAAGGCAATCTGTCTGAACGTCAAATGATTCTTTGAATAAGGCAATCCGCTCTGCAATTTCTTTTCCTGAGACATCCTTTCGCAGGGCAGAAAGCTCATCCACTTCCAGTATTTCCATATGTCCGCCAAAAGTGGCGTACTGCTGCGTAAGGTCGGTATAGATATCAAGCATGCCACTATAATAATGCCCCAGGCAACCGAGGCGGTTGTTGGCCATAGTATGTGCCACTTTCGCGGCCTGCACCCATGCCTCCACCTCCTTCCAGCAGGGATCTTCCTCCTGCAGCATCCCGGTTATCTGGTGAAACTGTATACCGGTACGTTTAAATACATTGGCGATTTCAGGCACCGGACAGGCGGAACACCAGGCGAGCCATTCCCCTGTCATATTTGTGCGGTCTTCCATCGCATTAAACGCGGTATAGTCGATATGGACACCCGGAGCAAGATTTAAAATAATGACCGGAACCCTCGCCCGCTGCACGGCGGGCAGCACAGTAGCCGAAAGGGCATATGTAGTTACATAAAGAAAGATAAGATCTACTTCTTCTCTGCGGAACAGACTTCCTGCGGCAAAGGCTTTATCCACCGTATCTACCAAGCCGGCAGTAACCACCTCCTTATGGACGGCCGCTATCCGCGCTTCAACAATACCCAGATAATTTTCCAATCGTTGCTGCAGCCCTTCAAACTGTTCCCAGTATGCGTCGAGACCAATACCTAATAAGCCAATTTTTAATACCGTTGGTTGCATATACATGTAGTTAAATGCTGTGTTAATTAATGCTATTTTTCAGGACTCAGTTGCAGGGCTGTTATTAAAATGCTTTTTATATCGCCAGACTGAAATTATGCGACGCGCTGTTTTGCACTTCATCATCGTTATAAGCAGGTGTTATTTGTGTTCCAAAAAACCGACGTGCATCCCGTGTTGCCGGATACGGCCACGCCTCCTGTTTTGTAAGGCCCTAATATATATATGCTGGTATTATTATGGTAAATACCCGGACAATTATCAATGGTATTGTTCTTTATAGTAACATTGGAGGAGCAATTCAAATAGGTGGAATCTGAGGCTGTTGACGCATACTGATCCCCGATCCTGATATTGTTTGGATGATAGGATGTATCGGTGATTAAACCACAACTATAGATCTTATTGTTCTCTATATGCAAATCCCTGCCGCTTATATGAATCCCGTTATTTCTGCAATTCCATATCCGGTTGCTGGTGATCCACACGTTCAGATACAGATACCCCGTACTGGTATGATAAGCCGTAATGCCGTCAGCGATATACCCCGGGATCTCCGCGCGGCCCGCATCCGATATTTCATTTCCGGCTATGGTTACATTTGTTGAACCGGTAAAATTAATTCCTGCTGATGCAGCAATGGCCATATCATTATTTTTAATCGTAACGGTATCGCATTTTCTCGTATAGATCAAACTTGCTTCTCTCGGAAAGTGTACTTCGGTATCACAAGCCGCCCTTCTTAAAAGACAATCACGGATCAGAACATTTTTAGCAGTAGAAAAAACAATTAAGTGGCCCTGATGAACTTTTGCACTCCTATGCGCTGTGATATGAATTAACGATACTTGGTGGCCGTTGCCTGAAACAATTTGCTTTGCCATAAACAGCCCGTTCAGCTCTATATCTCTTATAGTTGTACCGTCATTATTCATTAATACCATGATGGAATCGCTCCCCCATAATGCAGCGGGCTGAATGGCAGGATGTATGGTGGAATCGGTAGCGCCCAAAGTGCTGTTTACCGGAATGATCAGCCTGTTTTTTATAGGATAGACAGCACTTTGAGATAAGTTATACGTGTTTCCAGCACCATAGGTGCTAAAATACCAGGCGATACTTCCAGGGATGGTCGGATCGGAGTGGTCGGCAATCGTTCCTGCGGGAATATCATAAACTGCACCAGCAAGGCTGGCGGCAAGCATTTGATTGCTGTTCGCCACTGCAGTTTTAGCTGAAACAAGATCTTGCTTAACCTTTCCTGTACAGGAGCAAAATAAAACTAACAGATAAAAAACAGGTTTCGTTTTCATGCTATTTTATTTATTGATTAAAAAATAATAATACTGCGGTTCCCATCAACCCGGATGGTGCAAGCGGATCCGTTGGCTTGTAAGGGTTATAGACCAACCAGGTATTCCGTTTATCGGCCGGGAGCCTGCTGTCGCCGATCAGCCTGTTGACCCAAAGATTGCTGACTTCAATTTCAATTTTATTTGCACCTGTTTGAAGCGCTGCGGTTATATCCAGCTCATAAGGCATCGTCCATAATCCCCCCACCTCCTTCCCGTTAACCTTTACTAACGCAATCACGCCCACGCTGTCAATTTTCAGTTTTATATGCTGTTGCTGCGGCAGCTGGTTCAAATAAAAGGTGTTTGTATAGATCGCCTTGCCGGACCAATAGCGTATATATTCGTTAGTATGCTTGCTCCAATCCGTTAACGAATCAAACCTGAAGGTTCTTCGGCCCTCGTCAAACGCCACCGCCCATGGACCGGAGAGTGTTTGTTTATTTACCGGTATAGGAAAATTATCCCCTGCTTTGGTGTGCATGCCAGCTGTAAAGACAATAAAATAGCTTTGACCAGGTGCCAGCAATAGCGGTACTGCCGTTTGCCCATCTTTAACTTCATACTGCGGAAGGCTTTTATAACTTCCATCGGTCGCATCCCATAACTGGGGCACCTTCCCTTCAACCCTGAAAAGAGGACGACAGGAAACTGCTGAATCACTTTGATTGGTGATAAAATAAATATCCGCTCTTTCTGTTTTCCGGTGTGTCCATAATAGGGGTTCATCAGGCTGCAACGAAACATCGGGAGGTATATGAAGGGCATCGCACGCGGTCTGAATATCCGTTCCGTAAAACACCTTTCCTTTATTAAAGTCCCGCTGTTTCTTTTTTATACCATCCACACCCAACCAGAGCTCACCCGCTATTTTTTTAAGACGTTCATCAGCATTGGGAAAATCCTGTAAACTCGGCGACTGAACGGGTCTTGGCCCCAGGATGGCCCCTCCATCAGCAACCAGTTTTTTTATTTTCGCCGCCAGTTCCGGCCGCATGGTCGTCAATGGCGGCAGCACTAATAAGCCATAGCTGGCGCCGCCTGGCAATACCAGCCGGCCATTTTTAACCTGCATATACTTTAAGATCACCTCGGCGTTAACATAGTCGAAGGCATATCCCCGGGGCAATTCGGGGTTACGGATTCCCGTCATCTTGGGCGCATCTTCACCTATGAAATAGGCAACATCCGCAACAGGTGTGCCCTGCTGCAGCAGAAACATATTACGTCTTAGATAATCAATCCAGACCCGGGAGTCCTCAAACCAGGTATTCTTCCGGTTGATCTCCGTACCAAACCAGGCATTCATTCCCGGGTTTCTTTCTTCGTATGGTTGATGTATATACACGTGAAATAAAACATGATTCACTCCTTCCGTAAACGACCAGTCGCCCCTTCGCTTGAGCCGCGCGGGATACATCGAAAAAGTATGCTCCCCATCTGTGTAACTTTCCGCGTAAACGCGGTTCTTGCCGTAGATATGCGCTGCGGAAGAAGCCGCCCGGCATTCAACAGTTCCCAGCTCTCCCTGCGACCAAAACTCCCCGCCAATATCATTACTTTGGCCGCCGTACATTAAAAATTCTGATGGAAAGCCCCAGTGACCGTAATTCTCCAACCACAGGCGCAGTCCGTGTTTCATACTGATCTCTCTGAGGCCGCCTACATAATCATACACAACTTTATCAGCCACTAAGCGGCGTAAATCCCACAGGAAGCGATTGGATTCATCTTCCGAATTAACAATTCTTCCTGTTAAGACGGGGTACCATTTTAAAGGATCGTAGCCATATCTTTTTTTAAAATCGTTCATAAACCCTTCCGTATAGTTTTCAGATCCCATTTCATAGCTGTCTGCAACCACGTGTTTAAATGCCGTCCGGTCGCCGGGAGATGTTGCCGCCAATATTTTTCCTATATAAGCATTAAAATGTTCTTCCACATATTTTTTGCTCATTTTGTCTACTTCGTACCCCGTTGCTTCGGGAGGCGCAGGGCTATTGGTAGTGCCCGTTGGCATTACGCCTAACCGCTGAATAACCCACTGCCCCTCAGGTGCCTTCCAGTTAACAAGGGTGCCATTATTGTATAAAGCGGTAAGATCAACCACCTCCTTTTCCTGAATGAACAGCGAACTGTTTCCAGTTGTATCCTGCTGCGGCCATTGATATTGGTTCCACAACGGCAATGGCCGCTGAAACATTTTGCCCAATTGCTTTTCAACAAACTGTTCTATCCGGGGAGCAGCAGACAGCGTTATTTCAGTTAGCCCGGCTTTTGCCTGTTTGCTATTGCTATAGGTAATACTATCTATAATAATCCGGAATTGATCAGCTGTTACTTCTTTAAAAGATATACACGCCGGCCCAAAAACCATGGGGCCAACATTAACGGCGCTGTTAGACCTGTCGCAGATAAACGAACGTATTTTTTTAAACGCATTATTTTCCCGGGCGAGCAGCGTAACACGTGCCATGAACGGGGTTGCAGCAGGATATAAAATCAGGCTTCTTGCTGTAAAGCTACTTTTTGCCCGTAGGTCTAACTGGAAAGTTGATCCGTCAAAAAAAACAGGGACTGTTGTGTCTCCATCTGTTAATGCCGCTGCATTTTTTAGTAGTGGCTTCGTTATAAGCGCTACTTCGTTGCCTGTCAGTATTTTTGAATCATCCTGCGGCTTCTTAAATGCAATAACGGCTATGTCTCTTGCCCCGGCAGGCAGTTCGGACAGCTTTTTATTGATTGTCTGATTTCCCGAAACAAGGGTTTCGGAATGCACGACATACCGCATGGCTTTATCGGCTTTTATCCAGGGGCCGCCCGACTGACTCCAACCAGGACTGTTAAAAATGCCGATATCCACGCCGATCCTTTTCGCCTCCTTTATCGCAAATATTGTCAGATCCCACCATTTTTTTGTCAGTACACTTACATCACCATAAGGCTTTCCCTGTCCGATATTTCCGATGAATGCCTCCCCTATGCCTACCCTGTGCATAGCTTCAAGGTCGCGCGTTATGCCCTCACGTGAGATGTTGCCGCTTATCCAATACCAGTAGCAGAACGGCTTCACCGAATCCGGGGGATTTTTAAACCCATCCTGCATTATCTTCAACCAGTCATTGCCCTCCTGTTTTTTTGTATTGGACTGCCCTGCGCTAGCTAAGGGCCGGAAGGTTGACACCATCATCATAACAGCGATGCAGAAAAAACATCCGGCTTTCTTTTTTTTACAATACATCCTAGTCAATAACCTGTACATTTCCATTCGTTTCATTTTCGGTACACAATATGATTCCTTCCTTCTTAATTCCGTTTGTTTCCAATGTTTCGGGATTATCGGATACAACGATTTGATCGGTCTTCCGATCAGGGAACGTTATTTTTATTTTTATAAGATCCTTATTAGCATATACTTTTTCTACAACAGGCAGCTCCTTTATACTAGTAAACGGGAACAAGACCGTTGCGAAAATTGTGGTGTCGCTGTTCTTATAAAAACAAGCCTGTACCGCCTCGGAAGTATGATTGGCATTTACCGGCAGCGGCCTGTTCTTTAAAGCCGCCTGCGTTTTTTCTGCCGGGCAAATAAACAGGTTGGTCCCTGTTGCATAGTTGGTAATAAATCCTTTATCGTACGGAGTAACAGGTGCGCCAACAGGAAATTGAAATTGCCTGGTATACATATGATTTTTCCGGCTTTTAACATGGTCAACAATGACCCAATAAAAAGGCTTTACAAATACAACCGTCCGCTGGTGCGTATACTCTCCCGCCTGCAATTTGCCCGAAACATATTCAATATGTTTGCCTACATACCAGGCCTGAAGCGTGGGATCGACCTTTGGCTGTTCGGCGCTGTCAACCCGCAGAATGTTGTGAACCTGCGCTGTCTTAAAATAGTCTGCCAAAGGTTCTGCATAACTGTACTGCCCCGGATCAACTAAAAAACTACGCCCGGCATAGGCAATCACTTGTAAGCGGTCGCCGTGTGAATGGCTACCCAAAGAAGGAGCGCAATCAAATAAAAGATATTTATCTGCATTATTCCAGCCAGTCCGCATTACTGCATATTTGCTGTCCGGTAGTAAAACTGATCTTATTGAAGGCTCAATAGAAGGAATCCTGTTGTATTGGCTAACCGCATTTGCTCCAAAAACCCAGACCCATGCTTCAGGAAGTTTTTTTGAACCAAGCCAGCGAAGATCTTTTCTGTTATATTCCAGGGCTCCCACAGCACTTATTTCCTGCAAATCACTTCTCCCCGCATCCCCTATCAACGGGCAGCGCTTGTCGGGTTGCGTAATATCCATAAGAAAGTCGAACATTTTTTCGTGTTTTGAAACGACGCCGGTTAAAGAGTCGTAGCCATTAACCCTGATCAGCCGCTCAATTTTTGTATACTCCTCGGCCACCCCTGCATGATAATTGGGAGTTACCTCAATATGTGTGCCGTCGTCATATACATCTTTTTGCATATGTGCCGTTAAAAACGTAAACGCTTTTGTTCTCCAGGCTATGGCGTCTTTGAATTCGGGGAACATTATGCCCACGCATGCCATGCCGGTGGCTTCCGCCATCTGCCAGTTGCCTACTCTATAATGCACCACCCAGCCATCAAGGTATCGAATCTGTTCTACCATGGAACGAGTCATCAGGTAGCAGGTGGCAGCATCAAATTCAGGCGCATTCCTGAACGCCTCAAAGAGGTCCATCCAGTTTTGCATACGCAACCCTATTTCAAGACTCATCCAGGCCTTATCGGTACCATTCCATGTTTTGGTTACATCCGGCAATACCGGGTGCTGATCAACCCAGCTTCGCATTAATATGGTAAAATCACGGGCATAGTTACTTTTCCCGGTAAGCACATAAGCGTAACCGAGTTGCACAAGCCAGTCGTGCCGGCTGAATAGCTGCTCCCAAATAGGCGAGCCTGTTCTCCACTGGAAGTTGTAGGGTAAAATTTTTGTAACACCATTAAATGAGAATTTCCTCGCAAGAATATTCCGGGCGGCACTTTCGTAACGGGAAGATCCTCCATAATTTTCTTCAAACACTTTTCTTATTGCCTCGTGATTTTCTGCCGACCATAACCATACCGGCTGCTTTCTTTTGGCGAGATACCGTGCCCAGGCATTTTTTGCCATTGCCCAGTTTTTTTTCTGCACGGCCTTTTTTACCTCGCTTAATTGCCGTAAATCCAGGTTCAATAAAGAAAAAAACGTTACTTCATCAGCGATCCGGTTTGGGT
>JAGIAQ010000151.1 GCA_017744795.1 Niabella sp. | reverse complement strand
CCGTTATGGCGATCTTTTTATGGTATGGTTCGATGGAGGTGCCTCAGACCCCAAGACTTACGGAGCTGATCTGTTGCCAATTGTTGAAAAAAACCAACCCGGCTGCTTGTTTTATCATAATGCCCAACGTGCTGATTTCAGATGGGGCGGATCGGAGTCCGGCACGGTTCCTTATCCCTGCTGGGCTACCTATCCGTTTCCCTATTCACATGCGAAAAATACGGCGGCCATTTTTAAGAATAATTTCCAGTTACTGAAAGAGGGCGACAAAGACGGCCAGTATTATATGCCGGCTATGTCCGATGCACCGCTACGCGGATATAATGGCCGGCACGAGTGGTTTTGGGAACCGGGGGACGAAACCCATATTTTCCCGGTTCAAAAACTGGTCGATATGTATTATAATTCTGTGGGGCACAACTCCACACTGGTACTGGGTCTTACCCCTAATCCTGATGGATTAATGGATCAACAGGATGTGGACACGCTGGCGGCTTTCGGCAAGCGTATTAACGAACGCCTTGGTCACCCCTTAGCCGAAGTACATTCTACCAATAACCGCATTATACAACTACCTATTCCGAAAGGAAAAACGGTGCAAAATATCGTTATCGGAGAAAATATTACCAGGGGGCAAAGAGTGCGCGCGTTTGAGCTCCTGGGCTATCAGCATCACAAATGGGAAACTGTTTTCTCCGGCAGCGCTATCGGTCACAAATTTATATACCAGCTGCCGCCGGGCAATGGGTATAAAAAAATAAAATTGGTCGTTAAAAACTCGTCGGGTCAATCCGATATCCAGTATTTCGGGGTGTATTAAACCTAAGAAAAAGCGTATGGACAATCGTCGTGGGTTCATCAAAAATTTGACTGCAGGAGGAGCACTGTTACCTTTTCTAGGCCTGCCCGAAAGGCCTTTTGCTGTCACAGCGGCGGTAAAGGGCATGGGATCTTTTGCCAACCGTTGGCAATTTGTGGGCGTATCTATTCACGAGCCCGGTTATCATGTATGGGGTGCATCACCCATTATAGACGAGCAGGGTAAAGTGCATTTGTTTGCCGCCCGATGGCCAAAGCAGTATAATGTAGACCCGGGCTGGCGCTCCCATTCTGAAATCGCACACTATGTAAGTGATAGCCCCGAAGGCCCTTTCCGGTTTTCGGATATTGTCATGAAAGGAACGGGCAAAGCCACCTGGGATAAATATGCAGCACACAATCCTACTATTCACAAAGTAGCTGACGAGTATGTGTTACTTTACATTGGTAATTCTGATTATCATCAGCCTCCGCACCCATCCAACCAATGCATCGGAATGGCTGTATCAAAAAGTTTGTACGGACCATGGAAAAAAGTAAATAGCGACGGACGCCTATTGACACCGCCGGCCAACAAAAATTACTGGAACTACAAAGCGAGCAATGGCGTGGTGAATCCCGCGCTGTTGCCTTATAAAGGCGGCTTTTTATTATACTTTAAATCGCAGGGAGCATTAATGGGGCTGGCTATTGCGGAAAACCTTACCGGACCTTATGTACAACTCCCCTTTCCGGTAACCAAAAACAACAAAACGATCGAAGATGGCTATGCATTTGTAAGGGAAGGCAAAATCTGCCTGCTGACCACCGATAACCATGGCATCATTGAAAAAGGTGGTGGAATTTTATGGAAGTCGGAAGATGGGGTGCATTTCAATGAATATGAGCCAGGATTTCATTTGATCAATGAGTATGTAAAACCCAGCGGGATAAAAAATCCCGCCTGGCACTATGGACCAAAAAATATTATGAAATTTGAGCGCCCGCAATTATTGCTCATAACCGATAAACCGGCCTATTTGTACCTGGCGTCCGGCTGCAATATTTACGGAGGCAATACAACGGTGAATTATGTAATGAAGTTTAAGTGAACTATTTCCACAACCCCTCACCGTATGACCAGCCGCTTCTTACTTTTTCTTTTACATAAAGATTAAGCTCCGGACGGTTAGTGATCCTCATATTTTTGGAATCCCATTCGATCCGGCCGCCAAATCTTTGCGCCAATACTCCCAATAAAGAAACTTCGGTAAGTCCCGCTGCATAATCAAAATTTGCCCCCGGTTCCGGACCTCCTTTAATAGCGTTTGCCCATTCCAGATGCGGGCCAGGTTGTATGCGCGCATACTTTTGCGGGATGTGTTTTCCATTTTCAAAATCGGCGTTTGCTTTCTTTGTGCTCAAAACCGGGTGATTCGACCGTTCATCCAGGTAGCCATTTTGTTTGTCGCCAAACCAAAAAGAGCCCGATTTTTTTTCACCCAAATCCCATTCCTCAGGATGTTTTATCTTAGTTCCCCCGTTTACTGTACCGTCATACCAATATACCGTACAGGGCGCTTTGGCTCCTCTTGCCGGGAACTCAAATTTTATTACACTGCTGTCAACAATAAATCCATCAAATGTGGCTTTTCGCTCCACACACTCAACGGCTGTTGGGTGGTAAAGATCTAAGATCCACACCGGGCCATCTGCAATATGGCACCACCAGTCGCCCAACATCCCTGAACCATAGTCATAAAAACTTCTCCAGGTTAAAGGATGCAGTGCCCGGTTATAGTCAATTTTTTTTCGAGGGCCGATCCACAGATCCCAATCCACTTCACCTGGTACCGGTTGTGCTGCTAAAGGCATAGCTGTTGGCCGCACAAAATACTGAGACTTAAAATCGGGCCCGGTGGTGCCCATATGTATTTCCTTGATCTGACCAAAAACACCCGCTTCGTACCATTCGCGCATTTGCCGTATTCCGTCGTAGGTATGCCCCTGGTTGGCCATATTTGTGATCACCTTATATTTCTTTTTCGCGCGCTGCAGTGTACGGGCCTCCCACACATTATGTGTAAGCGGTTTCTGGGTAATTACCGGCAATCCTCTTTGCATGGCTTCCATGGTAGCTACAAAGTGCGTGTGATCGGGCGTGCTCACGGCTACCCCATCAATTGATTTACCCATTTTATCCAGCATCTTTCTAAAATCGGCAAATTTTGGAACATCCCCTTTGTCTTTGGGAAACTGGCGGGCGTCAATATCGCAAAGCGCAGCAACATTCTCACCCTTTAACCCCTCATACGCCATACCCGCAATATTTCCCGCTCCAATAAACGCAATATTCAGTTTACTGTTTGCATTCAACCCATGCCGGTTAATATAAAATTTAGGCATAACCAGCGCCGCGGAAGCCAAAGCGCTGTTCTTTATAAACGTTCTTCTGTTTGATTGCATTTTCATATTTTGTAATGAAGTTATTTATTATTTGGGCTTTTACGTTACGGATTGAGTTTTTTTATTTCATCCCAGCTCCATTTTTTCGGATGTCCCCAGCCGGAAGCATCCAGGTCGCAGAAATCATTGTGCTCCTGCAAGTCTTTTTTCAAAAGTGTTGTCATAGCAGCAACCTTATCTTTATAGCGGGGAAGTGCAGCAAGATCGTGCAGTTCTACCGGATCCGCCTTAAGATCGAAAAGTTCTGTACGGCAGGTTCCGTTTACATTGTAGCAGATCAATTTAAAATTATCTTTTACAAATGCCCTTTGCAAATTTGAGTAGGCAAAGAATACGTCATCCCTGCCTTTGAAATTACCATTGCCAAATGCAGGTGCCAATGAATGTGTTTCCACCGTGGCGGGAATTTTTATATTGACCAATTCACACAAAGTAGGGTAAAGATCATTCAGGTACACCAGCTTATCCGACTGTTTGTTTTTGGGAATGCCCGGCCCCGAAAAAATAAAAGGGACCCTGATAGCTGATTCATAACAATTCTGCTTTCCTAAAAGCCCATGATCGCCCACTGCCAGGCCGTTATCGCCGGCGAATACGATAATCGTATTGTCGTATTTCCCTGTTTTCTTCAGTTCATCCAATATACGTCCTATCTGAAAATCCACCTCACTGATCATGCTGTAATATTTAGCCAGCTCCCGTTTCACGGCGGGCTTTGTTCGGGGATAAGGCAGCAACGTCTCGTCCCTGATGTTCAGTTCCCCATTGTCGAGCGGGTTGGGCATAAAGGACGCAGGCAAGGGTACGTCGTCAGGGGTATAGCTATGCCCATACCAGGTGGGCGGGGTGCGCGGATCATGCGGCGATGTAAAGGCTACATACATCAGAAAGGGCTGCTGATCATTTTTTTGCTTATCCAAAAAGTTTACTGCCGCATCAGAAAAATAAACAGAAGAGAACTCTTCCCCCCAGAAGGACTTTTCGTATTGACCGGAAGGATCATAGTGGTTCAATTTGGGCCGGTATTGCCCACCGGTGGCGGGCGGATGCATGCCGCCAAAAAATATATTGTCGCCGGTAGTAAAAGAACGATTGAAAGAGGCTTTGTCCTGGTGCCATTTGCCGGTTTCAAAAGTAACATAGCCGTTTTTACGGAACAACTCGGGAAAGGTAACATCCGTTTCCGGTATATATTCCCCATCCTGGTGCACGTGAAAAAGCGACCGGCCACTCATCAGCATCGCCCGGCTGGGGCAGCAAATAGCACCGCCCATCCCACCCATTATATGCGCCTGGGTAAACGCCATACCTTCCTTTGCCAACCGATCCATGTTAGGGGTAATGATAGCCGCATTGCCGAGCGCATGAATCGTATTATACCGCTGATCATCGGTAAGCAGCACCAGAATGTTGGGTTTTTTGCTGTGTGTATTTTGCGCTTCACCCCTTATCGCCGACATCAATACTACTATTGAAACAATAAACAGCTTCGCTTTTATCATAACACTTAATCTTTACTTATAATAAAACAGTTCCGCACAAGGTATTAAATTATTTAATGCCGGTTGATTTATGAGCATTTTCTATAACAATTGTCTGTCCTTTTTTAAGCGTTACCGAAACAATTCCATTTTTCAATGTTTTGAATGAAGCGTGTGGGATATTTTTCGATACCCAGGTTTTGAAAGGTAGTTTCATGTTTAAGATGCCCCCTTTTTCTGAATGCACCTTAATGATTGCGGCTAAACCATTTTCTTTTTTTGCTGAAATTACAAATGCTCCTTCGGCTCTTAAATTGTTGAACGCAACATTTTGCCAACTTGCTGGAACAGCCGGAAACACCTCTATATACCCACGACGGCTCTGCAACAACAACTCCTGCACTCCCTCGGCAAAGGCAAAATTGCCCTCTAAAGTAAAAGGCCGGTAAGTAAAATTGGAATACTGTCCGCCTTTTTGATCCCCGTTCAAGTGAAAACTATTAGGCGAGCAAAAATTTGAGGCAAATATCTGCAACTGTTTTACTGCCTTGTCGGCCTCGTAAGCCCGGGCATATAAACTGGCCATCCAGCTAAAAGAGTAACCGCACCATGCTTTCGTTCCCTTCTCTTCAATGCGTTGCAGCGAGTTTTTAATAATCGTTTGATCCG
The DNA here is from genome assembly GCA_017744795.1 of Niabella sp. Classification (GTDB taxonomy): domain Bacteria; phylum Bacteroidota; class Bacteroidia; order Chitinophagales; family Chitinophagaceae; genus Niabella. Next base: position 2,674 of record JAGIAQ010000151.1, on the reverse strand, counting down.
AAGGATTATTGTAATCTAGCAAGGCTAAGGGATAAATAGCCATATAAGGAGACATGTGGCGGTGTGATGTATTCAGGTTTTGTCCCGGCGCCACGGTGAAGCCGGTTTCGTTCACTTCATAATCAGGAAGCTGATCCAGGACCTCTTTCCAGTGCCGGGCTTCTGTTACTTTGCCCAGCGCCGCAGCGGTTTCTCCCGCTGCTGAGAATAAAAATTTAGCCAGCGACAGATCAAAATTGCTCCAGCTCGTAAACCAGGCATCAATCCGGTTATCGTTATATTCAGGGCTTGAACTTAATGGCAACATTCTTACGCCGTTTACCAGCCGGGTGATATTTTCCAGGTAGGTTGCACCATCATGTATATAGCTATACGCTTTTGTTTTTAAGAATTGTTCATCCATCGAATATTTCCACTGCCAGTAAAAATGCTGCGCACACCAGGCCACAACAGTCGGTGACAATGAATACTGGATCCAGCCGCCTAAGGGATCTCCGCTGATGGTTGACACGCCGGGCGTATTCAATCCGGTTACACCAAAATATTGTTTTGTATACCGTTTGTTTTTGTCCCTTTGATTCCAAAGCCAGTTAATATAACTTTCGCCCTCTGCAAGATGATTGCCGGTATAAACGGGCCAGTAACTCAATTGTGTATTCAGATCATTATGAAAGTCTCCCTTCCAGGGCGGCAGGCTGCCGTTATCTGCGGTCCAAACGGCCTGCAGGGTAATGGCCGGGGCATTGGGTCGTGAGGCTGCTCCCAGCTTGTATAATTCCAGGTAATACTGCTTTTCTATCAACGGGTCCGGTATACTTATGGATGACTTTTCCCAAAAGTTTCTCCACCAGGCCACATGTGTCTGCCAGCCGGCCGTTTCCGTTAACAGCGGTTGCACCGCTGGCTTATCATTTGCAATTACCCAGCTGCCTGTTATACTGTTCCCGGAACGTTTTTTCCACTGAATTTTCACTTCGTAGTAATGCCCGTTATAAGTAGGTTGCTTATAGGCAATCAATGATCCCGTATTTATAACGGTTCCTTTATTATATCCCAACTTTTGAAGCCCTGCTCCGGCCTGGCTGTTGGCGCTTTCATTCCCCGTGCTGCCACTATTATAATTATGTACAATTAATTGGGGAACCAACAATCCGGGCAATGTATTCATTTTTCCGGAGGGTATATTTTCAAAAGAAAAAAAGCCTGCATTTTGTACCGCATGTATGTAGCACTTAAAAATAATGCCGCTTTTAAAAGTTACCGTATTCAGTGCAGTCTTAATATCCAGTACATTGGAAACGACCGGCCCCAGTGCGCTTATATCAAATTCCATGGCGGCTGCGGGCAGTTTTGTTGGATAAGGAACTTTATCGTAAAACGCATCTCCTAATTTGTGCGCAGAATCGTAGGTCTTGTTCCGCACCCAGCGCTGCACGTCCTTAAAATTGAATTTTGAAAGATCCAATGCCTTACGCTCATCCCAAAGATCGGCCCTGTCCAGGGATAGGCGGAGCCGGCCCTGCTTCTCCCATACCAATGCCCCAAGCATGCCATTGCCCAGTGGAATTGCCTCATCCCATCTCTTTGCCAACTCGGTAAACTTCAGGTTATGATCGGATGAAGGTTGCGCATTTATTTGCATGGCGCAAGCAGTAAAAAACAATTGAACTAGCAGGAGTTTTACTATCGGTTTCATTTTTTGGCTGGTTTTAATTTTCAATACGAATTAATCCTGATGAAACAACTCTTCCATCCGGCTCCAGGTTTCACCCTTAGCGGCGGCATCCGGCAAAGGCTCCTGGGTAGGACCTGTCTCTTTCCACCAGCGCTGTGTTGTACTGTCGGCTGCCATTTTTCTCATATCCGCAGCAAAATCATTCCCCGTATATTCCCAATAGCTGAACAAATACGGCTTGCCGTCTATCTCTTTTACATAAATGGAGTAATTGCGGATATTGCATTCCCTGATCTTTTTCAGCACTGCCGGCCATACAGCTGCATGCAACTGTTTGTAATACGCTGCACGTTCGGGCTTTAAACCGGTGACCATCCCGTAACGCTCTACTTTTGAGCCCGTCGTACTATTCGTATCCTTCTGCTTGGTTGTTGGCTGCGTGCAGGCGGCAAGCAGACTTATAACAAGAAGCAGTACGCTATTGAGCCTTTTCATATTTTATCGCTATTTTATAATTGGAATAGATTCAACAGGTTTATCAGCCTCCAAAGCCACCACATAAGGCAGCCCGTTCTTTTCGGATTGCGGCTTATGAATTTCAATAACTCCTGAATTTTGTACCAGCTCCACTTTTTCGCCGGTCAACGTATGTGCGCTCACCATCCTGATTCCGGGTATTGCTTTAAGCGTAAAAGCCGTAGTGTCCGGATTCAGCACATGCACGTAAATGATATTATTTTTACGCGTGGTTGCATAAACGTTTGTAGGTTCATAAGGCCCGCCTTTTGTGCCATAAATCGCCTTCCCGTTTACTTTCAGCCAGGCGCCTATTTCCCGCAGTCGTTTTACCTGCCGGGCTTCCATACGGCCATCCGGCATTGGCCCCACATTTAGTAAGAGATTACCGTTGCCACCTGCGGTTTTTGAAAGAATGGTCAAACATTCTTTGAGCGACTTCATTTTATCATTAGGCTTCCATGCCCATTGATTGCAAATAGT
>JAGIAQ010000150.1 GCA_017744795.1 Niabella sp. | reverse complement strand
CGCGCTTCATCCAGGTTTTCCTGCCGGTTGCCTAAATTTCCTCCTATTAATAAATATGCGGGGTTCATAGCCGCCAAATATCTTTAATTTTGGCTTTTTTATCAATTTAAATTGAATATGCGTTCGTTTCTTAAAATATTTCTGGCAATGTTGCTGGCACTGATCGTATTCAGCCTCATTGCTTTTTTCTTTATTGCCGGAATGGCGGGCAACGTGGTATCCAGCTCCATGCCGGTGCTTACGGAAAAATCGGTTTTGAAAATTGACCTGTCCGAGGCTTATGTCGAACTCCCGCAAAGCGATCTGCGCAGCATGGTGCAATCGCAAAAGCTGGAGGAAACCCCTTCGCTGTACGATTTTATCCGGCTGATCAAAAAAGCAAAGACGGATGAAAAGATAAAAGCGATCTACCTGGTGGCCAACAGCAACGCGAATGGTTTTGCCTCCAGCGAAGAGATGCGCCGGGCATTGGATGATTTTAAAAAGTCGGGGAAGCCGGTTATTGCCTACGGAAATACGATGACGCAAAAGGCTTACAGCATCGCCAACGTGGCAGACAAAGTTTATGTAAGCCCTGCGGGCGATTTTGAGTGGACCGGCTTTAGCGTCAACTATATGTTTTTGAAAGGAGCGCTGGATAAGCTGGAGATCCATCCCCAAATATTTTATGCCGGTAAATTTAAAAGTGCAACGGAACCGCTGCGCGTAGAAAAAATGACGGAGGCCAACCAGCTGCAGACCTCCGTTTGGCTGAATGATTTGTACAGCGACTTTTTGCAAAAAACGGCAACTGCACGAAAACTTGATACGGCAAGCCTGCATCAATGGGCCAATACCGGTTTGATCACTACGCCACAGATCGCAGCTGAACATAAGCTGATTGATGGGGTGCGTTACGACGACGAACTTCAAACGGAGTTAAAGAAGACACTTAAGATCGACAGCGACAATAAGATTAATTTTATAAGCGTCGGTCAATATGCACGTTTAAATACGGACCTGGGCGGCAGTGGCGATAAGATCGCGTTGATCTATGCGGCGGGTGATATTGTTGACGGCAATAAACAGGAAGGCGTGATCTCCGATGGGGCTTATATTGACTTGCTGCGCAAGGCCAGACTGGATGCGTCTATAAAAGCAATTGTAGTGCGGGTCAACTCCGGCGGCGGCAGTGCTTTGGCGAGCGATAATATCTGGCGCGAAATGAAAATGGCTAAAGCTGTGAAGCCGGTGGTCGTGAGCTTTGGTGATGTGGCGGCATCCGGAGGGTATTATATGTCTTGCGCAGCGGATAGTATTTTTGCCTTGCCCAATACGATCACAGGGTCTATTGGCGTGTTTGGGATCATCCCGGATATCAGCGCCTTTATGAAAAATAAACTGGGCGTAACCTTTGATGGAGTAGGTACCGGTCCGTTGGCCAACGCAGGTGCTGCCGATCATCCTATGACGCTGCAGGAACAAAAGATCGTGCAGGGATCGGTAGAGCGGGTGTATGATCAGTTTAAAGCACGCGTTGCAGAAGGCCGGAAAAAAGATACGGCCTATATTGAAACGATCGCTCAGGGTCGTGTGTGGACAGGCTTTCGGGCGAAAGATATCGGACTGGTCGATCGTTGGGGCGGGTTGCAGGATGCGATAAATGCCGCGGCCCGGATGGCAAAACTTTCAGAATTTCGGGTAAAAGAATATCCTAATTATAGTTCACTGCTGGAGCGTATTTTGAGAATTAAAGGCGGCGAAGAAGCAGCATCGTCAATGATCAAAAAAGAATTGGGCAATGAGTATGCCAGCGCCTATCAGCAATTAAGATCGCTGCACCGAATGACTAATAGCCTGCAGGCGCGGTTGCCTTTTACATTTTTTATAAACGCGCCGCAAAAATTTTAACAAATGCCAGAATTCAGTATTGAGCATCCAGAATCCATTATCTCCAAATCCAGTTCTAAATGAAATATAGTCAGTCAAGGGCATTGTGGGCCATTACAAAAGCAAGTTTTAAGGCCATCTTTAGTCAGCCCTCTTCCCTTTTTTTCAGTTTATTATTTCCGATCGTTTTCATACTGATCTTCGGCGCCTTTGGCGATAAAGCGCCCACGCCTTCAAAGATCGCTATCGATCCGTCGAGCGACACGTTGAATGCCCTGTTCGATAGCATTTCAAAAAGCACGTCTGTTGCCATTGTTACCTACCCCGATACGGCTTCGCGGAATAATGATCTCCGCAAAGGGAAACTGGACGCAGTAGTGTTTATTCCAAAAGTGCAGGATAGCAGCCAGCCCCGGCGGGTGGTGCTGCAATCGAGCGAAGCCGGCGGCGGCGCGGTATACCGGCTGATGCGCTCTTTCGATTACCTGGCGTTGAAAACGGAACTGGCAGACGCGAAACTTAAAAGAGAGTACCAGTTTGTTCCGGAAATTGTTCCCGGGAAAAAATACCGAACCATTGACTTTGTATTGCCCGGACAGCTGGGATTTTCTGTTTTGTTCTCAACCCTGTTTGGTATTGCCTTTATCTTTTTTAACCTCAGGGAACAACTGGTGCTAAAACGATTCTACGCATCGCCGGTGAAAAAGATAAATATTCTCATTGGCATCGGCACCAGCCGCTTGTTCTTCCAGCTGATCAACGTTATTGTATTAATCCTGGTGGGACATCTTTTTCTGAACTTTACGCTGGTGCATGGGGCACTCACTTTTTTTGAAATGTTAGTATTGTCCATCGTAATGTTGTTTTTATTGATGGGCGTGGGGCTGATCATCAGCAGTATCGCCAAAAATGATACGATGATCCCTTTAATGATCAATGTATTCGGCTTCCCCCAAATGCTGCTTTCGGGAACTTTTTTCCCGATTGATGTATTTCCCAAATGGATGCAGACCCTTTGTGAATTGCTGCCGCTTACCCAGTTTAATGATGCGATGCGCAAGATCTCCTTTGAAGGACTGCATTTATACGACTGCTGGAAGGAACTTGGCTACCTGGGCATCTGGATCGTGGGCACTTATTTTATTGTGTCAAGGATTATGAAGTGGGAGTAGAAAGAATATAAAATAAGAAATGTAAAATAAGGAATGAGAAAGGAAGAGAACTATGAAATATGTACGGCTTTTAATTATTAGTGTTGTCGCTTTTTTGCTGGTCATCAGTGTGGTGACGGCGTTGCTGCCCTCGCAGGTAAAAGTGTCGCGGGCGGCGAATCTGAATACAGGAGCTGATTCCGTTTTAAATTATATCAATGATCTGTCCAGGTGGAAATACTGGTACCCGGGGTTTGATACGCTGCAATTAGAAAACACCGGAACGCAAAACGGGAAGATCGTAAAGGCCACAGTAAAGAATATTCAGCTGCGTATTATAACTGCCAATGATTCGTTGGTAACTGTTGAAATGAAAAAAGGAGCGCAACCGGTTTATAGCAGCTGGCGGCTGATCCACTATTCGTATTCTGATTCGGTTACGATCCAGAACTATATGGATTTTCATTTTAAATGGTATCCCTGGGAACGCTTTGCCGGCCTGGTGCTCGATCGTTCTTACGGACCGCTTATGGAGCAGGGGTTGAAGAATTTGAAGAATGGCGGCGTTGGTAATAAGTAGGGCTTGTCAGCCGGGCTATGAATGCCTGACGCGGAACGCTCAATGCGCAACGCTAATAAAGCATTAAGCGTTACGCCTTTAAATAAACGACAAGCACGTAGCCATGAAACATGAGCTATCGATCACTTAAGCGCGGGATTCCCGGGAATGTAAAATAAGGAATATTGAATAAAAAATGCAAAAGAGCATTATTTTGATAACCTTCAGTATTCGTTCTTTTTGATGTTTTTTTAATCGGGAAAGAAAGCGTCTGAACGTACTGCCATCGAATATTTTATACTGGAAATACTTAATGGTTTATTTCTATGATGTTTTCAGATTTTCTCGCGTTCATGCAAACACGCAACTATGAACTATTGACTATTGACCTCTTACCATTGACTATTCACTTCTCCCTGATAAACTTCAAATTCCTTTGCAGCCCCTTTAACTTCGTTCTTTTAATAGGCGAATGTTTAAAGATCTTCCGGAACTGCTCTTCTGAAAAACTTTCCCATTCTTTACTGGAAAGATTCAGTATTTGTGGCAATGGCTCAAAAGCCGCTTCCTGCGTGGGTTTGCTGAAACGGTTCCAGGGGCAAACATCCTGGCAAATATCACACCCAAAAGCCCAGTTGGCAAACTGCCCTTTCCTTTCATCGGGTATAAAAGCTTCTTTTAATTCAATAGTGAAATAGGAGATGCACCGGCTGCCATCGATCACTTTGTCCGGTAAAATAGCACCGGTCGGGCAAGTATCAATGCAGCGCGTGCAGGTACCGCAAAAATCTTTGGCATAGGGCGCATCGTATTCCAGCTCCAGGTCGGTTATCAGAGTAGCGATAAAATAAAAGGAGCCGGAGTCTTTCGTAAGCAGGTTGCCGTTCTTGCCGATCCAGCCCAGGCCGCTTTTTTGGGCCCAGCTGCGTTCCAGTACCGGAGCAGAATCCACAAAGCCCCGGCCATTTACGGCGCCGATATGTTCATTGATATAAAACAGCAATGCTTTTAGCTTTTCGCGGATCACTTCATGATAATCGTTGCCATAAGCGTATTTGGCTATTTTGGCGCCATCGGTTTGTTGTTGTTGTTGCGGGAAATAGTTCATCAAAAGCGTGATCACCGATTTAGCCCCCGGAACCAGGCGGGAGGGATCGATGCGCAGGTCGAAATAGTTCTCCATATACTGCATCGTACCGTGCATGCCGCGGGAGAGCCATTGCTCCAGCCGGCGGGCATCGTCATCTAATTTTTCGGCTTTGGCAATGCCGCAATAATCAAAGCCCAATGTTTTGCTAAACGTTTTGATATGTTGCGTGGCATTCATTAGGCAAAATTACTTGTTGTTGGGTTAAGATTGAGATTGTTTAGATCTAACCACATAGAAACATAGGATGCATAGACTGGAGGGGACATAGAAACGAATCAGCTATGTTCCCCGCCGCGGCGGGGAATCTATGCATCCTTCAATGCTATGATTTCTATGTACCTATGTGGTTTTAAATTGGTTTCAACAACTTCTTTACCTTAGAGAAAAACTTTTACATGCGACAGATCTGTCTTCTTTTTTTTATTGTGTTTAACGGCCTCTTTGTAAGCAGCAGCGCGCAGCAGCTTACCAACCAGCAGTTGGCGCATCAGGGGCAATATGTACTGGTGATCCATGGCGGCGCCGGAACCATTTTAAAAGCGGGCATGACGCCCGAAAAAGAAAAAGCCTATCGCGCAGGTTTGGAAGCAGCATTGCAGGCGGGGTATAAAAAAATAAAAGAAGGAGCGTCCAGCCTTGATGCGGTTCAGGCTGCTATTACGGTTATGGAAGACAACCCGTTATTTAATGCAGGTAAAGGAGCTGTATTTACACACGAGGGGAAAAATGAACTGGATGCCGCAATCATGGATGGAAAAACCTTGAAAGCCGGTGCAGTAGCAGGCGTTACCAGTATTAAAAATCCGATCCTGGCGGCAAGGGCAGTGATGGAACGGTCTGAACATGTAATGCTGATCGGTAAGGGTGCAGAGCAATTTGCAAAAGAATGTGGGTTGACCATTGTTGCCCCCAACTATTTCTACACGGAAGACCGATGGAAGGGATTGCAAAAGGCTATCGAGGAAGAGGCCAGGAAAAAGCAACAGGGAAATGGTTACAACCCGCCGGGAACCGGGTATCCCGATTATAAATTTGGAACGGTGGGCGCTGTGGCGCTGGACAAAGAGGGCAATCTGGCGGCAGGTACTTCAACCGGGGGCATGACCAACAAAAAATTTGGCCGGGTGGGGGATTCGCCTATTATCGGGGCGGGTACTTATGCAAACAACAAAACGGCGGCCGTTTCCTGTACCGGCTGGGGCGAGTTTTTTATAAGAAATGTGGTAGCATACGATCTTTCAGCGTTAATGGAATATAAAGGACTTTCCGTACGGGAAGCCGGCGGAACCGTCATCAAAAAAACCGGAGCCATGGGCGGCGACGGCGGATTGATCGCCCTGGATCAGAAAGGCAATGCCGCAATGCCGTTTAATACGGCGGGGATGTACCGCGGAGCCATTACACAAGACGGAGTTATTGAAATTTACATTTACAACCAGTAAACTGCTATTTTTTCATAAAACATTTATAATGACTGCATTATAGTCAGTTCGGGTTGCTGGAGTCTGACAAAATTGCTGCTATTTCCGGTCTGGAATTTGATTTGATGATGTAGGGTGAAGTTTTGAATTTATGGCCTGATGAAAATGGTATAACTTCAAACAATAAATTACGAATCCGGGGGATTAATAAGTGTTTTCCAGCCGGCAAGGCGGTAAAGCGGTAAAGTCAGGGCGATTGAAAAACAAGGCCTTCCCGTTTTTACGTCTTCACGGCAAATTATTGGATCTTAACTTTTTGGTCAGCCCCACTAAACAATACATTATGAATCTGGGAAATTTTACAATTAAAGCAGCGGAGGCATTTCAACAGGCGCAGCAGTTGGCCTTCAATGCAAAGAATCCAAATATAGAAGTTGAACATATTTTAAAAGCATTATTAGACCAGGAAGATTCCCCTGTGGACTTTTTGCTGAAGAAAAATAATGTTACAATAAACCTGGTCCATACAAAACTGGAAGAACTGTTGGGGAAATTGCCCACAACTAATGGCGAGCCGGCACAACAGATCAGCCGGGATGCCAACAATGTTATTTTAAGAGCGGGCGCCGATCTGAAACAATTCAATGATGAATTTGTAACTCCGGAGCATTTACTGCTGGCAATCGTTCAGGGAAACGATGCGGTAGCCCGTTTACTTAAAGATGCAGGCCTTACGGAAAAAGGATTGGTAGCTACTATTAAAGAATTAAGACAAGGCGGCACCGTGTCTTCTCAAACGCAATCGCAGGAATTTAACGCCCTAAACAAATATGCAAAGAACCTGAACGAACTGGCGCGCCAGGGCAAACTGGATCCCGTAATTGGCCGCGATGAAGAGATCAGAAGGACTTTGCATATTTTAAGTCGCCGTACCAAAAACAATCCCATTTTAGTTGGAGAGCCTGGTGTGGGTAAAACGGCAATTGTGGAAGGATTAGCGCATCGTATTGTTAATGGCGATGTGCCTGAGAATCTGAAATCAAAGATCATTTATGCCCTGGATATGGGACTGTTGATCGCGGGAGCAAAATATAAAGGGGAGTTTGAAGAGCGCTTAAAAGGCGTGGTAAAAGAAGTGGGCGGCAGCGACGGAGAAATTATATTGTTCATAGATGAAATTCATACGTTGATCGGCGCCGGTGGCGGCGAAGGCGCAATGGATGCGGCTAACATATTGAAGCCTGCATTGGCACGCGGTGAGTTAAGAGCTGTTGGGGCCACCACGTTGAATGAGTACCAGAAATATTTTGAAAAAGATAAAGCCCTGGAACGACGGTTTCAGAAAGTGATGGTGGATGAACCTACGGTGGAAGACGCGATCTCTATTTTACGTGGACTGAAAGATAAATACGAAACGCACCACCATGTGCGTATTAAAGATGAAGCGATCATTGCAGCAGTGGAATTATCGCACCGGTATATAACCGACCGTTTTCTTCCGGATAAAGCCATCGACCTGGTGGATGAAAGTGCGGCCAAGCTTCGACTGGAAATGAATTCCATGCCGGAAGAACTGGATCGCCTGAACCGCCATATCCGTCAGCTGGAGATTGAAAGAGAAGCGATCAAACGGGAGAATGACAAGGATAAATTAAAACAATTGAACACCGATATTGCTAATTTATCGGTAGAGCGCGACACGCTGAAAGCCAAGTGGCAGGAAGAAAAAGAGCTGGTGGAAAAAATTCAGAACGGAAAAGCCAGCATCGAAGATCTTAAGGTTGAGGCGGAAAAAGCCGAGCGTAACGGCGATTATGGTAAAGTAGCCGAGATACGATATGGAAAAATAAAAGAAGAAGAAGCCAAGATCAGCAAGCTTGCAAAGGAACTGGATGATACCAAGCAAAGCCGTCTGGTAAAAGAGGAAGTGGATGCCGAGGATATTGCCGAAAGCGTATCCAAAGCAACCGGTATTCCGGTAAACAAAATGCTGGAAAGCGAGCGGGAAAAATTACTGCACCTGGAAGAGCACTTACACCAGCGTGTGGTAGGGCAGGAAGAAGCGATCACTGCTGTTGCGGATGCTATCCGGCGCAGCCGGGCGGGCTTAAGCGATCCCAGAAAACCGATCGGGTCCTTTATTTTCTTAGGAACCACCGGTGTGGGTAAAACAGAGCTGG
>JAGIAQ010000014.1:233-58972 GCA_017744795.1 Niabella sp. | reverse complement strand
GAATAGATGCACGTCAAAGGCGAGGTCCTTTTTTTGAGGGTTCAGCGTGCTGCCGTTGATGAGTAATTCTTTTGTGGAAAGGTCAAAAAGCACTTTGGCGGAAAGATCTCCAACTGAATCCTCATCAAACTGAATGGTGCGGCCGGTAAAGTTCTCCGAAGTGATCTTCATATTCTTCCCCGGGTTTTCTAAAAGAAAATCGCCGGAGGCAAGGCCTTCCAGGCGGTTGTGGGGCAGGAAGTATTTGGAAATATCGCCCAGGTTAATGTCTTTCAATGTAATGGCCACATCATTCCAGCTGCCGATATCGGAAGGCAGGGTGCGGATGCGGATCTCCTGGTTGCTTTCCCTTAAGACCAATTGCCCATGGGCGGGCACATTTTTCCGGAACTCCAGTTCTCCGTTCCGTTCAATATTCCAGGTTTTGCCGTTGAGCACAAAGGACGAAGGGGCAAAGCCGATCTTTACACCATTGCTATAAGTATTTACCGTTGCATTTAACCGGGCCTGGTCAACGGCGCCGTTTCCGCCGGAATAGATCATGACCCTTGAAACGTCGTTCTTTGCGGTGATATTAAACAAGGCCAGCGGAATATTTAAACTGTCGCCAACGCCAATATTCGTAGTGCGCCCGGAAAGTGCAATGCTGTCATAGTTTCCCCTGCCGGAAATGGTAACATCATTGAATTTGAAACGGTCATAACTGAAATAGGGCACTTCCGCATCCAGGCTTAAACTATTGGTGTAGGAATTAATGCTGCCGGTGATGGTGGCATTATTGAATCCGTTTAAATTGCTATCGATAATGGGTGTAAAACTGTCGAAGTTTTGCGTTTTGATCTCGAAGGAAAACTCCTGCTCTTTAACCTGTTTGGTGGGGGGCTTAATGTAGGCCGGGTAATACCGGTTTAAAAAGCTGATGACCGAATTGGGAAGATCCCTGATATTGAACCGGCCAAAAAGGGATGCCGAAAATTCGTTGGAGGTGAGCGTTAATCTTTTTTTATCGCCTTCGAGGGTAGAGCTGATCGCCAGCGAATCGAAGGAAAGCGGCGAATGGTTCCGCACGAGGCTGGCGTCCGTTACGGTGGCATTTCCCAAAAAGTTGTCGATCGTTTTTCCGGTAAAATGTGCGTTGATCTTGCCGGTTAACGTGAGGCTATCCTGTACAAAATGCAAGGCCTTGAAATCAATATTCCGGATATCGGAAATAAAGTTGAATAGAGGGTCCGGCTTGCTGAAATCCACCAATCCGTTCAGATCAAGATCCGCGTTAGGGTCTTTGATCTTCAGCTTGCCGTCAAATACTTTTTTATTCAGCTCCCCATCGGCATCAATATTCGTATAGCGATACTTATTATAGTCGATGTATTTTATGTTCGCATTGAGCGCAATGGCGCCGCTTGCAGGATCAAAACCGGCTCCTTTTAAGTTGGCTTTAAACGCAACATAACCCAGGTTGTCGTCGTTCAAAAACGGGCCCAGGTTAAAATTGTCGGTGGAAACGGTTCCGGAATAAACAGGGCTGCCCCCCCGGGGGATCTTCATATTGACATCCGTTTTCAGCGTCCCCAGTGCCGTGGTGAGCGTTCCAAAGGTTACAAAATCCCTGATAAACCCCGCGTAGTTGCCCACAAAGGACAGATATTGCAGTTTGGAAAGGTTAGGAACATCGATCTGTTTTAATGCCGGAGCAAAAGCCAACGCATCAGCATAGGTTGTTTTAAAACTGGTGGCTTTAATGTCTATAAACGTTTCATTAATGTCGGGTAGCCCCGTTAAGGAAGCGTCTCCGGTGAAAGAAGTGTTGTTCCCCGCCTGTATTTCCAGTTTTTTTGCGACCAGCGATGCTACCGGCCCTTTTACATCACCGCTTAAAACGATCTTTTTCTTCCAGCTGCGCAGGGCTGGTGCAAAATAGGCAATGTCGTCGCTATTAATATCAGCCTTTACAAAATGGGCCTCCATTTTTACATTGGTGATATAGTCGTTCATGCTGGAAAAATCCGCAAACTTCATGCTGTAGTAATCGGTCAGGTGACTATCATTAGTACGCAGATCCAGGTTGTTAAAAGTCATTTCCCTGGGGGTTACTTTGGCTTTGGCCGACAGACTTTTAACCTCAAAGCCGCTTTTTTCCCGGGTGGTTAGGGTAAGGTTCGTGGTGATCGTATCCATCCACCAGCGTACATTTTTAAAATCGGCGTTGATCTTTGCAAATTCAATATGTCTTCCGTCAAAAGCGTGAAGGTCAACCGTATCTATTGGCGATGTGTTATCCGTTTTAAATGTACCATTATGTAATGTTACTTGGGCGGCGGTAATTTCCCATTTGCCACTGTTCCATTCCAATTCGGCATTGTGTTTAGCCGGTTTGGTTTCTGGTTTAGATGTATCGCTCACTTCCGGCCGGTTACCGTCGTAGTCGCGAAGCGCAAAATAAGGCTGATTAATGGTAAGTGAATTAATGCTGATGCGCTTTTTAGCAAAATCAATATTCCTGGGATCCACCCGCAGTGATGCCAGGGAGATAGTCATATCCTGCCCCCGCCAGCCATCCTTTTGCCGGAACAGGATGTTTTCCAGGTCTACCTTGCGGAAGGCGATATTTATATTGTTTTGCTGCTTGGGTTTAGTGCTGGCCGGCGTACTGAAATAATCGAGCAGGAACTGGTAGCGCCAAACCGAATCGGAGCGCTGCAACTGGATGTAAGCATCTTTTAACCCTATGTATTTCAGCTCAATATCTTTTTTAACAAAGAACCAATCGGTTATATTTACCGTTATGGCCCCTGCGCTTAAGATGGTATCTTTTTGCCGGTCGAGCACCAATACGTCTTCCAGGTGCATTTTATTAAACAGCGAAAAATCGACATGCCGGATGGCTATTTTGGTTTGCAGCTCTTTTGATAAACGGCTGGTGACCTTGGTTATCAACCAGTTTTGAACACCGGGAAGTTGTATTGCCATCCAAAGCAAAACAATAAGGCCCAGGAGAACCCCCAATGTGGTCAGTAATATCTTCCGTAGTTTCTTCAGATGATCGGAACGTTTTTTACCGGTAAAAGTAATTTATTAGCAGGGGACGGGCAAATTTGCACCACCGTCTGGCCGGAATTTTATACTTTTAATAAAAACGAAGTGCTGCAGGAGCTGCATATCAAAGCCGAAATACGATCGGTACGAAAAACAGGAACATGAGGAAGCTTTTGTATTTGATGGTATGGGTATTGATAATGCAATCAGCAAATGCGCAGCAATTCGGGGGCAATCCGCCTTCTATGCGCTGGCGGCAAATAGTTTCGGATACCGTTCGCGTCATTTACCCGCAGGGGTTGGATACCACCGCAAGCCGTGTGGCAGGAATCGTAAGCACCATCGCCCGCAATAATTACCATCCGCTGGGCGGTAAAATCAAAAAAATAAATATTGTACTGCAAAGCCAGCCGGTACTTTCCAATGGTTATGTGGGGCTTGGCCCTTTCCGCAGCGAATTTTACCTGATGCCCCCGGCCGATAATTTTGACCAGGGAACCACGCACTGGGCTGATCAGCTGGCGCTGCATGAATACCGCCATGTGGAACAGTATAATAATTTTAACCGGGGCGTTAGCAAGTTGATGCATGATTTATTTGGGCAGGACGGGTATTCGCTGGCGGTAAACGCAGCCGTTCCGAACTGGTTTTTTGAAGGCGATGCCGTTTTCCAGGAAACCTTTCTTTCCCGGCAGGGCCGGGGCCGGCTGCCATCCTTTGTAAACAACTATCCCATACTATGGGCGGCCGGTAAAAATTACAAGTGGATGAAATTCCGGAACGGATCGCTAAAGGATTATGTGCCCAATCATTACTATCTGGGGTATCTGCTGGTGAACTACGGCTATGCAAAATATGGTCCTGATTTTTGGGGCAAAGTGACGGCCGATGCCGCGGCCTTTAAGGGATTATTCTACCCAATGCAAAAAGCGATCCTGCGCAATACCGGGATGCGCTATCAGCAGTTTGTTGACGCTGCATTTAATTATTATAAAGCCATTTATGGTATCCCTGCAGCGCCTGAGGCGGGGGATAAGGAAGGCAAACAACTGCTGACCAACTACTATTATCCTCAGCAGGTGGATGACGGATCGCTGCTTTATTTAAAAACCGCTGTAAACCAGCGGCCGGCGTTTTATATCCGGGACCCATTGGGAGAACATTTTTTGCGCTATCGCGATATAAGTATTGAAACGCAATACAGTTATTCAAACGGCAGGATCGTGTATGCCGCGCTGGAGGAGGATCCGCGCTGGTCCTGGAAAACCTATAGTTCATTGCGTTTGCTGGATGTGCGCTCGGGAGCACAACGAAAAGTAACTACACATACACGATATTTTTCGCCGGATATCTCGGCCGACGGAAAATTCCTGGTGGCCAATAGCGTTGATCTGAAAGGACATGCTTCCCTGGTAGTGCTGAATGCAGCCACCGGTACCGTGTTGGATCAATTTGCCCAGGCGGGAATCGATTATTTTGCAAATCCCAAAATCAGGAACCGTTATGAGGTGATTGCTGCGGTACGGCAGCGGGATGCTGCTTCCTATATCGGGCTGATCAATTTTCGCACAAAAAAAATAACGCAGCTTACCCCGCCAACGTACCGGCCTGTTGGGCAGATCAGTTTGTTTGATAATACCGTTTATTTTATCGGGTCCATAGGATTAAAAGACGCAGTTTTCTCGGTTGATATCGAATCGCGTCAGCTAAAGCAACTGGAACAGGAAGCCCCCGGCGCTTATTTTATCAACGCTTCCTGGGGAAAATTGAACTGGAGCCGTTTTACGGCCGAAGGGTACCGGCTGCGCCAGCAAAATGAAACCGATAGCCGCTGGACCTTCGTAGACCCTGTCACTTTTGCGCAGGCCACTTCGGGATTGGTAAGTGATTCGGTGCACATTGAAAAAAGCCCGCTAAATATTCCCCTCGCAATCCTGCCTTCAAAAAAATATGCACAGTTAACCCGGCCGGTAAATTTGCACAGCTGGCGGCCTAACTATGTCAATCCTGAATACAGTTTTACCGTTTACGGGAATAATGTGCTCAATACCACTCAAACCAATTTGTATTATATCTACAATCAAAATGATAAAAGCAATACCGTTGGCGGCAGCCTGACCTATGGTGGATGGTTTCCTTATATTGGTGTTGGTTCGCAATACAGCTTCAACCGGCAAATCACGAGCAACCAGGCGTTACAAAAATGGGATCAATGGGATAATTACTTGTCGTTTTCCGTGCCACTGAACTGGGTTGACGGGCGTCTGTATAAATACCTTAGTATAGGGACGAGTTTGGGGTATCGCCTCGACTTTGGTCAAACGGGTGCACTGCGGGGCGCAGTAATTAATCATTTTGGGTATGTTAGCCATAGCCTGGGCTTTGGGGAGCAGGTACAGCAGGCCCGGCAGGATATTTTTCCCCGCTGGGGATTTGGCGTCAGCGGGCAATTCCGGTACACATTGAACCAGTGGCCCAGCCGGCAGGTATTTGCAAAAGCGGTTGGTTACTTTCCGGGATTCTTCCCTTCACAAAGTATTGTAATATCGGCTACGGCGCAGGAATCATCAGCAAAATACCAGCTGTTTAATGACCGGCTCAATTTTGCACGTGGCTTTAATGCGCTGGATTCTGCCCGTGCAGGAACGGTTACTTTCGATTATCATTTGCCCCTCGTGTACCCAGATTGGGGATTTGGGAATATCCTGTACCTGCAACGGGTGCGGGCCGCTGCCTTCTATGACTATACGGCCATCAGGGGGAAACAATCGAATTTCAATAAGAGTCTGCAAAGCGCCGGCGCGGAACTGTACGTGGATACCCAATGGTGGAACCAGTACCCGCTTACATTTGGGTTCCGTATCGGGCGACGCCTGACAGCTGACCTGGTGGCGCCCAATAGTAGCCGGTTATTTTATGAATTTATTTTGCCCGTTAGTATTATTCCGAGGTAGCTTTTCTCTTTGAGATATTTTTATATGAAGTTGTTTAAACTAATTAATCCCCGCCCGGATCAACTCCGTTCGGACGGGGTTAAATTTAAAAAATCTAAACAAGTTCATTGGAATATTGCCATTGAAATTAATCTGCCAGCAGCACACCAGACACATTCCAGGCGCTGAAGCTGGTACCCTCCGGTTTGCCCTGCGGGATCTTTACCTGTATCGTATGTTCACCCGCAGTAAGATCGCCCAGCTCAATTAAGAACGGATTGGTAACGGTACCGGGGCACCAATTGGAGCGACTGAGATCAGAAGAAGAGAGTCCGTTGTTGAAATTGCCCGATGCAGGATTGTACAAGCGATAGGTGCCGCAATCCTGCCGCCAGGGGATCATGCTGAACACAATTTTTCCATCCAGTAAAATGGTGTTCAGCTTTGGAACAAATTCATCGCCACCGCCCCAGCCGCCATGGCCGGTAGTGATATAACGCAGCCGTACATTTTTCAACGAATTGGCTAAAGTAAAATGAACCGTAACGCCGTTCTCATTATTAAACATTGTTCCATATTCCTGCCCGGCCATTTCCATAGCATTTAAGGTGTTAAATAGCGGAACAATGTGTTGGCGTAATTGGTCCGGGCCACCATTATGCACAGTGATATTTGCCGTGATCCTATGCCCGCCTTTATCATAGTTGCCAATGAAAACGCCAACATAGACTTCCTTATTATTCAACAGCGGAATAAAATCGGTAATGTCCTGCCGGTAGGGAACGGCCTCCTGCCATTGCTTGCCTTTGATCGCATTTTGATTGAATTGTTTGATGCCAAATGGTGTAAAGAAACGCATCAGCTCAATCATAGGACTGTAATCGGGCGTTGCTACCACCCCCTGGTAATTCTTGCCGTTCCCATTCGTATAAACCGGTAGGGCGGCAATACCGTTTTTTAGTCCGTCTAAAAAAGATTGTTTTTTATCGCCGGGGATCAAAAACACCGTACCGGTACGGTCATAAGCATCGCCGTTGGATTGCTCGGAGAGGTCAAGGAAGGCGCTGCTGCCGCTGTCGATCACCGGCATTTTTATTTTTTTTACCACAACCGTTCCGCTGGCGAAACGCAGCACATCGCCCGTTGATTTATTGGTGTCGGAAAAATTAATGACCTGATTGGTGAACAAAGGGATGGTGGTAAACCGGCTTTTCCATATTTCATCACGGTAGCTCAATAAGTCGGTTTGCCGCGCAGGGATTTTCATGAACGCAGGCAATTGCAGTTTTTGTTTTTCTATTTTTTCTGCAGTAATGCTGCTGTTCCCGTTCCGGGTCATTTCCAGTACCAGACCCAGGTTTTGTCCCAATACAGTGGGGGCCCCTTTCACCGGCAGCTGATCCGTGTACCACAATTCCATCGTGTTCGATTTTACAATAGCTTTCGCCTTTTTACAGGTATAACCCAGGATGGTTTTTGTTTCATTGCTGAATTCAAATTGCTGGCTGCGCAGGGAGGTATCGGTTGCAGCAACAAGGTTTTGTTCGCCAAGGAACGCCAATAATTGCTGCTCGTTCTTTTTACGATCAATAATAGAAAGCTCAAAAGGATAAGGTGATTTTTGGGTAAAATCTTTTTCACTGGTTACCAGGGTTTGGGCGGCTCCGGCAAATACCCATATTTTATTTTGATGCTCCCGGTTTTTACCGTTGAAACTGGAACCATAGGTGATCTTATATACTTCCTTATTATCAAGACGTACCTGGGCTTTTGCTCCAAAGGTCTGAAAGCAGAGACATATAAACAGCAATTGTTTTAGCATAAATTCAATATTTTCTGGTTGTAAAGATAGGGGGCAGTGCCCAATCAAAAGCTCGCTTTTATTACCCTTAATACATTTCCGCCAAGGATCTTGTTAATGGATTTTTCTGAATAGCCTCTTCGCAACAGTTCCGCTGTGATGGCAGGGTAGCAGCTTACATCTTCCAGTCCTACAGGAACAGAAGTGATGCCGTCAAAATCGGAACCAATCCCTACGTAATCATCACCCACCAGTTTTACGATATAGTCAATGTGGTCGACCACATCAGACACCGTTGGGCGCAGCGGTTCAGTTTGTTCCTTGTAGTAATGTGTCCATTGTTTTTTTGTTTCAATAGAATCATGTGTGATGGCAAATACGGAGTCGGTAAATTGCTTGTCGTACTTCAGCAGTTGTTCCGACTTCGCCGCATATTTTTTGCTGATGAACCCAGAGAAGAAATTAATGCAGATGACCCCGCCATTTTTTGCCACTGCTTTTATCTGGTCGTCTTTCACATTGCGGAATACAGGGCAGATGTTATACACCGAGCTGTGCGATAAAATAACGGGTCTGGTACTGGTGGCGATGGCGTCATAAAAAGTTTGCTCCCCCGTATGGGAAAGATCTACCAGCACACCCAGTTCATTCAGCTTGCGTACGATTGTTTTGCCGAAATCCGTCAGTCCCTTGTGTTTCAGGGTATCGGCATGCAGTGTTTCATCCATAGCGCTGGTAGCCCAGGGAGTACTGTTGTTCCAGGTAAGGGTAAGGTAGCGCATGCCTCTTTTCTGCAACGCTATCAGTTTGTTCATGTCGTTTTCGATCATGTGGCCGCCTTCAACCCCGATCAATGCCACGATCTTTTTTTCATGAAGTCCTTTCATTATATCGGTATAAGATCGCGCCAGCATGATCGCGTTTGGATTCCGTTGGATCAGTGCATCAAGGGAATCGATCTGATCGTTGGCATCGGCAAACAACCCCGATTTACTGCGCGGCTCGGGATCGGTAAACACGGAGAAGAACTGAACGTCCAGCCCGCCCTTTTTCCAGCGGGGAAAATCGGTTTGGCCTTCCGGCACCGGCCGGGAAATATCCTTTCCATTCCAGATGGAGGAATAGATCACATCATTATGTCCGTCAACAAGGATAGCCTTGTTATGTATTGTGGCAGCATTTTGCGCTGTTGTAAAAACGGGAGCCAGGAATAGCAGTATAAGGAAGAACCGGGCAGGGTTAAATAAATTCATGCAATGAAGATAAAAATTATAAATCTAAAATAGTCCGGATTCTGCTTCAAGAACAGGGCGAACGCATAAGATTAAAAAATTGCCACAAATACACGAATGAATTTGCTGTTGTACCCTATTCAAATAAAATAAACACGAATTCCATGCGCCGCCGGCACTATTTGTGTTCATTGTTTTACGGATAGATGAATCATTTTATTCGTGCATTCGTGGCTTAGCCAATTTATGCGTTCGCCCTGGGTGTATTAACTTTTCTTTATTTATCTTTCTGAACGTATTTTTATTTACAAAAAACGAAGTAATTTGTAGGATGAAATTGATTAGTAAAGTCTTTATCGGCGGCTTAATGCTGGGCGTGCCGTTTATAACAACTGCCCAAACCCTGCAGCAGTTGGAAGCAAAAAAAATACAACTGCCCAACGAATGGTCGCTAACGCCGGTAGGCACTAATATTACGGTCGGGGATCTCCCGCTGAACCTTGTCATTAGTAATAACCGCAAGCTGGCGGCCGTAACCAATAACGGGCAAAGTACGCAAACGATCGACCTGATCGATATTAAGAATCAAAAACGGCTGGACAGTATCATTATCGCCAAGTCCTGGTACGGACTGGCATTCAGCGGTAATGATCAATTTATATATGCTTCGGGCGGGCACGATAATCTGGTGGATCGCTATGAGATAAAAAATAATAAACTGGCTTTAAAGGACTCCTTCGTATTAGGAAAAAAATGGCCCAATAGGATTGGTACTGCCGGGCTGGATGTGGATGACAAAACAACCAACCAGCTGTATGTGGTTACCCGGGAAGACAGCAGCCTTTATGTGTTTGACCTGGACACAAAAAAAATAAAGAACAAGATCGGGTTGGGTGCAGAAGCGTACACCTGCAAATTATCTCCGGACAGGAAGTTGTTGTACATTAGTGTTTGGGGAAGCGCCAAACTATTAATATGGGATGTGGCGGCGCAAAAAATAGCTGCTCAGATCCCCGTGGGCAGCCATCCTAATGAAATAACATTAAGCAAGAATGGAAAATTATTGTTTGTTGCCAATGCCAATGACAATAGCGTATCGGTTATAAATACGGATACCCGGTCGGTCGTTGAAACGCTGAATGCGGCATTATATCCTAATGCGCCCAGTGGCTCCACCAGCAATGGGGTGGCGCTTTCAGAAGATAACAAAACACTGTATGTTGCGAATGCCGATAATAATTGCCTGGCGGTATTTGATGTCAGCAATGCCGGAAAATCTGTTTCGAAAGGATTTATTCCAGTGGGTTGGTACCCGACCAATGTTAAGGTGGTAGGCAACCAGTTGTTGGTAACAAACGGTAAAGGGCTGTCTTCACTGCCGAATCCTTATGGACCGAACCCCACGGATACCAAGGAGTCTGTAGCACGGCATGCCGGGGACAATAACCAGCCCGCAAAAGTGCAATATATAGCAGGGCTTTTTACAGGTACGTTGAGCTTTATCCCAACGCCCGCGGCGCAGCAGCTCGCGGTGTATTCACAGGCCGTTTATAAAAATACACCGTATTCAAAAGATAAGGAACTGATTGCACAAGGCGAGGCCGGTAACCCCATTCCGATGAAAGTGGGCGGGGCTTCCCCGATCAAATATGTTTTCTACGTGATCAAAGAAAACCGCACTTACGACCAGGTTTTGGGCGATGTGGAAAAAGGCAATGGCGATGCCGGTCTTTGTTTATTTGGCAAACGGATCACTCCCAACCTGCATAAAGTAGTGAATGATTTTGTGTTGCTTGATAATTTTTACGTAAACGCAGAAGTGAGCGCCGATGGGCACAACTGGAGCATGGGCGCTTATGCAACGGACTACCTGGAAAAAACATGGCCTTCCAGTTATGGCGGCCGTGGGGGAACCTACGGAGGGGAAGGAGAGCGCAAGATCGCCAACAACCGCGACGGGTTTATCTGGGATCACGCCAGCCGTAATAAAGTTTCTTTTCGTACCTATGGTGAATTTGCTGATAATGGGAAAGCAAACCTGGCTGTGCTGAAGGGGCATTTTGCTAACTACACAGGATTTGATCTGTCTGTAGCGGACACCACACGCTTTCAGCAATGGAAAAGGGATTTTGATTCGTTGCTCGCGAATCATGCGCTGCCGCAATTATCGACCGTACGTTTCGGGAATGATCATACAGAAGGAATGCGTGCGGGCAGACATACACCCTTTGCGCATGTAGCGGATAACGATCTCGCTGTAGGTATGTTTATCGACTATATCAGCAAAAGCCCGATATGGAAGGAGTGCGCCATTTTTATTCTGGAGGATGATGCGCAGAACGGTCCGGATCATGTGGACGCCCATCGCAGTACCGCTTATGTGATCAGTCCTTTTGTTAAACGAAACCATGTAGATCATACTATGTATTCTACTACCGGCATATTGCGGACCATTGAACTGATCCTGGGAATGCCTCCCATGACACAATATGATGCAGCTGCAACGCCGCTCTGGCGCAGCTTCACCAGCAAGGCGGATTATACAGGGTTCGATCATCTACCGGCAAATGTCAATTTGAGCGATCGTAACCCTGCAACAGGAAAACTGGCCCTGCTGAGTGAAAAATTCAACTGGTCGGAGGAAGACGCCGTGCCGGATCTGGTGTTTAATGATATATTATGGATGGGCATCAAAGGTACACCCGCGCCTTCCCCGGTGCGCGCGGCTTTCCTGAAGTTTAAAGAGCAAAAGAAAGGCGCCAGAAAGGATGATGACGATTAGGAACGATAGACCTATAAGGTTTAAAAAACCTTATAGGTCTGTTTATATTGCCTTCGCTTTCTTCAAAAACCGCAATGTCAAAAACAATGCAGAAAAGCTAAGGCCAGCGATCAATCCCAGCCAGATACCTACACCGCCCATGTTGAAATGAAAGGCCAGTAAGCATCCGATCGGGATACCCAAGATCCAGTAAGCGATCGCAATAAAAAATGTGGGCACATTTACGTCTTTAATACCTCGCAATAACCCGGCGCTGATCGCTTGTATCGAATCCGAGATCTGGAACACTGCCGCCATTAACAGGAGAGTGGCCGCCATAGAAAGTACTTCTGTATTATTATTAAAAAGCAGCGGCAGCTGGTGACGCAGTAAAATAAAAAGCAGGCAACAGAATGATCCGTAGATCAATGCCAGCAGGATCGTGCTTTTGCCAATCACACTGATGCTTTTCAGATCCCGCGAACCAAAGGAAGTGCTTACGCGAATAGATCCCGCTTGCGACAAGCCCATCGATACCATAAAAGTGAAGGAAGCGCAGCTCAATGCAATCTGGTGGGCAGCTTGTGTTGCCGCACTAATGGTGCCCATAATAATGCCGGAGAGCGCAAAAGCACCGGCTTCCATACCGATCTGGAGGCTGCTGGGGATGCCTATTTTCAGCAATTGCCGGATCGTGCTCCATCGCAACTGCCATTGGTTTTTGGCAACGGCAATATAGGGTTGAAAGATGCGATGCCTTAATATAACAACAGCCAGAATAATAAAGATCAGGCTCCGCGTGATCAGTGTGGCATACCCTGCGCCGATCAGTCCAAAAGCAGGAAGGCCCCAATGTCCGTAAATAAACACCCAGTTCAGCAACGCATTTAACGGCACGGCAATTACGGAAAGGGTCATGGCTGTTTTGGTATATTGCAATCCGTCTGCGAATTGTTTTAAGGTCAAAAATAGAATCATCGGGATGATCGACAACCCCATGATCCGCATCAGCGGTATGGCATACGCCACTACCTGCGGATCTTTTTGGTCCAGGTGATTCAGCACCGGAGTGCCTGCGATTAAAATGCCGGAAATTACAAAAGCAGCAACTGTGCAAAGAATAAAGCCATTGTACAGATAATGGGAGATGAGCTGCCGGTTGAATTGTCCTTTCGCCAGGGAAACCAGCTGCGCTACAGAAATGGTAATGCCAATGCCCAATACAAAAGGAATATTAATGACGTTCAGTACCAGGGCAGCGGCAGCCAGCTCCTTATAACCCAATGCGCCGATCATAGCGGTGTCAACCAGGTGTAGGGATATCTGGGCTACCTCCCCCAGGATAATAGGAAAAGCAAGATGCAGGGTTCTTTTCGATTCGGTCCGGTAATTCATGCGCGGCAAAATTAATGCTCCTGCGGCAGGACAGGTGCATAAATTTTTCTGGCTGTGCAGAAAGCCACTGAGCCACTGAAGCACAGAGGGTTTTCAGTGTTTCTGCGTTTCAGTGGCAATTCCTCTCCGCGGCTTTGCACAAGGAGTGCACGGGGAATTCGTGTTTATTAGGATAATAGATGCCCTATTCGTGTATTTGTGGCAGCTTTTGGATTTTTGGCCCGCAATGTCGAATCGGAATAATTTTTATACTTTTAAGGAATGCTGAACGCTAAACGCTTAATGCAGAACGCAGTAGAGCTAAGGCATTAGGCGTTGCGCATAATAGTAGACAGCATCCGTTTAACTAATAAATATGGATAACAACATAAAAGCAATACAACTACGCAGGCACAAGGCTCTGGCAACTGGTTTGTTTTTGCTGATGGCGCTTGTTTTTACAGGATGCGTATATCTTTTAAAGACCAGTACAGCGCCCTGGATCGGCTATGTGAAAGCTTTTGCGGAAGCCGCCATGGTAGGTGCTTTGGCAGACTGGTTTGCGGTTACCGCCTTATTTCATCATCCGATGGGGATTCCCATTCCGCATACCAACCTGATCGAAAGCCGTAAAAAAAGTATCGGTGCCAACCTGGGCAATTTTGTGGTAGACAATTTTCTGAATGCCACCACGCTGCGCCCCTACATTGATAAACTGCAGGTAAGTGCCTTTATTGCCGGCTGGCTGGAGAAGGAATCTAATGTGACCTTGCTGGTATCGGAGGCTACGCGCCTGATCAAACAGATGGCGGCTACCGCCGATGATACTATTGTCACCGACTTTATTGCGAAAAGAGCAGGCGCGCTGATTAATGATATTAAATTGAATGAAGTTGTTGCCAATGGATTGCAGTTGATCATTGCACGTGGTGATCAGGAGCGCGTATTGAACTTCATTGTAAATAAGGTGAAACAATATGTGGTCAATAATGAAGACCTGGTAAAAAAGAAAGTGAAACAGGAAAGTCATTTTTTGATCCCGGGCTTCGTTAATAACTATATTGCGGAGAAGCTTACCGCTGGGATCGCGAAATACCTGGATGAAATTGAAAAAGATCCGGCACACAAGATCCGTGCTGATGTAAACAAACAACTGGAGGTTTTTGCCGTGGCGTTGAAAACAAATCCCAAATGGGAAACAGAATTAGCCGCATTGAAGGAGCAGCTACTGCCCCCGGATAAAGTAAAAACCTATGCCGCCTCCATCTGGAAAAGCGCGCAAACAGGAATTATAAATGATCTTTCCGCAGAACAATCGGCCCTTAAAAATTATTTTACCCGCTCGGTTCGGGATCTTGCCCGTAATTTACAGCAGGATGAAGCATTGAGGAACCGCATCGATAGATGGATCCGTTACAATGCCTATGCTTATATTTTAAGAAATACAAAGCAGGCGGGAATGCTTATCAGCAACACTGTGGGCAATTGGGAAGGCAAAGAGCTGAGCAGTAAACTGGAGCTGGAAGTAGGGAAGGACTTGCAGTTCATCCGGATTAACGGAACGCTGGTGGGCGGGTTGGTGGGATTGGTGATCTATGCTTTAAGTAAGTTGTTATAGACCTGTGAGGTTTTTAAAAACCTCATAGGTCTACTGTCTATCCTTTACGCAAATGATAACCCTTGGGTTTCGTAAAAGCCCTCAGTCCGGCATGTGATAAAGTGGCTCCGAAACCAGAATGGTTGCGACCGCTCCAGGGCAATGCCGCACTAACCCTGTCGCAGCAGTTCCAGTAACCCGAGCCTGCATTGACTTGCTGCAGAAGGACTGCCGCCCGCTGCTGGTCGCTGCTGTATACGGATGCGGTGAGGCCGTATTCGGTATCACGCATCTGGGCCAGTGCTTCGGCATCATTTTTTACCTTCATAATGCCAATAATGGGTCCGAACGATTCGTCTTTCATTACCTGCATGTCAGAGGTGACTTCAATTAAAATAGTCGGCTGAAAGTAATACCCTTTGCCTTCTTGTCTTTTTCCACCGGTTATTATTTTCGCTCCTTTTTGCAATGCGTCGGCTACCTGGGCTTCTAATACAGCTATCTGGTCTTTTCGCGTAAGCGGACCAAAATAAACACCGTCTTCTGTTGGGTCGCCGGTTTTCCAGCTTTGTACCTCTTTTTCAAAGGCGGCAACATAAGCGTCGTAGTTTTTTTCATGCACGTAGATCCGCTCCACAGAACAACAGCTCTGTCCATTGTTATAAAAAGCGCCATCTGCGGTACCAGCGGCTACTGCATTTATATCGGCTACATCGTCGGTTACATATAAAGGGTCTTTGCCACCCAGTTCGCATTGACAGGGTACCATTTTAGCGGCCACTTTGTTATAAATGAACTGACCTGTTTTATAACTTCCGGTAAAGAAGTAGCCGTCAAAAGGCATATCCAGCAGGATGGCGCCAACATTGCCTGTTCCAATTGCTGCAACAAAAAGATCTTCATTCAGACCAGCCTGTATCCATAGACGTTCTATTTCCAGTCCCGTAAGCGAGGCATATTCGGAAGGCTTGTATAATACGGCATTGCCGGCCAGTAAAGCGGGTACAAATACATTCACGCCTACCAGATAGGGATAGTTCCAGGCAGATATATTAACAACGACTCCCAGTGGTTCGTAACTGATACGCTCTTCCAGATCCGCTGTTTCGGTCATGACTTCATCGCCAAGGTATTTTGCCGCATTTTGCGTTAGCCAGTTGATGCGACTGATGGCACCATTGATCTCATTGCGGGATTGCGCTAAAGGCTTTCCTACTTCACTGGTCAATACATGGGCCAATTGCTCTTTATTTGTTTCCAGCAGCGCGCTGAATTTTTGTACAACGGCTATTCGTTCTTCCAGCGGGTGTGCCTGCCAAAGCGGCTGGGCCGTTTTTAAACGCTCCCATTTTGTTTGCAAAGTTTGCGCATTGTCTTCGGCAAGGGTTGCAATAATTTGTTCTGTTGCCGGGTTGATCACATTCATGTATTATTTCCTTTTGATGGCGTTTAAAAATTTTTCACGTAATCCTTTTGAGGGGCTGTTGTCCTGCAATCCAAAGGTAAACATCCGTTCCGGATGCCATTGAACACATAATAGAAAGGAAGCGTATGTAGCATCCTGCCATTCCAGGGCCTCCGCCACACCGTCGGCGGAGGTGGCAGTAACCCGCAAGTTAGTCCCGATGCGCCCGAGGGCCTGGTGGTGCGCGCTGTTCACGGCAACGTGTTCGCTGCCCGTAATATCATACAACAGGCTGCCGGCAACAACAGTAACGCCATGGACTTTATCCAGATTATTCGCTACCCGGTGCACCGTATTTTTTTCTCCGAGGTCCTGCTCCAGCGAGCCGCCATATATGCAATTGACCAGCTGCATACCCCGGCAGATACCTAAAACGGGGATTCCGTTTTTTTGTGTTGCCGCAAATACCGCGGTTTCAAAATCATCGCGGTCTTTTTGAAACCCCTCAGGTGCATTTGCATAAGTTATGTCACCTTGATAATATTCAGGACTGATATCCACTCCACCGGAAAGCACGATGCCATCGCAATTAGCTACTTCGTTCAGGTTGTTTTGTGCAACGGAAAGGGTAATCACTTCGATTGCATCGGCCCCTTTGACCCAGTTTATATAATTGTTATGCTTTTGCTCACTGCCCGTATATGTTAACCCGATCTTCATTACAATGCTTCTAAATAAAGTTGTTTAAAGTTTTCCCTGCTCACCGGTTTCGGGTTGTTGGGATGTGCAAAATCGGCAAGAGCCAGATCGGAAAGCGTTTCAATATGCGCTTCCGTAACGCCAATGTTTCGCAATTGGTGCGGGATATTGATCGCAGTGTTCAGATCGAATAAATAGTTTACAACCGCTTCGCCACTAAGCTCATTTAGCGATAATGCGGCGGCAATTTTTTTAAATTTTTCTTCTTGCCCTTCTATATTGAACCGCATGCCATAAGGCAGGTTCACGGCATTGGCCAGTCCATGATGGGTATCCAGCAGGGAAGACAGGGGATGTGCCAGCGAATGCACCACACCCAATCCTTTTTGAAACGCTACGGCGCCCATCAAAGAAGCGATCAGCATTTTGCTCCGGGATTCCACATCGGGGCGGTGCACCGCTTTTTCAATCGAATCGCGGATCAGTGAAATAGCCTGCAATGCAATGCCGTCGCACATCGGGTGTTCCATATTTACCAGGTAGGCTTCCAGGTTGTGTGTAAGCGCGTCCATGCCCGTGGCGGCAGTGATCGCCGGCGGGATATCCATTGTTAATAAAGGATCAGCAAATATAATTTTTGCCAGCAGCTTAGGCGAGAATAATATTTTCTTTTGATGCGTTTCATCATCGGCAATGATGGCGCTTCGTCCCACTTCGCTGCCCGTACCGGCTGTAGTAGGAATCGTAATAAAATGAGGTACATCGTTCGTTACATAAATATCACCGCCGATCAGGTCGTCGTATTTGAACAGGTCTTCCCGGTGTTCTACCCGTAGGGTGATAGCCCGGGCCACATCAAGCGCAGCGCCCCCGCCAATGCCGATAATAGCATCGCAAGCGGCTGCATCGTAAACGTCTGTTCCTTTGTAAACATCCGACTTTACAGGGTTTTTGTGGATGTTGTCAAACACTTCCGGGGCTATGTTTTTTGCCTGGAGATCGGCTACGATCTTTTTAAAAAATCCTAATTGCGATACAACAGGGTCGGTAACGATCAGGGGCCGATGCAGCGCGTTCTTTTTTAGATAATCACCCAGCTCACTGCTGGAACCTGCGCCAAAGCGGATGAGGGTCGGAAAATTATACTGGTAAATTTTATCAAATGCCATAAAGCAAAAGTATTATAAATATGATTTTAAATTGAATTAAGTAGCATGATTTAAGAATACAACAGAATCATTTTAACCACATAGGCACATAGGATATATAGATGATAGGGGACATAAAAACACATTAGCCAGGTTACCCGCCGCGGCGGGTAACCTATGTTGCCTTAAATGCTATGATTTCTACTGTACCTATGTGGTTTAAAATCATTTCAAACGATTTGCGGCGTTTAAAAACAACAAACAATAATTGTCTTTTAAATGATCTCAAAGTATCGTTTCAGCTCCCAGTCCGTTACTGTTTTTAAATGCTGTTTCCATTCCCATTCGCGCGTGGCTGTAAAATGATTTGTAAAGCCTTCGCCAAACAATTCGCGGGCGATAGGGGAGGCTTTCATGGCTGCTGTTGCCTGCTCCAGTGTGCGGGGCAGCACACCATACGAAGTTTCCAGGTATCCGTTACCTTTTTGTGCAGGCTGCTGCAGCTTTAATTTATGACGAATGCCATATAACCCGGAAGCAACGGCAGCGGCCATGGCAAGGAACGGGTTTACATCGGCCCCAATCACACGTGTCTCTAACCGGCATGCCGCGTGGCTTTGCGGTAATACACGCAGGGCTACCGTTCGGTTATCAATGCCCCAGGTAAGCGTGGTGGGCGCCCAGGCGCCTTCTACTAACCGTTTATAGCTATTGATGGTTGGCGCAAACAGGGGGAGTATAAAGGGAAGACAATGCAGTTGTCCCGCGATGTATTGTTTCAGCGTGGCGCTCATTTTCTGTTTGTCTTTTTCGTCGTAAAACACATTTTTTTTACTACTGGCATCCCAAAGGCTTTGGTGCACATGACCGCCACAGCCCGGGAGGCTTTCATGGATCTTTGCCATAAAAGTGGCCATAACACCGTGTTTGTAAGCGATCTCTTTTACCGCCGTTTTAAAAAGCGTTGCGCGATCGGCGGCCGTTACCAGATCCGAATATTCAATGGCCGCTTCATAAGTGCCAGGCCCGGTTTCTGTATGAATGCCTTCTATCGGGATGTCAAATTTTTTGAGCTGTTCAAAAAGTGCTGCAAAGAAATCATTTTTTAACGTGCTTCTTAAAACAGAATAACCGAACATTCCCGGCGTTAAAGGCGTTAATTGCTGAAACTGCTTGTCGGCTGCCGATTGGGGCGTTTCGGAGAAATTATACCATTCAAATTCCTGTGCGGCATAAGGAGTATAACCCAGCTGCTGTGCATCGCCCGATACTTTTTTTAATAATTGCCGCGGGCATACCAATGCAGGTCCGCCGGTGGCGTCGATGAGCTCGCCCAGGAAAAAAGGAAGGTCGTTCTCCCATGGGATCTTCCGGAATGTAGCGAGGTCAATTCTTGCAGGCGCATCCGGATAGCCGGTATGCCAGCCGGTGTAAGCGCCATTATCATACGCGACATCACCGGCATCCCACCCAAAGATTACATCGCAAAAGGAAGTTGTTTTTTCGGCAATGCCCAGGAATTTTTTAGCGGATATATACTTGCCACGCAAAATGCCATCAATATCGGTATAAGCTATTTTTACTTTCCCGGATTCGTGATTTTTTACGTATTGCAAAATCTCTTTTGTCGTCATAAAGCTCGTTTGTAAAATATTCTGAATAAAATATACCCCAGCAAAAGAATGCCCAGGTAAAGCAAAGTGAGGTTAACATTATAGATCATCATTGCTATAAATGAAATGGCCGCCAGCACCAGCGCTATCAGCGGAGAAGCCGGATAAAGAGGAACTTTGAAGGGCCGTTCCAATGCAGGTTCTTTTTGATGCAGCCGGAGCAGTGCGATCATTGAGATAATATAAAGTGTAAGCGCGCCCAATACCGATAGGATAATGATCTCACTGGTTTTTCCGGTGACCAGGGCAATGATGCCAATGACCATATTGGCTAATAAAGCATGGGCAGGTGTTTGAAACCGCTTATTTACCTTACCCAGCCACTGTGGCGCGAACCGTGCACGCCCGAATTCAAAAGTAGAACGGCCGGCAGCCAGGATGATGCCATGAAAGGAAGCAATGAGACCGAACAAGCCGATGGTGACCAGCATGTGGTATAAAAAGTGATTGTCCTGCACGATGTGTGACAATGCCAGTGGCAAAGGAGAGTCTGAAGTAGCGCCGGCCTTGGTATAAACCACTGCTTCCCATCCGGCAACGCCAACAGAACTGATGAAGGTAAGGAAGCAAAGCACTACCAGTGTGAGGATGGCCGAGCCAAACCCTTTTAAAATGGTTCGTTGGGGATTTAGAGTTTCTTCCGCTACGTTGGCTACGCCTTCTATGCCCAAAAAAAACCAGATGGCAAAAGGAATGCTGGCGAATATCCCCTGCCAGCCGTTGGGTAACGCATTTTTCTGAAGATTGGCTGCATTAAAATGCGGTAGCGTCATGCCGGAAAAGAGCAATAGTTCCACAACTGCCATAATGGTAATGATCAGCTCAAATGCCGCCGCCGCCTTTACCCCCGAAATATTAAGCGCCGTAAAAAGAATATACGCCGCAATGGCGATGGACAAGATAGGGAGTTGCGGAAAGAATAAATTAAAATAGGCGCCAACGGCGAAGGCAATAGCAGGAGGAGCAAAGATGAATTCTATATTTTGTGCCATGCCGGCGAAAAAAGCCCAGTCTTTACCCAGCACCCGGTCAGCATAATCAAAAGCCCCACCCGCTTTAGGGATGGCACAGGCCAGCTCGGTATAGCTAAAAGTAAAAGTGAGGTACATTAGCGTAATGAACACCGTAGCGATGCCCATGCCCAGCGTGCCTCCTTTTTCCAGTCCCAGGTTCCACCCAAAATACATACCGGAGATCACATACCCTACACCTAAACCCCATAGCATGGTAGCATTGAGTGATCGTTTTAACTGACCGGAAGCCTTCGTCATATTGTTTTTCGCTAATATAACTAAAAGTGAAGAATATTATTCCTTATCTATTCGTTTATGTGGGTAGCTACTGGTCCCACAAGTCACCCTTGTCTCAAAAGCTGACCTCGTACGACCTGTGGGACTGGTGCGACAAACAGAAACCTATTTTGTAATTTTGCCGCGACAGGACAAGTGTTGGGGCTTATAAAATATATTTACAATGAAGCAAAACGAAACCTACAAAGAAGTAGTCTTTAAAAATATTACGGAACATACTGCCGAACTGCTGATAGCGGCGCTTGCGGAAACCGCCGATGGGTTTGAGGAGGGAGAGCATTTTTTAAAAGCTTTTTTCGGAAGCCAAAATATTTCATCTGGCGAATTAAATGAATTGGCAGCAGCCTTTAATGCATCTTTTGAAGTAACTGAATTAGCAGCCCAAAACTGGAACGCCCTATGGGAATCCAATTTTGATCCGGTAGTAGTAGATGATTTTGTTGCCGTGCGGGCTTCGTTTCATCCATCTTTTGACCGGGTGCAGCATGAAATACTCATCAACCCTAAAATGAGTTTTGGCACCGGGCACCACGCCACTACCTGGTTGATGATGCAACAAATGCAGACCATCGATTTTCAAAACAGATCGGTGTTCGACTTTGGTACCGGTACCGGTATCCTGGCCATCCTTGCAAAAAAACTGGGTGCGGCGTTTGTGCGGGCTACTGATCTGGATGAGTGGAGCATTGCCAATGCAACTGAAAATTTTGAGATCAATCAGTGCGTTGATATTGACCTGGTATTATCCGACAGTGCAGCGCAGGGGAGCACCTTTGACGTGATCCTTGCCAACATCAATAAAAATGTTTTGCTGGCCACCCTGCCACAGCTCCAAAAGCAATTAAATCCAGGTGGCATTTTGCTGTTAAGCGGCCTGTTGGCATCGGATGAGGCCGAAATGACCGGGGCGGTTACGGCGGCCGGACTAATTTTAACAAATACTATTGTAAAAAATAACTGGTTGTGTATCAGGAGTTATGCCTAAAAAACACATTGAATGTTAATGAATTATTAAGGTGCTATTGCTTTTTATCATTACCTTTGCAGCTCACTTAGCCGGATATACATGAATTATGTACTACTCTTTTTATTAGCGTATTGCCTAGGTAGTATTCCAACAGCTGTTTGGGTAAGTAAAGGTTTTTTCGGAATTGATATAAGAGAATATGGAAGTGGCAATGCTGGTGCTACCAATACCTTTCGGGTGCTGGGCCCCCGGTGGGGATCTTTTGTGATGATCTGCGATTCGCTGAAAGGCTTTTTGGCCGTAAAGCTGGCCACCTTTCTGCCGGAATATTCTAATAATGAAATTGCATATTTAAATATTCAGCTGATCTTTGGTATGGCCGCTGTATTGGGTCATATCTTCCCCATATGGGCTAATTTCCGGGGCGGAAAGGGGGTTGCGACACTGTTTGGGATCATTATCGGCATAAGCCCCTGGACGGCGCTCGCCTGCTCGGGTGTTTTTTTATTAGTACTTTATCTGACCCGTTTCGTATCCTTAAGTTCTATCCTCGCCAGTCTGGCATTTCCTTTATTTATTTTGGTCATCTTTAATGTAGACAATCATTTTTACCGGGTCTTTGCGGTGGCGGTTGCCTTGCTGGTGATTCTTACCCATCAGAAAAATATCGGGCGCATTATCCGCGGCGGAGAAAATAAAGTTCCTATTTTTAAGAACAGGGACCGGCGCCGGCAGCAGCGTAACAGTCGCAGTCTTTAATCTTTCCGTACTTTCATTTTACTTTTGCCTCAATGCCAATAATGGCCTGATTTTGGTATCGTATAAATTTTTAAATCAAAATTAAATGTGTATCACTATGCTTAAAAATGCACTCCTTGTAGTAGCCGGTGCTACTTTGTTTTATGGATGCGCCACCAATGCGGTCACGGGCAGAAGCCAGATGAAGTTATTGCCCGAATCGCAGCTGCAGCAGATGGCTGTTACTGAATACCAGTCCTTCCTCTCCAGCAATAAGGTGGTAACAACATCGGGCAGCAACCGCGATGCGGAAATGGTGAACCGGGTGGGACAAAGAATTATCAATGCAGTAAATGCGTATTATCGCCAGAATAATCTCAGTAATGATCTGAGCGGCTACCAATGGGAAACGCGGTTGGTGCAAAGTAATGAAGCCAATGCGTGGTGCATGCCCGGCGGTAAAATTGTGGTGTATACCGGGTTACTGCCCATTACTCAAAATGAAGCAGCCCTGGCTAATGTGCTGGGGCATGAAGTGAGCCACGCGTTGTTTGGTCATACCAATGAGCGGATGAGCCAGGGTATGGCGGCCCAATTCGGGACCAATATAGTGGATGCCCTTGTAGCCAACCGTACTTCACCGGTAGTGGGCCAGTTGTTTCAAGGCGCTGTGGGCATGGGCTCCCAGGTAGGATTGCTGGCTTTTTCGCGCAAGCAGGAGTTGGAAGCCGATCATTATGGCATTATCTGGGCGGCAATGGCAGGGTATAATCCGCAGGAGGCCATTGGTTTATGGCAAAGAATGCAGGCCAAAGCGGGTAGCGGGTCCACTCCTGAATTTTTAAGTACGCACCCGGGGCCGGAACATAGAATAGAGCAGCTGCAGAAATTTATGCCGGAGGCGATGAAATATTATCATCCGGTGGGTAAGTAAGAGGGACAGAAATAAAGTATCGATTTTTTTCTTGCTTAATGTAGTTAATAAGGGGGCTTTTAGGCCCCTTTTATAATATAACATAGTGTGTTTTGACTGGTAAAACGGCAAAAGACAAGTTATAAGCGATTGACGGGCAATATTCGGCGATGGCAATAGCAGCCGGCTTTTAACGCATCTGTTAAAGATTTGTCGGAAACACAATTTTTTAGTACTTTTGCACTCTGATTGTGCAGGTGTTTGCCAAAAAAAGATTATCGTCAGATTTTTTAATAAACCCCTTCAGAGTTCTTATGATTCAAACAGTGTTCGAAAAATTACAGTACGCAGAAGAAAAAAATCTCTTAATCCAGGGACTTCCGTCCTCAATCGAAAAGCAGTTCAGCAAATTATCATTCGCAAAAAATATGACTCCCTTGCTTCGTTCAAGGAAGCTGGATTTTGCGTTGGTGTTTGCAGTGAATGAAAACCAATTGAATGGTATTTTGACCGACGTGATGCCCTCGTTAAAAGAGAACACCAAGTTTTGGGTGGCACATCCCAAATCGACCTCAAAGATCGTTACTGATTTAAACAGGGAGCGTAGCTGGTGCCAATTGACCGACCATGGATACTCAGGAAAGGATAGTGTGGAGCTGGATCATGTATGGACGGCTACCCGCTTTGAGAAGTGTTGCGAAAATGAACGTACCGCCGGTACCTCGGTTAAAGGAAAGAGAAGAGCAGAATTGGTTTAAGCTCCAACAAAATTGTTAGTGCCCCACATCCGTTAAAGGTGTGGGGTTTTTTGTGGATTCAATATAGGATCATTGATAGTTCTGTTTTTTAAGCAAAATGATATTTACGACAGATCCTGGCTGTGCAAAGTAAATTGTGAATTAATAGTGCTATATTCGGCATTTACAGGAATCGAACACTAATGAATTTTACGGATAATGTCTTGCTATAAAACTGCTGTCTTATTTACAAACCATATTTAAAACCATCGAAACATGTTCGGAATAAAACACATCAAATTTGACTCGATGACCTATGTGCTTCATTATAAAAATGGGGCGATTCAACGGGAAGGGCGCGGGCTTTCTTTTTTCTATTTCGCACCAAATAGCTCAATTGTTGCCATCCCGATGGGGAGCAATGACTTGCCGTTTATTTTTAATGAAACAACCAATGATTATCAGACTGTTTCTATTCAGGGGCAGATCAGTTATAAAGTGACGAATCCGAAAACCCTTGCCGAAAATCTGGATTTTACGGTAATGGATAATCGTCAGTATAAGAAAAATGATATTGAGAAATTGAATCAACGGATCATCAATGAGGCGCATACCGCAACGGCGGCCTTCATTCACAGTCTCCTGCTTAAAGAAGCCATTCGCTCTGCAAAAAAAATTGAAGCTAATATTTTGACGGGCCTTAAAGACTCAACCGCTGTTAGTCTACTTGGTATTGAGGTTTTGAGTGCCAGTATCCTTGCTATTAAGGCTACACCGGAAATGACCAAGGCGCTGGAAACAGAAACACGGGAACAATTGCAGCAGGACGCAGATCAGGCCATATATCAACGCAGGAACTTCGCTGTGGAGCAGGAACGGAAAATAAAAGAGTCTGAATTGAATACGGAAATTGCTGTTGAGGAAAAGCAAAAACAAATTGCAGAAAAGAAAATGGAATCGGACGTACAGCGTGCCGAGAATGAGCGAAGATTACGGGAAATGCAATTAGCTGCAGATATAGCTGTGGAAAGCCAGCGAGAACAATTCATCGAGCAAAAAACCGCCAATGACAAAAAAGAAGCAGAAACACAAGGATATGTATTAGAAACCACATTAAAACCGTACAAAGATATCGATTGGAAAGTTTTGACCGCTTTAAACAATAACAAAGATCCCCGGTTTAATATCTCTTTAGCATTTAGACAATTAGCGGAAAATGCTGATAAGATTGGCAGCTTGAACATCAGCCCGGAGTTGCTGGACTCCATACTTAATGACAGGAGAAGTGGGAAATGAATATAGAATACGCCATTATTGTCCGGAATAAGACCCGGCTGGAAACATTGATAGAACGGTTTAATACCAAGGCCCAGGCGCGTTTTTATATAGAAAGGCAAGGGGGGAATTTTGACGACTATGTAGCAGAACATGATACATTCTGTTTTTCTCTGGATCGGATGCAAACATTGCTGTCGCCGGTACTTAAAAACAAAATTATTGACCGGGCTTTTCTTCCCAATTATATTTTTTCAGATAAAAATGTGATCATCGTTATAGGACAGGACGGCCTGGTAGCGAATACCGCGAAATATTCCAATGGAGTGCCGATCGTTGCAGTAAATCCTGATAAAAAAAGATATGATGGCATTTTGCTTCCTTTTGATACGACGAATTTTTTACACGGTGTTGAAGACGTAATGAAAAGCAACTACCGGCATCAGACGATCCGATTTGCAGAAGCAACTTTAAACGATGGACAGCGCCTGGCGGCATTTAATGATCTTTTTATTGGCGCAGCTTCCCATGTCTCGGCGCGGTATAAGATATCATATAATGGAACCACCGAAGAACATTCGTCAAGTGGATTGCTTGTTTCAACAAAAACAGGGTCAACAGGATGGTTAAGTTCTGTGTTCAACATGGCCTACGGAATTGCCGGTATGTTTGAAAAAGGGCTTAGTCCGAAACGGCCGGTTCTCAATGAAAATGATTTGCTTTTTACAGTGCGGGAGCCCTTTAAAAGCATCAGGACACAAATTGGCATAACGGCCGGATTGATTAAGGAGCAAAATTCTTTGACAATTGAGTCGCTAATGCCGGTAAACGGCGTGATCTTCAGCGACGGTGTTGAGGCGGATTTTTTGAATTTTAACAGCGGTACTATTGCAACGATTCAACTTGCCGATAAAAAAGCGCTGCTCGTACAAAATGAGAAGCACAACTGATCCGGAAATTTTTTATTTTCGGCCAACCTTCTAAAACCTTCATATGGAAACAACCCCTTTCAAGCATTCGACACTCAGCCGGTATCTGAAGCCACATTTTAAAAAGTACCGGATCGAAACAGTGAACCGGTTCTGTTATGAAAAAGGGCGAAACCCGGTAATGATCAGGGTCTCCGGCACTGTGGAATATGAACAGCAATTGGCAGCAGATGTTATTTACACAGCCATCGGGTGGAGTGAAATAACAGGGGAAACAAACCAACCTGCGATGGAGCAGCAATTGCAACAGATGCTTTCCCTGGCTACTATTAACAAGAGACTGGTATTTAAAAGAAACCGGAACGGGGAAGTGCTCGAAATGGCCAATAGGGAAGAGGTTCAGACCGACTGGCATTATTGGGTGCAACATGAGTTGGCCAAAGCTTTTGGTTCCGCCCGCGAACAACAAAAGTTCGTGGAGGCGTATGAAAATGACCTCAACAACCTGGCGCAGGTACTTCGGAATAGTTTTCAGTACGCGCTGCTGCTACCGGAATTTCTTGGTTTTAGTGATAGTAAAACACCGGAGGATCATACCCGTGCTTATGTGCAGCATTCAAGACTACTGGAGGAGCAGCGTTATGAATATCACTGGCATACCGATATACTGAACGACGAAGCATCAGAGTTTCACATAAAATTAAATGCAGCGCTCCTGAATTTTGATGAAGCGGCCCGTCAAAAGCTGGAGCAGGTTTATTCCAAAACCCGGCACTGCTCCATCGATGATTTTGATTTTAATCTTTCAGTAAAATATATTTTTAAAAAGTATGATGGTAGCATTATCGCGGCAAAGCTCTGCTTTGATGAGCGGATCCACGAGCACCTGCACTATCAAACCCGGATGACGCTTGAAAAAATATAATGCCTATTTTTTATTAAAATCGCCTGCATAGATCAGCGTGGTTTTTACCGGGTCTATGTATTTTTTTAAAGCTGCATTTACATCCTTAAGCGTTAACTTTTTTACCTTGTTTTCATAATCGGTAAAATAGGTCAGGTCCTTTTCATCCTGCATATAAGAAGAAAGCAGGTAAGAGAGATAATTGTCAAAGCCCAGATTGGTTTTGCGCTGCTGCAGCCAGCTTTCCCGCGATTTTTTAAGCTCTTCTTCCCTGAAGCCCGCGCTGAGCGCCTTGTTGATCTCTTCATGCAGGGCACTATCCAGTTTGTTTTTATACATTGGGTTAAAGATCGCATACACATTCCAGGTAGAAACCGCATATTTATAATTGCCGGAAATGTAAGATCCGGCCCCATAGCTCATACCATCTGTTTCACGGAGACGTTGGGGGATACGCGAGGAAAGGAAAGCTCCGCCGCCCAACAGCTCATTCGCCATTTCCAGCGCCGGAAAATCGGCATCGGATTCTTTAACCGGCAGGTTCAGCGTTCCGGCACAAACGGCATTTTTCTTGTCAGGAACATTAATTGCCTCCAGGCTGCCCTTTACATCGAAATACTGATCGGCAATTTCCTTATAGGCTTGTTTGCTGTTAAAGGCTGCAAAGTTTTTTTCTAAAAATCCAACAACCGCCGGTTGGTCTATTGCGCCGGCAAAAGCTGCAAAGCCATGGTTGCTGCCGTAGAAACCCTGGTAGAAGTTCCGGAGGTCATCGGGGGTTACTTTTTGAAGATCCGCCAAAGCCTCGCTGATACTGTTGGGGTAAAAAGGATGCCCTTCGGGATATAACAATGTTTTTTTGCTTACGGCATTGGTGGCAAGGTATTGCGGATCGCTTTGGTTCGATTCATACTCCCCTTTTATGTCCAGCACCATTTTATCAAATTCATTTTTGTCAAACGAAGGATGCAGCAAAATGTCCGCCAGCAAGTCCAGTGCCGCATTCATATTTTCCTTGTCGGTGCTCATATTCACATAAACATTCTGGCCGCTGCCCGAAATGCGCAGGTTGGTTTTTAGCTTGTCCAGCAGGTCATTAATATCTTTCTTGCTTTTGCTTGTAGTGCCGTTTTTAAGCATCCGCGCGGTCAACTCAGGAATAAGGCCTTTGTTCATCAGGCTTTGCTCGTCGCCCAGCTTCAATGTGATCCGCGCGCTGATCTTGTCGCCTTTTGCCGGCTTTTTGAGCAGTGCATATTTCAGGCCATTGGCCAAAGTGCCGTACCGGGTATTCTTTTTAATATTTTCAATACTTACGTCAAAGCTTTCGGTTTGTGCCGCAACGGCTTTTCCTTTATATCCTTTTACCAGTGCTGCAATATCCGGGCGGTCGTTAACCGTAACGCGATTTTTTTCAGCTCCTTTGTCGGGGATAAACACGCCATATGTACGGTTGCTGGGGAGATAGTATTTTTTTAGAACGCCTTGCACGTCGGCTAATGTTAATTTTTCCAGACGGTCGCGGTAAATATAAAATAACCGCCAGTCGCCTGCGCCGATGATCTCGGTCAATGCAATGCAAAAGTTGATGGTGTTATTCTGTACATTGAAAAGTTGTTTGGATAACGCATTCTTTGCCCGTTCCAGA
This sequence comes from Niabella sp., assembly GCA_017744795.1. Classification (GTDB taxonomy): domain Bacteria; phylum Bacteroidota; class Bacteroidia; order Chitinophagales; family Chitinophagaceae; genus Niabella. Next base: position 29,892 of record JAGIAQ010000014.1, on the reverse strand, counting down.
TCTGCAGCTGTAATAGTAAGCCCAGGAATGCCGTTAGCGCTGGCCAGAAATGCATTCTTAGCGCTGTCGAGGCTTTTGTCAACCGGCACGTCACAGCTGAAATAGGTAAAGCCCGGATCATAGAGTTCCTGGCTCCATCCGGAAACCTTGGTAGCGAGTTTGGTATCTACCAATGCCTTGTAAAAAACGCCCGAAGGGTTATTGGTAAGGATCTCAATAGCGGCATCATTGGCAACATAATCTTTATCAGAATAAGCGGGAGTGTGGTAGCCGAGGCCAATATACTGCATATCCCCGTTGCGCCGGAGCTCTACAAAGCGTTCTCCGTCCTGCGGCGGTTCTACAGTGTAGGGCGCGCGCAATACCCGCTGCGGCCTGGCGATGGCCCCAAAATAATTTCCGATCCAGGCCAGTGTTTTTTTCTCATCAAATTTTCCGCCGATGATTAAAGTGGCATTATCCGGCTGGTAATATTTTTGATAAAATTCTTTCAGATTGTCGATGGGTACCCGCTCAATATCTTCCTTGCTACCGATGGTGGACTTGCCGTAGTTATGCCATAAATACATGGTGGAAAGCACCCGCTCCATCAAAATCGAGCTTGGATAATTTTCTCCTGCTTCAAATTCATTGCGCACTACAGAAAATTCTTTCTGCAGATCTTCTTTCCGCATCAGCGAATGCACCATCCGGTCCGATTCCATATCCAATGCCCATAGCAGGTTACTGTCTGTGGCCGGCAGGATCTCAAAATAGTTGGTACGATCGTACCAGGTAGTTCCGTTCGCTGAAGCTCCTTTGTCGGCGATGGTTTGCTTGATGCTGGAGAATTTTTTGGAGCCTTTAAAAAGCATATGCTCCAGTAAATGCGCCATTCCGGTTTCGCCATAGCCTTCGTTGCGGGAACCGACGTGATACACAATATTTACAATAACGTTGGTCTGTGCGGCATCCGGCACCAGCAGTATTTGCAGTCCATTGGGAAGACGGTATTCGCTAACGCCCTCTACAGAAGTTACAAATACTGGTGTGTTCTCCGTATTGTTTTTGGGTTTTACCTGGGCCCGTAAAGTGCTGAAAAGGGCGATCAAACAGATAAGCAGGAGCAGATTCTTTTTCATAAAAAAGCAGTTTTATTTTTCTAAAAATAGGAAGAATACCGGGAAATCTAATCCTTCTTCCGGATAAACTCTTTGTACCGGTCGTTGATATAGGCGATCATACTGGGTCGGTCAAGGGCCCGCGCCATCTCATAGCTGGGACGGTACTTGTAAAGAAACAAGTGCAGCGAATCGTCTTTTAAGCCCGTTAGCTTGCTTACCCACATGGGCGAAAAAACATAATCGATATAGGCATCTTCTTCTTCCTTCGCCAATCGCTTTCTGAACTGCCGGGTCTTTTTCGCATTTTTTGAAAAATAACTGATCGGACTTAATACCAATCCAAAACCCGCCTGTGGCGTATTACCTCCCGTCAGGCCGGGCTGTTTTTCATAAATTTTGGAATAATCGCCCCTGCGGCGCAGCGAATCCAATTGATAACTGGAGGAGACCGTTACATTTTTCAGCATCGTTCCGTCAACAGTAAGCCCCACGTCATAACCTGTTTTCAACAGTTGCTCTTCAACTTTTACGGTATCGCTTTTTAATCCGCTTGCGGAAAATATGACAATGTCTTTATTAGATGCAGGAATCTCATAGGTACCTGCTGAAGTGGAAACAGAAGATTTCTTTGTGCTCAGGTTCGTAATGGTGGCGCCGGGTACCGGGCTGTCGTTGCTGTATAAAAATATATTTCCTTTTAAATAGGTTTTTGTTTGCGAAAAAGCAGTCGCTGTAAACAGCATCAAAATAAATATGGCTATGGCGCGTAACATTCGGATTAAAAATAAACAGGCTTTTTATTATACCATCAGTACCCCATCCAATCTTTTGTTAAAGCTGGCCTGGATCTATTTTATCTTAAAATAATCACCCTGGGTGATCTTGTAAATTTTAATAACCTGACCAGTGCTCATCCGGGAAACGGACCAGCGAAGTTTGTTGAAAATATTAATACTGTCTCTGGGAATGCTTCCTGAGATCGTGTTGTAATCTATATCGGTTCGTTGCCGGCTGCCGATCGTTATTTTCGCCATATTAGGCTGAATCATCAGCGGTTGACCCGGACAATCTTTCAGGCAGATGTCCTGCATCACCTGGGTGCTCGAATTGGGGTCGATCGTGATCGTACCGAACTCATATTGAATGAGCGTGTCTCCTTTCGCAGAAATACTTCCGTTTAAAAATTGAATGGTTACCGGGTCAGGAAGCGGGTTTTCATAAACGGTGATCAGTTGGTACGAACCGGGCGCTGCTTCCTTATTCTTCTGGCACCCCATCATCAATGCCAGGAGCATAATAAAAAATGGTATGGCAGCGCTACTTTTCATTTGCGGTTTTTAACAAGTATTGAAATGTACTACCCGCTCATCAAATAGAAATCCCGTCTTTACCAAATTTCCGAAAAAATCGGCTATTTTGGAGAATTATTTTTTACGATAATATTAAGTCAATATGAGGCAATATCTGGTTGGAGGATTTTTTTTGTTTTTGGGGATTGCTGTGCAGGCGCAGGCGAAAAAACAGTTTACGACCGCTGACTATGATCATGCGGTAAGTATGATGGCGGGCGGGCCGGCAGCAAAGGCTTACGCAAGGCAAAACATAACGCCCCAGTGGCTTCCGGACGGCAAGCTCTGGTTTAAAGAGCCCGAAAACGGGAAATATATTGTTATGGATCCTGCTGCAAAAAAAGGGAACAAAATCATAATGGACAAGGCACCTTCGGTGGAAAAGAACCTTGGCAGAAGAAGGGCCGCGGCCACCTATTCAGTGTCTCCCGATGGAAAAAAAGCCGTTTATATAAAAGATTGGAATCTTTGGTTAAAAGATATTACCACCGGAACGGAGCGGCAATTGACCCGTGACGGGATCGAAAATTTTGGCTATGCAACGGATAACGCCGGATGGACGCATTCGGAGAGCCCGATCGTATTGTGGTCGCCGGATAGTAGAAAAATTGCTACTTACCAGCAGGACGACCGGCACCTGCACGATATGTACCTGGTACGCACCAAAGTAGGGGCGCCGGAACTGGAAAAATGGAAATATCCGCTGCCGGGTGATAGCAGTATCGCAAAAATTCACCGGGTGATCATTGATGTGGAAACGGCGGCAACCATTCGTTTAAAAATGCCACCGGATGACCACCGCGGTACGTTGAGTGATGATATTGCCGTGGATGGAAGTCTGGGTGATAACCAATGGAGCAGCGATGGTAAACAGCTCGCCTTTGTTTCTGTGAGCCGGGATCATAAAATAGCCACTTTCCGCATTGCTGATGCCGCTTCGGGCGATGTGAGAACTGTGATGGAGGAAAAAGTAGCTACACAATATGAATCGGGTCAGGGGAAAATCAACTGGCAGTTTATGCCTGGAACCAATGAACTGATCTGGTATTCGGAGCGCGATGGCTGGGGGCATTTGTATTTGTATGATCTGGCTTCAGGCAAATTAAAGAATCAGATTACAAAAGGCGAATTTGTGGTAACGCAACTGTTGCGCGTCGACACTAAAAACCGGAAAATTATTTTTGAAGCGAAGGGCAAAGAGCCGGGGGAGAATCCCTATTTCAGTCACTTCTATAAAATTAATTTCGATGGAAAAGGACTGCAAGCCCTTACACCAGAACCAGGCAACCATCGCGTAAATTTTTCTCCGGACGGCAATTATTTTGTAGATAATTATTCTACGCCAACTGTACCACCGGTGATTAAACTAAAAAGCGCCGCTGGCAATACTGTCAGTGAGCTGGGAAGCGTAAAACCCGATGCGCTGAAAGCTGCGGGCTGGGTGGCCCCAGAACTGTTTTCTGTAAAATCAGCCAATAACCAGTTTGATCTTTACGGGTTGCTTTATAAACCCAGCCGGCTGGATGCTTCAAAAAAATACCCTGTTGTGGTTTATATTTATCCGGGGCCGCAGGGGGGAAGCGTAGGAAACTGGTCCTTTACCGTGGGTGGTGGCGATTTTCAGGCGTTGGCGGAACTGGGCTTTATCGTAGTGCGCCTGGAGGGAAGCTGTAACCCGAACCGTTCAAAAGCGTTTCATGATGTTTGCTACGGCAATATGGCGGAGAATACCTTGCATGATCAGATCGCCGGCGTAAAGCAATTGGCGGCAAAGAATGGATTTATGGACCTGGACCGGGTGGGCATCTGGGGGCATTCCGGGGGCGGATTTGCAACCGCATCAGCATTGTTTAAGTTCCCTGAATTTTTTAAAGTAGGCATTGCTGAATCGGGTAACCACGACAACCGGAATTATGAAGACGACTGGGGCGAACGCTATATCGGTCTTGAAGCAGGTGATAATTATGCAAACCAGGCCAATGAATTATATGCAAAAAACCTGCAGGGCAAATTACTGCTGGTGACCGGTGGCATGGATGATAATGTGCCGCCCTATAATACTTACCTGGTGGGGGACGCGCTGATTAAAGCGAATAAGACATTCGACCTGATAGTGCTGCCCAATGCCCGTCATGGTTACGCAGAAGACTCCTATTATATAATGCGCCGGCGCTGGGATTATTTTGTAGAAAACCTGTTGGGAGGCATACCGCCAAAGGATTATAAGATTGAAGTGAAGTAGCACCGGGGTGCTAAATAAAAGTGGCGTGGTTGCAAAAGAACCACGCCACTTTTTATTAGCTGGCTCTTCGGAACTTGTAGTTCCGAAGTCCTATTCTGTCGCTTGTAGCGACAATTGACAGTATTATTTTTCTTACTGTTTTTTGATGCTGCTCTTTGATTCAATAGTAATCTCGATCGGTATTTCCTGTCCCATGGCCTTGATGGTGCCTTTCAGATGTTGTGTAATATCCGTGTTATCCGGCATTCCGCTGTTATTGTCAACCAGCATGGTTCCGGTGCTGGTTCCATTAAGAGAGATGTCCATGCTCATTCCTTGTTGTTCAAATTTAACCGTGCCGTCGGTGCTGGCTTTTCCATCTACCTTAAGAGTGCTTTTACCACCGTCAGTTTGAACAAGGGTATAGTTGTTTTGGAGCGTCATGGCATAAGGGCTTGCGATTTTGGTAGTAGCCGTCCAGGTGCTGCCTTGTTTTACCGGCTGGTTAGGGTAAAATTTAAAAAGCTGTTCGAAAGAGCTTTTTAATGCATTTTCAGAAAACAGCCGGTTAAGCAGCTCCTTTGTTTGCTCATTTCCACTGCTGGCTTTTGCGGCGATCGCATCGGCTCCTTTTACGCTTTTTACGGTTCCGTCGCTTCCAATTAAAGCAGTCACTTTTGATCCTTTAACGGCTCTGAAAGCTTTGCTGCCCTGGTTGGTGCTGTCCGTACTTTCACTGTCAAAGTTCATTGACTGGCCCATCGCGTCCATCGTCATGTTGATCTTATTGTAAGTGATCTCTAGATTTTTATCCGGAGCGGCATCAGCAATTTTATAGGTGAGATCAGTATTACTGGTGCTCTTGATCTCCATGGTTTGTCCCATAACCGTCTGATTTATTTTCATGGCAGCACCCGTTGTATTCAGGTAACTGCTTCCGTTGGCAGGGTTAAATTTTAAGGTGATATTTTGTGCGAACAGGGTAGTACTGCCTATTATAAACGTAGCACCGATTGCTAAAAGTGTTTTTTTCATTATTCTGTTTTTGAAGATTTGTAGTTTACGAAAATAAGGTATTATTTTTCGGTTGGCAGCCAAAAGTACTTCTTATTTAGAATGAAACGATTGTGATAGCGGGTGGTACAGGTCCAACGTTTTTCTGAGAAATTCCCGGTCAAGGTGGGTGTAGATCTCTGTAGTAGTAATGCTCTCATGCCCTAGCATTTCCTGCACGGCGCGCAGGTTGGCGCCGCCTTCGATCAGGTGGGTGGCAAAGGAGTGGCGGAACGTGTGGGGAGAAATAGTTTTTGTTATTTGTGCTTGTGCGGCCAGCTCTTTAATGATTAAAAAGATCATTACCCGGCTCAGTAAAGTGCCTCTTTTGTTAAGGAAAACGATATCCTCATTACCGGGTTTTACGGCGACGTGGTTGCGGATCTCTTTGATATAGATCTTGATATACTTTGCTGCCGAACCACCAATGGGCGTTAACCGCTCTTTGTTGCCTTTGCCGATCACGCGGATGTATCCCACATCCAGGTACAACTGCGAAATGCGGAGATTTACCAGCTCACTCACCCGTAAGCCGCACCCGTACAGGGTTTCAATGATCGCCTTGTTGCGGGTGCCTTCGGGTTTGCTAAGGTCGATGCAGGAAAGCAGCTGTTCTATTTCTGCAATGCTTAACACATCGGGCAGGGCCCGTTTGGTTTTGGGCGCTTCCAGCAATAATGCAGGATCCTGCTGTACTATATTTTCGAGCAGGCAGAATTTATAAAAGGCTTTTATGCCCGATAGCACTCTCGCCTGTGAAGTGGGCTGCATGCCCAATTCGGCAATCCAGGCCAGAAAGCCCTGTAAGTCGGTGAGGACGATGGTTGCCGGTGTCTTGCTGGGCGATTGACTTTCGAGGTATTGCGTCAGCTTATCAATATCGCGCAGGTACGCTTCCGTAGAATTTGCCGAAAGCGATTTCTCCAGCTTCAAATAGGACTGAAAACTTTTTTTATAAGACTCCCACATATAAAAAGGGGCTGTATTTTTTGATACAGCCCCTCGAAATTAAGTATAAAATTATTTAAAAGCCAGGGGCTCATTATGCACAATATCCTTTCCCTTAAAGAGGATCTTTGCATAGATATTGCTCTTCGTAATATTTACTGAATCAATTACGGAATGCACATCATTATAGTCTATTCCCGTGATCCCGGTATCGGTCAGTAAGGTCTGTGCCGTTTTGCCGGTATTGATATCTTCCACATAAATAAACGTATTATCATAATAGGCTACCAGCCCGTCTGCCACCTTGAATTTAGGGTCAAAATTATTGATGGCACTGGTATATTTGACAGTGGTTTCCTTTTTGTCGAAGGGCAATTTAATGAGGTAGCCTCTTCCGGTAGGGCAATCATTGAATCGTAACCAGGCACATTTGTCGGCAACGACGTCGCAGGTGAAAATAGACTTACTTGGCCGAACATCATTCGGAATAAAATCTTTGAAAATAATATCCGTAACGCCCTCTTTTTTTCCTTTCTCCCAATGGATGGTGTCGATTTTGCAGTCCTTAAACGAAACGGTCACAAAAGGTTTGTCGGGTGTGGGGCTCCCGAACCGGAGGGGTTCTACCATGCAGGCAGAGTCTTTACAAAATGATCCGGTTGCTGCAGTATCAGCGTTGCTGCCTCCTTTGCAGGAAGCCAATAGTGTGGCAAGAACAATTGTTCCAAAAGCGATTGATTGTAGCTTCATTGGTCTGTTTTTTTAATGAAAATTTAGATTGCTAATTTACAAATTTGCGCAATAGCTTCGACTTTTAAATCGGCAGGGATCTGCGTGGCTGTTTAATCTGCGAAGATCAGCGGGAAATAAAGACCGCTTCTGTGCTCCAGTGGCAAAAAAAGATTCTAAAACACAGGGGTTGTGGGAATCTCAAAATAAACTTAAACGAATTGAGCTATAGAAATACGTCCTCCAGTAAAAAGAACTCCGGTGCTTTATTTTGGGGCTGAATGATCGACAAAATATCGTACTGGATCCACCGGTATTCCGGGTGCTGGTATAAAAATTCATCCGCGGCCTGCTTTAAAAATCGGAATTTTCTTTTGGTGACGCTTTCTTCGGGGTGGCCAAACAGGTTGCTGCTCCTGGTTTTTACCTCTATAAAATGCAATTTGTTCTTTTTGGTGGCGATGATATCGATCTCATAATGCGAATGCCGCCAGTTCCTGAATAAGATCGTATAATGCCGCTGTGCAAAGTAATGGGCGGCGATATCTTCTCCTTCGCGCCCCAATTGATTATGTGTTGCCATTAGGTTATCTTTACCCCCAAGTTAATCCTATAATTTCATTATGCAAAAACTGGCATTATTAAAAGGGGAGGTGAAGCACTACGATTGGGGGGGTGTTTCTTTTATACCTTCATTACTTCAGATAGAAAATCCGCAAATGCAGCCCTTTGCGGAATACTGGATGGGCGTGCATCCCGGCGCGCGCTGCCGCCTGCAATTCAGCGATGGAACAGAAGTATTACTGCGGGATTTTATCAATGAGCACCCGGAAGCATTGCTGGGCAAAACCGTTTTGAAGTCGTTTCAGGAACTGCCCTATCTGCTAAAAGTGCTGGACGTAAAAGATATGTTGTCGATACAGGTGCATCCTTCCAAAGAGCAGGCGGCTATTGATTTTGAGCGGGAAGATGCCAAAGGGATTGCGCGGGAGGCCTCCAACAGGAATTATAAAGATAAAAATCACAAGCCGGAATTAATGGTGGCACTGAGCTCCTTTTACCTGTTGCATGGATTTAAACCGGAAAAAGAATTGTTAGCGACACTTCAGGCGGTGGAAGAACTGCATGTTTTTATTCCGGTATTCAAAAAAGATGGGTATAAAGGCTTGTATAAAATGGCGATGGAACTGCCACAGGAAGAAGTGAACGAGTTGCTGCAGCCCCTCATCAATCGCATTATTCCGCTATACCAACAGGATAAATTAAAAAAGGATTCTGAGGATTTTTGGGCGGCACGGGCCGCACAAACTTTTGTGCAACCGAACTCTATAGACCGGGGGATCTTCTCTGTTTATTTCTTTAATGTGCTGCATTTAAAAAAAGGGGAAGCCATCTTCCAGGACGCCGGCGTACCACATGCTTATCTGGAGGGATATAATGTGGAAATAATGGCCAGCTCGGATAATGTGCTGCGGGGCGGATTGACAACGAAGCACATTGACACGGTTGAGCTGTTAAAGCATACAAAATGTGAAGCAACCCACCCGCAAATAATAAAAGAGAAAAAAGGACAAAAAGAAAAGGATTATCCCGCGCCGGTAGCCGATTTTCAGCTGAATGGGTATGAGCTGGCCGCAGGCGATGTGCTGACCATTCAGCCTGCAACAGCTGAATTGCTGTTACTCACAGAAGGGGAGCTGGTGTTGAGTGATGCGACCGCTACTATTGAATTAAAACCGGGAACGATAGCGGCGGCGGCCTTTCCGGGTACCACAATAAAAATAGACACAAAAAAAGCAGCAAAATTGTTCCGGGCAACGGTACCGGCAGCAGGTAAAGTATAGCAGTAATGAAAAGAGACGCGTTAATAAAACAAATAAGAGAAAAGAGGTCCTACCTGTGCGTGGGATTGGATACTGATACTAATAAGATCCCGGCCCATTTAAGAAACGACGCCGATGCGGTTTTTAATTTTAATAAGGCGATCATCGATGCTACCCGCGAAACCTGCGTTTCGTATAAGATCAATACGGCCTTTTATGAAGCATTGGGCGTGAAGGGATGGGAGGCGATGGAAAAAACAGTTCATTATATTGGCGAGGATCATTTTAAAATTGCCGATGCCAAAAGGGGCGATATCGGTAATACCAGTGATCAATATGCAAAAGCCTTTTTTGAAACCCTTCCTTTTGACGCGGTTACCGTTGCTCCTTATATGGGGGAAGATAGTGTAAAGCCCTTCCTGCAATATGAAGGCAAGTGGGCCATTGTACTGGGACTTACGTCTAACAAAGGCGCCGGCGATTTTGAGCTGCAACAGGCAGGAACAGAATTACTCTACGAAAAAGTATTAACAACCGTTGCAAAATGGGGTACACCTGAAAACCTGATGTTTGTGGTAGGCGCTACCCAGGCCGATGAATTTATCCGCATCCGCGAATTGATCCCTGATCACTTTTTACTGGTGCCCGGTGTGGGCGCGCAGGGCGGAAGCCTAAAGGATATTTCAGAAAAAGCAATGAATGCCGATTGCGGGCTGCTGGTCAATGCCAGCCGTGCAGTGATCTATGCTTCCGGTGGGGCGGACTTTGGTGCAGCGGCAAAAGAAGTGGCAGCCGGATACCAGAAAGAGATGGCGGCTTATTTGTAGCGAAGGTAGACCTGTGAGGTTTTCAAAACCTCACAGGTCTACAAAAAAAACCGTTTCAACAGGAAACGGTTTTTGCTTGATATAGGTTAATGGCTATTTTCTTTCGAAATTATATACGATGTAGATCGTTTTGCCTTCAAAGGATACGGGCGATTGTGCCACAAAATGATCCTTGTCTGATGAGATCACCTGCAGGGAATACCCTTGTTCCACTCCCTTCGACTGGTTCTTTTTTAAACCGTCTACTCTTTTAAAATTAAAATTGGTGCTGCCGTTTACGTTTCTGGTCGACCATAAGATCTGGCGTGCTCCTCCGGTGCAATCGCCATTGTTAATAGTATAGCTGCCGTATCCGTTATTGGGTAAGGTCCACTCACTGTTCATAAAACAATCAAGGCTTACATCATCAAAAGCCTGTATTTTCAGGTTCTTGGTATCGGTGCCTTCAATACTTGTATTGGTTACGCGCCAGTTTCCTTTGAAATCAGTGCGGGGCACTACTGCCGATGTACTTTGTTTGGTATTGGAGCAGGCCGTTCCCAATGTGGCAACGGTTACGAGGATAAAAGCAAACTGTAAAATCTGTTTCATATAAGTATGTTGTTTTTAAGCTTTATGCAATTGAAATGCCAAAGTTTTGGAATAGACGAAGTATCAGCGGAATAGGTTTGATGGCGGTTGTTAAAAAATAATAAACAGGTATAAATTACAGCTGAAAAATGGATTCCATCAGCAGCCACTTTTCCCCGGGTTTTGCAGTGGGCAGTGCCTGCTGGTATTGCCACATCAGGGTTTCCCATTCCTGTACTTTGGGATTTGCTGCATCGGCAGCAGCCTTTTGCTCAAAAGAAAAATTTTCCGCTACCTCCATGATCATGAACAATCTGTTCTCAATGCGAAAAATTTCCAGGCCACGGATGCCGGAATCAAGAATGCTTTTTTTTATTTCGGGCCAAATGGCTTTATGATGCGCTTCGTATTCGGCGATCAGCTCGGGATCGTTTTTAAGATCCAATGCCAGGCAATATCTTTTTAATGCAGCCATGAATGATTAGTTATTAGTAATCAGTAGTCAGTTATTAGGGGCAATTGCCCAATCAGAAATTTCAAATCTCAAATCAGAAATGTTGAATTATTCTTTCATCATATCGATTAGTGTTGCTGCTATTTCTTCTGCATTCGGTTTGCTGAAATAATCGCCATCGCTGCCGTAACCCGGCCGGTGCTCCTTAGCGGTAATTGTTCGCGGCGCCACATCCAGATGCCGGTAACCGCCTTGTTCTTCTATTACCTTTGTAAGCATAAATGCCGTAGCGCCTCCGGGAACGTCTTCATCTATAAAAACGATCCGGTTTGTTTTTTTCAATGAATGCAGGATGCTATGATGAATGTCGAAAGGAAGCAGGGTTTGTACATCGATCAGCTCACAGCTAACACCCAGCGGCTCCACTATTTTGATGGCTTCCTGTACCACACGAAGTGTAGAACCGTAGCTCACAATTGTAATATCAGTACCCGGATGCAGTATCTCCGGAACTCCCAGGGCCACAGTCATCGTGTCCAGATTTTCAGGAAGTTTTTCCTTCAGGCGATAGCCATTCAGGCTTTCAACGATGAGGCCGGGATCATTGCTTTGCAACAGGGTATTATACATAGCAGCCGCCTGCACCATATTGCGCGGTACGCAAATGCGCATCCCTCTCAGGGAGTTAATGATCATGCCCATTGGCGATCCGCTGTGCCAGATGCCTTCCAGGCGATGGCCCCTGCTGCGTACAATTAAAGGACAGAACTGTTGCCCGCCGGTACGGTATTGCAGAGAAGCTACATCATCCGTCAAAGGCTGCAAGCCGTACACCAGGTAATCCAGGTACTGGATCTCTGCAATGGGCCGCAGTCCACGTAAAGCAAGGCCAATACCACGTCCCATGATCGATAATTCGCGGATGCCGGTATCGGCAATCCGCTCCGGGCCATGTTTTTTTTGCAACCCGGCAAACCCCTGGTTTACATCGCCTATTTTTCCAAGGTCTTCGCCAAAAGCAATCACTTTAGGATTGCTGGCAAACAACTGATCGAAATAATGATTCAGTATCTCATACCCGTTAAGCAGCGGGGACTCAGCAGTAACCACGGGTGCAATAGGCTTTACTTTTAATGCGCTTCCCGGGCCTTCATCGTACAAGTTGGAATTATAGATAATTGCATTTTCCCTGCTCAATTCGTCGTAATAATGACGGGCTTTTGCAGCCCCCGCGCCGCCGATCAAAATGGCTTTGTACAGGGTCTGCAGTACGTTTTTTCTCAATGGCTCACGATTGGTCACCAGGTCGGGGATCAGCTTTTTTAATTCAGCTGCCTTTTCCGGAAGTTCCGCCACCAGCTCGTTGAGTATCGTGCGCGTGGCCTCTACCTGTGCCCTTATGGGTTTGATATAATCCTTCCAGGCATTATCCCGGGCTTCTTTTACATTGGCGCGGGCATCCTGCTCAATTTTTTCCAGGGTTGCTTCCTCACTGAGCCCGTTTTTCAGGATCCACTCTTTTAATTTTTTCAGACAATCTCTTTCGCGCTCCCATTCCAGCCTTTCGGTGCTTTTGTAGCGCTCGTGGCTGCCGGACGTGCTGTGCCCCTGGGGCTGCGTTAATTCATCCACATGAAAAATAACAGGGGTATGGGTTTCGCGGGCCAGACTCACCCCTTCTTCAAAGGCTTCGATCATGCCCATATAATCCCAGCCCTTCACTTTCTGGATATAAAATCCATTGGTACCTTCTTCTTTTTCAAATCCTTTCAGGGCTTCTGAAATAGAGCCTTTGGTGGTTTGCAGTTCCCGGGGAACGGAAATGCCGTAACCATCGTCCCAAACAAATATCACCAGCGGTATCTGGGCTACCCCTGCTGCGTTTACGATCTCCCAAAAATGGCCTTCGCTGGTAGAAGCATCGCCAATGGTACAAAAGCACACTTCATTCCCATTGTCCGAAAGCTGGGTGAATTGCTGCAATTCAGGGATCTCCCGGAAGCATTTTGACGCATAGGCCAGTCCGTAGGAGCGGGGCATCTGCGCTGCCGTAGGCGCCATGTCTGTGGCAGTATTCTTTATATGTACCAGGTCGAGCCAGTTGCCTTCGGCATCCACGTTTCGGGAGGTATAATGGCTGTTCATCTGACGGCCAACACTGAAGGGTTCGTTTTTAGGATCAGGATCAGCGTAAAGCTGCGCAAAATATTGCTGGGGGGTGCCAACGCCAATGGCAAACATCAGGGTCTGATCCCTGTAATAGCCACTGCGCCAGTCGCCGGGCTGAAAGAATTTCGCCATAGCCACCTGTGCCACTTCCTTCCCATCTCCGAATATGCCAAACTTGGCCTTCCCGGTAAGTACTTCCCGGCGGCCTAACAGGCTGGTTTCCCGGCTAAGGCAGGCTATATAATAGTCGTGCAACACGCCGTCTTTGAATTTGTCAAAGGACAGCATATTAGCGGAAGTAGTAAGATCGGAAGTAGTATGCTCCATATCGGCAAAAATAGGGATTTGAATACTAACTCTTGTTAGTTAGTATAATGTGATGCAACTTTTTTGAAACACCGAACATCTATGATGTACCTTTGTTATCTTTATTTTAAGTTATCAAAAATAATTAATGATTATGAAGAAGTTTTACCTTTTGGCAGTTTTATTGTTTTTTGGATTTGCAGTCACCACTTATGCGCAGGAAGGTGTTCCGGCTGATCAGGTGATCAAGATGGCGAAGGAGGAGTATGATCTGGGTAAATTGAAGTTTAAGAAGGGAACTACTTTCTTTATGGAGTTTACCAATATCAGCAAAAAACCTGTTATTGTGCAAAATGTAATGGTGGGTTGTGGCTGTACCGTGGCCGAAAAGCCCTCTGCACCTATTATGCCGGGGAAAGTTGGTAAAATTAAGGTAGGCTATGATGCCACCGCCGCCGTTGGCAGTACCTTTAAAAAAGACGTTACCATTAAGATAAAAGGAGCGCAACCCAAAACCGTTTACTTCACAGGGGAAATTATATAAAGAGTCTGGTTTTTTAGTATTATTGAACAGTTTCAAGTTATTCCATCTGTAAAGGTGGAATTTTTTTATTTTTGCCCTTCTATTTTTCAGTATGATTAGAATTTCTCAAAGAGGCAGGGAAATGCCTGCTTCTCCGATCCGCAAATTGGTGCCCTATGCAGAGGGCGCAAAACAAAAGGGTATTACCGTGTACCACCTTAATATTGGGCAACCGGATATTGAAACGCCTCCGGCGGCCATGCAGGCGGTAAAGGATATGCACATGCGGGTGCTGGAATATTCGCACAGCGCCGGTAATGAAAGTTACCGGAGGAAGCTGGTGCAGTATTATCGCAGTATCGGGATCGATGTAACACATGAGCAGATCTTGATCACCACCGGTGGCAGCGAGGCGATCCTGTTTGCATTTTTTGCCTGTCTGGATGCGGGAGATGAAGTGATCATTCCGGAACCCTTTTATGCCAACTATAACGGATTCGCCTGTGAGGCAGGTGTTACTGTAGTACCGATTCCGTCGGCAATCGAAACGGGGTTTGCATTGCCTGCGATAGAAGATTTTGAAAAAGTGATCACGAAACGTACCCGTGCGATCCTGATCTGTAACCCCAATAATCCAACGGGTTATGTGTACAGCAGGGAAGAAATTGAGGCACTGGGCGCTATTTGTAAAAGGCACCAGCTCTATCTTTTTTCTGATGAGGCGTACCGGGAATTCCGGTATACGGACAAAGACTATATCAATGCATTGCAGCTTTCCGGGGTAGACGAAAACGTGGTGTTGCTGGATACCATCAGCAAGCGGTACAGTGCCTGCGGCGCGCGTATTGGAGCATTGGTTACGAAAAATAAAGAAGTATATGCGGCGGCGTTGAAGTTTGGCCAGGCGCGGTTAAGTCCGCCCGGACTGGCCCAGATTATGGGCGAAGCGGCTGTGGACCTGCCTTCAGATTATTTTGCTGCCACAAAAGAGGAGTATGAAAGTCGCAGGAACCTGCTGGTGCAGCGGCTGAATGCGATGGAGGGCGTTTTTTGCCCCAATCCCGGCGGTGCTTTTTACGCCATGGCCAAATTGCCGATCGATGATTGTGACGTGTTCTGCCAGTGGCTGCTGGAATCCTTTGAGCACAATCAACAAACCCTGATGCTGGCGCCGGCAACCGGTTTTTATGCCACTCCGGGACTGGGTAAAAATGAAGTGCGATTGGCATATGTGCTCAATAAGGAAGCCATCAACGCGGCAATGGATTGCCTGGAGCAGGCCTTAAAAGTATATCCAGGTCGCAGGGATTAAGAAGTACGAGAGTTTTAAAACGGGTGCCTACCCGTTTTTTTATGCCCGTTTTAAATATTATATAAAAGTATAATATTTAAAATATTTACCAATACCTACGATGTTTTGTAAAATATCAGACAATTATATATTATTAAATAATAAATGTATTATATTTTAGTATTTTGTTTGTTAAAACATGGTTTTATATTTGTATTTTTGGATTCTGATAGTTGTAATTGTTCTATTGTATCAATTTTTTTAACTAAAGTCAAAGCTAAAATTTACGTAATATGTCAATGACCCGAAGATTAGCGATCATTCCTTTTATCCTGGTAATTCTTGTAGGTATTCTTTGTTTGTTTTGCGGCCACAATCCTGTAAAGATTGAGCAGCATGCAGAGATCAATTCCGGCGATACAGCCTGGATGCTGACCTCAGCTGCGCTGGTGTTGATCATGACACCCGGGCTGGCCTTTTTTTACGGTGGTATGGTGAAAAAGAAAAATGTGATCTCTACCATGCTGCAAAGCTTTATCTGTATGGCTATCGTAACCATGATTTGGGTGATCTTTGGTTTTAGTCTGGCTTTTGGTGATTCTATCGGAGGGATCATCGGCAACCCCAAAACCTTTTTCCTGATGAACGGGGTGCTGGAGGGAAAACCCTGGCCGTTGGCCGCTACGGTCCCCCTGGCGGTATTTGCATTTTTTCAGCTGAAATTTGCCATCATCACGCCTGCTCTTGTCACGGGGGCCTTTTCAGAGCGTATCCGTTTTACTTCCCTTATTCTTTTTATATGCTTGTTTATCATATTTATATACTGTCCGCTGGCGCATGCTACCTGGCATCCGGATGGCTTTTTATTTAAGCTGGGTGTACTGGATTTTGCAGGCGGAACCGTGGTGCATATGAGTGCGGGTCTTGCGGCATTGGCCGGGGCGATCTATCTGAAAAAGCGCACCGATACGAGCGAGAACAAGCCGGCGCGGATCACTTATGTATTGATAGGTACCGGTTTGCTTTGGTTTGGCTGGTTTGGTTTTAACGGGGGTTCTGCGATGGGCGCTAATACGCTTGCTGCCTCTGCTTTGGCTACTACCGCCGTTGCTTCCGGTGCAGCTGCTTTCTGCTGGATCATTTTTGATGCATTAAGAGGGAAAAAGCCTTCGGCGATGGGCACTTCGATCGGTGCGGTTGTGGGTCTTGTAGCGATTACTCCGGCTGCAGGATTTGTGAGTATCCCGCATGCGATGGTGATCGGAATTATAGCCGCCATTGTGAGTAACCTGATGGTAGAATGGCGCACCAAAACATCTATCGACGATACGCTGGACGTATTCCCCTGTCATGGTGTGGGCGGCATGGTAGGCATGTTGCTTACTGGTGTTTTTGCAAATAAAGCGATCAATCCTGCCGGGGCGAACGGATTGTTTTTCGGCGAAACAAAATTGTTTACCACCCATGTATTGGTGCTGATCGGGGTAGTGGTATTTGTGTTAACGATGTCGTTTATCCTGCTGAAAGTAACCGACCTTATCACCCCGCTGCGGGTAACCGAAGAAGAGGAAAAAGAAGGGCTGGACCGTTCTCAGCACGGAGAAAGTTTGTAAGGATCAACGCCACAATATTATTGCGTGCTGCGGGATGGCAGCGCGTATCGCAGGAGACCGCCGGTGGGTCTCCTGCAACTATTTTAGGGATAAACGTGAGACGTTAAACGTCAAACCCGGCACTCCGAAAGTCAAATACAATGCCTAACGCTGAACGCCAGATCATAAACTCATAACCAACGTTAAGGAACGAACTTTCAAATGTCAAACCTCAGACGTTAAACGTTAAATGTAAATCAGCATTAGCGTTGCTATTATTCCAATTAATTTCCCTACTTTTCTCCAAAATTTTTTGCTGATGAAGAAATTGATATTGCTGCCACTAAGCTGGCTGCTGGTCTTTATGGCGGCTGCCCAGGTCTCGTTTCCCGTTAACGGCGTTGCTGATCCCCGCACCGGTGTTTTTGCATTTACGAATGCGACAATTGTAAAGGATGTTAATACAACCGTGCAAAACGGTATTATGGTGATAAAAGAAGGGAAAATTGTAAGCATCGGAACGGGGGCTGCCCCCAAAGATGCCGTGGTGGTGGATTGCAAGGGGAGCTATATCTATCCCTCCCTGATAGACGTCTACAGCGATTATGGCATGACTGCATCGCAGAGGCCGGCGGGTAATTTCTCCTTTTTTGGTCCGCAGCAATTTACTAGTACAACTAAAGGCCCTTATAACTGGAACCAGGCGATCCGAAGTGAGATAAATGCCGTGGATCTTTTTAGTACCGATGAATCAAAAGCACAGCCCTTACGGGAACTTGGGTTCGGAACCGTGTTGTCGCACCAAAAAGACGGTATTGCCCGTGGTACGGGAGTTGTGGCTACGCTCGCAAAGAAAAAAGAAAACCTGACGATCTTAAAAGATAAGGCCGCAGCATTCTACTCGTTTAGCAAAGGAACCTCTACACAAAGCTACCCGGGCAGTATGATGGGTGCCGTAGCCCTGCTGCGCCAGACCTACCTGGATGCACAATGGTATAAAAGCCGGCCTGCAAAAGAAGGCGTGAACCGCTCGCTGGAGGCCTGGAACGAAGATCAGCCCTTGCCCCAGATCTTTGAAGCCAATGATAAGTGGAGCGATCTGCGGGCGGATCGTATTGGTGATGAGTTTGGTGTGCAATATATTATTAAAGGCGGTGGTAATGAATACCAGCGGATCAAAGAAATTGCGGCTACCAAAGCGCCTTTTATTCTTTCCTTAAATTTTCCCGAGGCTCAAAAGGTGGATGATCCTGCCGATGCGCGCTTTGTAGCCTTAAGTGACCTGGAGCATTGGGAACTGGCGCCCGGTAACCTGGCTGCCTTCGAAAAGGCGAAGATCCCGTTTGTTATTACGGCTGCGGACCTCAAAGATTCAAAATCTTTCTGGCCCAACCTGCGCAAAGCGCTGCAGTACGGTCTTTCGGAAAAAGCGGCATTGGAAGCGCTCACCGCTACTCCGGCTGCATTGCTTAAAATTTCCGATAAAGTGGGCAGTCTCGCGCCGGGCAAGCTCGCCAATTTCATCATCACCAGCGGTAATCTTTTTTCGGAAAAAACCGTGTTGATAGAGAACTGGATCCAGGGCGACCGCTATGATATTAATTCCAGGATCAATAATGAAAAAAGCGGGCAATACCAGCTTGTGGTTACCGGCCCGGGCGCTACCCGGCAGTATAACCTGGAAGTAAAAAATAATAGCCAGGCTACGGTAAAAGATAAAGATGCCTTAACAACAAAGTTTAATTCGGATGGCAGTCTGGTGGCCCTCAGCTTTTCATTAAAACCAGCTGATAAAGCTCCCGCAGGCAAAAAGGATTCTGTTTTTGAAAAAACACAGGCCGGATACCTCATAAGACTGAGTGGCATCGACTATGGTACTACCTGGCAGGGGGTGGGCACGGATGAAAAAGGTGCGGCGGTTAGCTGGGTAGCCACCCTGGTTAAAAACGGTGTTACCGGAAAAGATTCAGCGCAGGCAAAAAACAATCCGCCGTTGGGGAAAATAGTGTACCCTTTTGATGGGTATGGCAATGAGCAACTGCCGCAGCAGGAAACGATACTTATTAAAGATGCAACGGTTTGGACCAATGAAGCTGCCGGGCGCCTGGAACATACGGATGTATTGGTTAAAGCCGGCAAGATCGCACAAATAGGAAAGGGGCTCTCCGCCTCCGGGGCCAGGGTTATTGACGGCAGCGGCAAGTACCTGACTCCGGGGATCATTGATGAACATTCGCATATTGCTGCATTCTCGATCAATGAAGGCGCACAATCCGTTACATCGGAAGTGCGTATTGGCGACAACCTGAATCCGGAAGATATCAATATCTATCGCCAGTTGAGTGGTGGTGTTACCACTTCGCATATCCTGCATGGTTCCGCAAATACCATTGGCGGGCAAACGCAATTGATAAAGCTGCGCTGGGGTGCAGATGATGAAGGGCTGAAGTTTAAAGGGGCTGATCCGTTTATCAAATTCGCGCTGGGCGAAAATGTAAAACGGACGGCGCAGCCCATGGGGAATACGCGTTATCCCGATACCCGCATGGGTGTATACGAAGTATTGAACGATGCGTTTCAACGGGCACGGGACTATGAAAAAGCGCTGAAGTCGGGTAGTAAAGAAGTGCGCCGCGACCTGGAGCTGGATGCACTGGTAGAGATCTTGAATAAGAAACGGTTTATTACCTGTCATAGTTATGTTCAGAGTGAGATTTTGGGGCTGATCAATATTGCCGAAAAATATGGCTTCAAAGTGAACACGTTTACGCACATATTAGAAGGGTATAAAGTTGCCGACCGCATCAAACAACATGGTTCCAATGTGTCTACTTTCTCCGACTGGTGGGCTTATAAGAATGAAGTACGGGATGCGATACCCTATAATGCCGCGATCATGCAAAAGATGGGGTTGAATGTTTGTATTAACAGCGATGATGCTGAAATGGCGCGCCGCCTGAACCAGGAAGCCGCCAAAACGATCAAATACGGCGGCGTAACGGAGGATGAGGCCTTTAAAATGGTAACCCTGAACCCCGCAAAAGCATTGCATGTGGAAGACCGGGTGGGGAGTATTAAAATAGGAAAAGATGCTGATCTGGTTTTATGGAGCAACAATCCGCTAAGCATATACGCGCAGGCGCTTTATACAATGGTAGATGGCACCATTTATTTTGACAGGGAGCAGGACAAACAAAAACAGGCCCACATTGCAACCGAACGCAACCGCCTGATACAAAAAATGCTGGCTGCTGCAAAAGGGGGAGCACCTGCGGTTGCCGTGAAGCCAACGCCCCAGGTGGTTTTGCACTGTGAGGATTATGAACACGCGGGCGGTGTTTTAACCGTTGATGGCTTTGATCTTTAATTATTAAATTCTATTACAATGAAACTGGCATTCTATATATTGTTTTTCTTTTGTTCGTTGGCAGCAGCTGCACAGGATGATATTTATCCCGCTAAAAAACAGGAAGGCGTTATTATTATCAATAACGGTATTATTCATACCGGAAAAGGAGCGGTAATTCAAAATGGCTCCGTTGTGATCCGCGACGGAAAAATTCAGAAGGTGAGTGAGCAACCCGAAACGATCAGCGGGGCAACCGTTATTGACGCATCTGGGAAAAATGTTTACCCTGGTTTGATTTTACCCAGTACTGATCTTGGTCTGCGCGAGATCGGCAGCGGCGTGCGCGGCAGCAATGATTATTATGAACTGGGCGAATACAACCCTGATGTGCGCTCTATTGTAGCGTATAATACGGATTCGCGGATTATCAATACGCTTCGTTCTAACGGGATCCTGTTGGCAAATGTGATACCCAATGGCAGGTTTCTGACGGGCTCTTCATCGGTAGTACAATTAGATGCCTGGACCTGGGAGGATGCTTTGTATAAGGCGGATAATGGGATGGTGCTGAATATGCCGGAGCTTATAAAACCGTTGCGTAGCTACGGACCGGCTCCCGCCACAGATCCTGTAAAAGAAGGAATGAAAAAGGTAGAAGAATTAAAATCTTTTTTTGCAGAAGCAAAGGCTTATGCGAATGCTTCTTCCAAACAGGAAACAAATCTGAAATTTGAGGCTTTAAGGCCCTTGTTTGAAAAGAAACAAAAACTGTTTGTAACAGCCGACATCTCCCGCCAGATCCTGGTGGCGATTGACCTGGCCAAAACATTTGACATCAATGTGGTGATTGTTGGCGGCAGCGATAGTTACCTGTTGGCCGATCTGTTAAAGCAGAATAATATCCCGGTGATCTTAAATGCGTTGCACGCGTTGCCTACCCTCGAGGATGATGCGATTGACCAACCCTTTAAAACGCCAGCCATTCTTAAAAAAGCCGGCGTATTGTTTGCACTGAATGATGATTTTGCAGAGGCGCGTTATCGCAATCTTGCCTTCCTTGCCGGAACGGCCAGTGCCTATGGACTTTCTAAGGAAGAAGCGCTGCAAGCTATTACAGCCGACGCTGCCCGCATCCTTGGTGTTGACGACCGTGCTGGCTCCATTGAAGTGGGTAAAGATGCTAACATCGTCATCTCATCCGGTGATATCCTTGATATGGATAAAAGTATTGTTACTGATGCTTTCATCCAGGGACGCAAGATAAACCTGGCGAATAAACAAACCCAGTTGTACCACCGGTACAGGGAAAAGTACAAATTGTAATTAAAACAAGAGCGTCGCTCTTTTGAATATTCATGATCCCCAGAGGCCTTACCGGCCTCTTTTTTTATTAATTCACAATATATTATGAACGATTTTGCTTTTATGTCCAGTGGGTAATTTTCTGTAAGTGACTGAGTGTCACTCCTTGACGCAGGTTAATTTTTTATGAATATTAAACAAATGTTTGATTAATTAAACAGATGTTTAATATCTTTGGGGTAGAAATCGTTTAAAAAGTGGCAGAAGAATTTACACAAAAGCAATTGGACATTATGGAAGCTGCGGTGCAACTTTTTGCAGCCAACAGCTTTGATAATACTTCAGTACGGGATATTGCAAAAGCGGCAGATGTAAATGTGGCCATGATCTCCTACTACTTTGGTTCCAAAGAGAAGCTGCTGGAAGCTATTTTTACGAAGCATGTAACTACCATTCGGACAAAGCTGGAGGAAATCGTTTTTGCCAGCGATATGGCCCCGGAAGACAAGATCGGGCATATCATCGATACCTATATTGATGCTATAGCGGCCAACCGGAATTTTCATTTGTTAATGGTGCGGGAGCAGGGTGTTATGAAAAATCAGGTCCTGTATGAAAGTGTCCGTAGTATGAAGACTAAAAACAGTATGCTGCTGAAAAGTGCAATTAAAGCAGGCGCCAAGACAGGGATCTTTAAAAAAAATGTGGACGTCACTATTCTGGCACTAACTGTATTTGGTACCATTAATCAGGCATTTAATACCCGGCGTTATTTATGTGAACAATACCGTATTGCGCCGGATAATGAAGAGGAGTTCTTAAAGCTGGTGATCCCCCGGTTAAAAGCACATTTAAAAACCATTGTAAAAAGTTACCTGCTGGTGCAGGAATCGGATAAATAAACTTAAAAGAAAATAGTTAAAGGCTATGAATACAAGAATAACAACCATCGTCGTTTTTTTACTGGGATGTATGGTTTTGAGTAATCATCTTTCTGCACAGGAGACAAAAAAACTTTCATTAAAAGAAGCGGTGGAGCTGGGGTTGCAAAACAGTAAGCACCTGAAAATTGATCAGGCTAAAATACAGGAAGCCACGGCGGCCGTGGAGGAAGCAAAAAACCATCAGCTGCCTGATTTTAAAGTGACCGGGAGTTATATGCGGCTTGCCCAGGTGAATCTTGATATGAAGATGGCAAAAAGCAGCAGCGGATCAGGATCGTCTTCCGGTTCTTCATCTGGCAGCTCGTTCCCCACAGTTTCACAGGCGATGTATGGGATAGCGAACGTGTCATTACCGCTTTATGCCGGCGGAAAGATCCGGTACGGGATCGAATCTTCAAAATACCTGTTGGAAGCGGTACGGCTGAACGAAGGGAATGATAAGAACGCAATTGCCTATAACCTTACGGAAGCATATGCCAATTTATTTAAATCGGCACAGCTGATCGGAGTGATCCGGGAGAACCTGGCGGCCTCGCAGCACCGGGATTCCAATTTTCTGCAGTTGGAAAATAACGGCCTGATGGCGCGCAATGATCGTTTAAAAGCACAGCTGCAAACATCGGATATTGAATTGCAGTTACTGGAAGCGCAAAACAATAATGCGATAGCCAATGTAAATATGGATCTGCTTTTAGGGTTACCCGAAACAACCCTTATAGAAGTGGATTCTTCTTTTATCATTGCTGCGGAAGAGCAACCCGTTACTTATTATGAAGAGCAGGCGATTCAAAATAGAAAAGATATGCAGGCTTTGGGCTACCAGGAAAAGGCTGCGCAAACAGGCATCAAAGCCGCGCGTGCCGATTACTTTCCCAGCCTGGCATTAACCGGCGGTTATATTGCAGTAGATGTTCCAAAAGTGCTTTCTGTTACCAATGCGATCAACGGCGGAATTGGAGTACAGTATAGCTTATCCAGTTTATGGAAAACCGGAGCGAGCATCCGCAAGGCGAAGGCTCAGGTTCAGGAGCTGACTGCGTCGAGAGACCTGCTTACGGATAATATCCGGCTGGAGATCAACCGGGATTATCAGAATGCGCTGCTGGCAAAAAAGAAGATTGATGTAAACGTCCAGGCATTAACACAAGCAGAAGAAAATTACCGGATCACTAAAAATAAATACGACAACAGCCTGGTTACGATAACGGATCTGCTGGACGCCAATGCTTCATTATTGTCGTCCCGGATCAAATTACTCAACGCGAAAGCTGATGCAGCGCTGGCTTCCCAGAAATTACTGGAAGCTTCCGGCACCCTGATTAAATAAAACTTTTAAGACTATTAATACAAATACAATGGCAAACGAACAAGCAACCACGGTTCAGGAGCAATCTAACGAATCGACTCAAAAGAAAAAAAGAAGCCCTATTTTCTTTGTTATACTGGCTTTACTGGTAGTTGTGGGCGGTTATTTTGGAATTAAATCCTATGTGCACGGGCAGCATCATGAAGACACAGATGATGCGCAGATTACTGCTAACGTGAGCCCGGTGATCTCTAAAATATCGGGTTATATTGCTGAAGTAAAAGTAAACGACAACCAGTTTGTGCACAAGGGCGATACCCTGGTGGTGCTGGATACAAAAGACCTGAAAGTAGCATTGGATCAGGCGGAAGCGGCGCTGGTTACGGCAAAAAGCAATGTGGCGTCTGCAGAGGCGGGAACCGAAGCCGCACGTAGAAATATTGGTACTGCTAACGCGGCCGTTGCTACCGCGAACGCGCAAATTGAAGCAGCAAAAGTAAATGTATGGCGTACTGGCGAGGATCTGAAGCGCTATGAGAACCTGATCAAAGACCATTCCATTACCCAGCAACAATATGAACAGGCACTGGCCGCAAAGCAAACTGCCGACCGGCAGTTGCAGGTACTGCAGGAGCAGCGGAACCAGGCGGCTGCGCAAACCGGGGCGGTAAGCTCTCAGTCAAACGCTACATCAAAACAGATCAGTGTTTCTGACGCAATGGTGCGGCAGCGCGTTGTGGATGTGGAAAATGCAAAATTGAACCTGAGTTACACCGTGATTGTTGCAAATGCCGACGGGGTGGTTTCTAAAGTTCCCGTTCAGGTAGGGCAATACATACAGGCGGGTGCTCAACTATTCAGCGTGGTGTTAAATGATGAAAAATGGGTCGTTGCCAACTTTAAAGAAACACAATTATCCAAAATGGTAACCGGACAAAAAGCGGATATTAGTGTGGATGCGTTCCCTAAACATAAGTTTGAAGGAACTATTACTTCTTTTTCACCTGCAACCGGATCGGTATCGGCTTTATTGCCGGCAGATAATGCCAGTGGTAACTTTGTAAAAGTAGTGCAGCGCCTTCCGGTAAAAATTGAGTTTACTAATAAAAATGATTCTCTTGTTAAAAAGCTGCGTGCAGGAATGAACGTGGTTGTTGATGTTACTCTTAATTAGTATCAATTTATGGAACAACAGGATTCTCTTGTAGAATATGGCGCGCGGCGCGCGATCATTACCATCACCGCCATTATTTGTGCCTTACTGGAAATTGTTGACAGTACTATTGTTAACGTGGCATTGAATGATATGAAGGGTAACCTGGGCGCTACGTTGTCTGAAGTGGGCTGGGTTATTACCGCGTATGCAATTGGTAACGTGATCATCGTGCCCATGACCAGCTGGCTTTCCCAGCAATTCGGGCGTCGTAATTACTTTGCCGTTTCTATTGTTATTTTCACCATTTGTTCCTTCCTGTGTGGCAATGCCACTAATATATGGGAGCTGGTTGCCTTTCGTTTTTTACAGGGCCTGGGCGGTGGTGCATTACTGGTTACTTCACAAACTATTATAACCGAGTCTTATCCGATTGAAAAAAGAGGAATGGCCCAGGCCATTTACGGCCTGGGCGTTATTGTGGGCCCCACACTGGGACCTCCTTTAGGCGGATACATCGTAGACAATTTCAGCTGGCCGTACATCTTTTATATCAATATTCCACTGGGGATCATTGCCACGCTGCTTACGCTGCAGTTCGTACGGAGCCCCCGGTATGCGGCTAAAAAGGCAGTGAATGAAATTGATTGGCTGGGTATTTTTCTTTTAAGTGTTACAGTGGGCTCCCTGCAATATATACTGGAAAGGGGGCACGAGGATGATTGGTTTTCGAGTAAAGTAATTGTAGTTCTTACCATTTCTGCTATTTTGGGATTGTTCTTTTTCATCTGGCGGGAGTTAACGTATAAGAATCCGATCGTAGAATTAAGGGTATTGAAGAATGGGAACCTGCGGATTGGAACGGTGATGTCCTTTATTCTTGGTTTTGGATTATACGGCTCTACGTTTATTGTGCCGCTTTACACACAAAGCATATTGGGCTGGACGGCCTTCCAGGCGGGACTTTTAATGATCCCGGCCACGGTGGCGACAGCCTTTATGATGCCCCTGATCGGAAGAATGATTGCCAAGGGAGTGCCGCAGCAATACATGGTGGCAACCGGGCTGTTCCTGTTTTTTGTGTACAGTTTCTGGGGGTATAGAATCATTACGCCGGACACGGGTAAAGATGCTTTTTTCTGGATGCTGATCGTTCGGGGTGTTGGGCTTGGCTTGCTGTTTATCCCCATCACCACGCTGTCGCTTTCCACATTGCGGGGGCAGGAAATAGGGCAGGGCGCGGCCTTTACGGGAATGATGCGCCAGCTGGGTGGCTCCTTCGGTGTGGCAGCCATCACCACATTTATTGCTAACCGGAATATGTTGTACCGGAATGATCTGGTTTCAAAACTGAACGTAAATGACCTGAATGTGCAACAACGCGTTAATACGCTGCAGCATAGTTTTATGGCAAAAGGCATGACGCCTGATGTAGCCTTGCAGTCTGCCTATAAAATTCTCGATTTTACGGTTACAAAACAGTCTACGGTACTTTCCTACATGGATGTGTTCCTGTACCTGGGCCTGATGTTCCTGGTTTGTATTCCTTTTATTCTTTTCATCCGGAAACGTAAAGGTGCCGGTGAAAAAATGGATATGAGCGAGATGATGCACTAAAGAAAGGGAATAGTCAATGGTGAATAGATAATAGATTTTGAAAATCACGACAAATAAGAGTCGTGATTTTTTTAGGTTAACGGGCGGGGTAAGAAGTTATAGAAATTAGATTCTTTTAATATAATTGCTACAGGTGTATAACATTTTTTCCGGGGCTATAGTTTTTTAAGGGTGGGCATTAAAAGCAAGCCGGGTGTCAGTTTGGTTTCCTGGTGGGACACAGAAGACTGGGGCGACGCGCAGCAAAATTGTACTATTGCTGTCACACAAGTCTCCCTGTCACCAGAAAACCGACAAAGAAGTAATGGGATAAAATGATGCCGGTACCGTGCGGGGTATTCCGTTCAAAGACAATAAAAGAAAAGAGCCGGTTTTATAAAAAGCGTACTTTCTCTATGCAGCAGGTTCTTCCTGCCTGTTAAAACTATATAACAGATAAAACAAGGCTGGCAGAATAAAAACGCTCCCGGCCAATAGTGCAATGGCAAGAGCCCGGATGCTTTTATCGGAACCATGATGGATCAGTAAGGACAACCCTTCTGCGTTTTTCAGGTTGATCAATACCGGGTAGTGCTCATAAGTGATGGCAACGAGGAGCAAGGTGATTTGCGCGCCGGCAATGATACGCAACCATTTTGTAGACTGACGAAACAACGAAACCCACATCCACACAAGAGAAACCACGGCGAGGATTACACAGGTAAAACTTACCGGGTTGCCAAAAAGCCAATGCGTTAGGGGAATCCCGTCTTTGAACGCAGCCAGCAACACCAGGGCGGCTGCGATTAATGCTGCAATGCTCATGTGCTTGGCTTTTGTTATAAAACGCAGCCGGTCCGCTTCGGTTTTGGTTTCTCCTATAATGTAAATGGCAGCCAGGAAGCCGCATATGGTCACGGTAAACACTCCAACGGCTACCTGGAAAAATCCCAGCCAGCTGAAGATATAGGCCTCCACAAAACCAGTTGCATTTAAGTCGATCTTTCCGGAAACAGCACTGCCGGCAATAATACCCAAAAATAAAGGCGTTACCAGACTGGAATACATAAACGTTTTTGAATAGATCACCTGCATCCGGTCTTTTACCGCATCATAGTTCCGGAATGTAAAAGCGGTGCCCCGCGCAATAATCCCCAGAAGCATAATGACTAAAGGAATGTGGAGGTGAATGGACATCGTTGAATAAATAACAGGAAAGCCCACGAATAACACCACAATGGCGATGATCAGCCACATGTGGTTGGCTTCCCAGACAGGACCGATGGCGCGGTACATTACGTTGCGGGTTTTATCCTTGCTTTTTTGGGTGGAAAAAAATTCAAGAATGCCCGCACCAAAATCTGCACCGCCCATTAAAACGTACAACAGCACTGCCGCCCACAAATATGCCATTACGATGTATAGCATTTATTATTTATTGTTTTTAGTTTGTTGTTAACTTCAAACGTCCGGTGTCAAATTATGCCGGTATATCATACAATTGCCCTACCATTTTTACCTGCCGGTATAATAAAAACACGACTATTATACTTAATGAAAAATAAACCGCCGTAAAGATGTAAAAAGAATAAACGATTCCCGGCATCGGGGTAACTGCATCCCGGGTACGCATGATACCGTAAATGATCCAGGGCTGCCGGCCCACTTCTGTTACTGTCCATCCGGCTTCAACCGCCATAAAACCCGCCGGTGTGGCCAGCGCAAATAATTTCAGTAACCATCTTTTCTCCAGCCATTTCTTTTTTTTCCACAAAGTAAAAAAATAAAACACCGCGATCAGGAGCATCAGCATACCTATGGCCACCATGGTCTGAAAAGCATAGTGGGTGATGGCCACTGGGGGGCGGCTGTCTTTGGGAAAAGCATCCAGTCCGGTAACAGGGGTATTGAAATTATCGTGTGCCAGAAAACTGAGCGCACCGGGAATCTTTATGGCATAGCGAACGGTTTCATTTTTTACATCCGGGATACCGCCAATAATTAAACCTGCTTTTGCTTCTGTTTTAAAATGAGCTTCCATTGCCGCCAGCTTTTCTGGCTGGCGTTCACCTACACTTTTGGCCGAAATATCCCCGCTGAAAGGTTGCAGGATGGCGCCAATGCAGGCAAAAACGGCGGCGATGCGGAAGGCCTTTGTATGAAAGCGGACGTTTTTTCTTTTTAAGATCATGAAAGCATGCACTCCGGCTACGGCAAAACCGGTGGCCGTAAGCGCAGCAAGGATCATATGCAGGGCCTGCGGGAACCAGGCCTTGTTGAACATGGCGGCGATGGGGTCAATATTGATATACTGTCCGTTCACGTAATCGAATCCTGCCGGGCTGTTCATCCAGGCGTTGGCGGCTACCACCAAAATCCCGGATAGCAATCCACTGACGCCTACAACCACACCGGTCCACCAGTGAAACCATTTATTAAAACGGTTCCACCCGTATAAATAAAATCCCAGCGCGATGGCTTCAATAAAAAAGGCGGTGCCTTCCAGGGAAAAGGGCATGCCGAAAATAGGGCCGGCATGTTTCATAAACTCCGGCCATAGCAGCCCCAGTTCAAAAGATAATACAGTGCCGGAAACAGCCCCCGTTGCAAAAAAAATGGCAACGCCCCGGCTCCAGGCGCGGGTTACATTTTTATAAACCGGGTCGCCGTTTTTCAACCATTGGTAATGGGAAACGGCCATAAAGAACGGCATGATCATGCCGATGCAGGAAAAAATAATGTGGAAACCTAACGAGAGCGCCATTTGTGACCGCGCTGCGATGAAATCATCCATAACAAACAGTATTTGGACGAGAAAAATTTATGTGCAAAGGTAGCGATAAAAGTGAGTAGTCAATGGTCAATAGTGAATGGGCAATAGTGGGCCTGTCGCGCTGCGCACTGCAGCACAAGTGTGCGACGCAAGAAAAGCAGATAGTAGTACTGCTGCCCGGCCAATAATCAATCACAAATCAGAAATACGCCGTATCTTTGCCAACTATGACACAGGAAAAATTACAAGATATGCGGTCCCGCGTTCTCGGGGTAAGG
>JAGIAQ010000014.1:0-223 GCA_017744795.1 Niabella sp. | reverse complement strand
GCGATAATCAGCGTGCCACAGATATTTTAAAAACACTTAAAACAAATGAATATTGGATGGATCTGTTTCATAAAGCAGATGCGTCGGTAGAGGATTTTGCCGTGTTGTTTGATTTCTGGAAGGCTGGCGATGCCACTGAAGAAGAAACGCAGGAAGCCTACGATAGCGCTTTAGGTATTTTAGATGATGTGGAATTCAAGAGTACATTGAACGAGCCGGAAGA
>JAGIAQ010000149.1:291-8652 GCA_017744795.1 Niabella sp. | reverse complement strand
CATCATCTACCGGCCCCTGCGCTTCGTTCAATGCTTCAGTATATAAAAGATATAAATCGGTTAGCCGCATCACCGGCCAGGGATAGCGCTGTATGGTAACGCCATTACCTGCCGACCAGACAAACTTTAGATTGGTTAGCTTTTTTGCAAAGTAACCGGTCATGGGCAGGGGCGTTCCCGCACTTCCTTTATCGGGTCTGGATTCTACCCTGAGCGTTGTTTGATCGGCGAGAGAGCTTAGCTGATACCAGGGACCACCGTCAAACCCCAGTGAGGCATAGTACCGGTTTTCCCGGTCAAAGTTGATGCGTGCCGATTGATAGCTTTGGGTGTTATTATATTTTTCAGCGGCGGTGCCGGCTCTTATGGCAGCAGGGTTGGTGAAGTCCAGTGTTTTATCCTCGTTGATGGGCACCCCGTTTTTGGAATAGAAGAATTGTGTGGTTTTATAAGTTGCCCCCTGGTCTGCAATTGCTCCGTTGCTTCCGCCATAATTTAAATTAAAATGCGCCACAGTTACAGACTGAAGCGTTGTAGTACTTGCCGCAGCCGAGCCCCATATTAACTCGCTATTCCAACTCTCGTCCGTAACCGCGGCACGGATACTGTTTTGCTTCATTACTGTGTCAGTTAAGGCAAAGCCCTGTGCAGGAAAGGTATATAACTGAATGCCGTTTTGTTCGCAAACGGTTATAGCCTCCTTGCAGGCGGCGGCAGCGCGTTTCCACTTGTTAACATCAAAAGTTGTATTTACAAGTAGTTGCCCATCTTTATTTTTAAAACTTACATAATCATTATTGCCATTAAACAATGGGCTTGCCGCCAATACAAGAAGCCTGGCTTTCATTGCCAGGGCGGCGGGCCGGGTAACACGGCCCAGTTCATTAACCCGGTCTCTTATCACATCCGGTAATCTGGTGGCA
Organism: Niabella sp.; assembly: GCA_017744795.1. GTDB lineage: Bacteria > Bacteroidota > Bacteroidia > Chitinophagales > Chitinophagaceae > Niabella. Next base: position 7,729 of record JAGIAQ010000149.1, on the reverse strand, counting down.
GCGGAATCATAAAGAGCGGCGATATAGTTTACCACATCATCTACCGGGTTCCGTTTTACTCTGAACTGATCTGCTGGCGCATTGATCGGTACGTTCACGTCTGTTATAGGTATAGGACCATAAGCCCTCAATAGGAAAAAATGATAATAGGCTTTTAAGAACATCCCTTCTCCTATCCAGCGGTTCCGTTCATCTAAACCGATATCTGGAACCTTGCTCATATCTTTCATGTTCTCAATAAAAACATTACAGTCGCGTATCGCTTTAAACAAAGACGGAACACCGGAACCATCCCAATAATTAAAATAAGGATTGGTGACATTCTGGTTGCCGCGCGGCAGGTTATTAGCATAATCATTATAGCGGCTTGTAAGCGGTGTGGTCATTTCGTCGCTGCCCAAAAACCCCGGATTGCTTACTGTTGACGCATCGTCCGGAAGATAAGAATAGCAGGTGAACAAATATTTTTCCGCTTCCTGCCTTAGTGTAAAAGCATTTTCAATTTGTGGTAAATTGTCCGGAACAATGTTCAGGAATTTTTTGCACGATGAAAGTAACAAGGACAACAGGAGAATAAAAGGGAGAGCTATTCTCATATTTAACTTTATCAAGGTTCCCATTTTATGAAAGATTTTTATGAATTTGTATTTTATTTCCAAGGTTAAAAGCCCAACCGGATCCCCAGGCTGAATACGCGTTGCAAAGGGTACCCCAGGCCATTTCCAGCCATTTCTACATCCCAGAGTTTAAAGTTGCTGAAAGTGAAAATATTTTGTGCACTCGCATAAATACGTAGCAATTGCAGCTTGTATTTTTTTAATAACCGGTTGTTCGGATTAAAACCGATATCTATTTGCTTTAAGCGGAGGAAATTGCCGTTTTGCAGCCACCAGGTGGAGGGCATGGCGTCATTGTTATTGACAGCGCTGCTTAATCTTGGCCAAAAGGCGTAGGGGTTACGGTTATCTTCAGACCAATGATCCTTTGCGATTATATCCAGCAAGCCGGATTGGGCTACAATGATATTGTTGCCGCTGATCGTTCTTGGATTGGTAACAAACGGCGAGATGCCGGCAATATTGCCACTGCCGTCGCTTGCTGGATGTGAGCCGGCATCGATCAGGAAGGAAGAGCGGGCTGAGCCCTGGAAGAAGAGACTAAAATCAAACAGGTTTTTATAAGCAAGAGTGCCGCCAAAACCGTATGTGATTTCAGGAACTGTGGGCCAGCCAATAGGCGCATAGTCCAGACTGGTAATTTTTCCATCACCATTCAGGTCCCGGTATTTAATGTCACCCGCCATGTACTGGCCAAAACCCTGTTGCGGAGAATTTACAACCTCTACATTGTCGGTGAATAAACGCTCGGCGATGAGCCCATATAGCTGATCGCTTGAGTTGCCTACATGGGATAAATACCCCAATCCCGCTGGATAGGAAGGCTCTTCCGTATAGATTACTTTATTCTGGCTGAAAGTAAAATTGGCTCTTGATAGCAGGCTGAAGTCTTTACCCAATTCTTTATTATAAGTAAGGGCTATTTCCAGGCCTTTAACATCGGTACGGCCGGTACTGGCCACTACGCTGGACTGTAAGCCGAGGGAAGTGGGCACGGTGGCGCTTCTGTTAAGCAGGATATGGTCTACCTTTCTTTTGTACGCATCTACAACAATATTCAGGTCTTTAAAAAGGGTCATGTCCAGCCCCACATTACCCTGTGTGCTGGTTTCCCAGGTAATATCATCGTTCGCATACCTGAGCGTATTGACCCCGGGGCGGGAGTAGTTGAAGTTTTGGCCAAAAGTATATCCCGGGCCGTTAAACGTGACATTGGAAAGGTAGAAAAAACGCTCACTGGGATTTCCTATCGCATCGTTTCCGGATAAACCGTAAGTGCCGCGCAGCTTGAGACTGGTAATTACGTTAAGAAGAGGTTCAAAGAATTTTTCGTTGGATACTACCCAGCCCGCACCTATAGAAGGGAAAAACCCCCAGCGGTTTTTCGGGGCAAACCGTTCGGATGCGTTATAACCAAAATTAAACTCTCCCAAATAACGGTTATCATAGCCGTAAGTGGCCCTTCCGGCCATGGTGAGGTTGCGTGCGGGTAGCGATAATTGAAGCGAACCGGCATTGCCTGACAGGGCATTGCGTAAAGTTCCAATAAGATTAGCACCCACGGAATGTTTAGTATTGAAGACCCTCAAATAGTTCACCGCTGCCTCGCTGTACAATACCGTGCTTACCTGTTTGTCGCCAGGATTATAATTCAGATACTCGGTGGGGCCGCTTCCAATCTGGACGCCATTGCGGACATCATTGAGCAGCGATAAAACAGTATCACCTGAAATTACGGAGGCGGAATAATAAAAAGGATTGTATTGCCGGGAAACAGCAAAATAAGCATCACGAGTAGTGTAGGCCATTAAACGGGCAGTAAGCCCCTTTGTAATTCCTTTAAGATTCTGATTTATGGTTATTTGCGGTGTTACAGTGGAAGTGTTTGTTTGCTGATAGCCCGAAACCGCCTGTGCATAAGGATTTATATATAAGGCGGTATTGTTGTAGCCAGGCACAAATGAATTTCCGAAAAGCGGATGTTTGGCATAAGGCAAATAACTTTGTGGATACAGTGCGGGGTAGGCAACTGGATTACTGGTGGAAGCTGCCGTAAAAATTGCGGAACCGCCGCCAACAGGCCCGTTATAGTCGTCAAAGCGACCACGCACCTGGATCAACGCATCCGTTGTATTGCTTACTTTTAGATTAATATTTGATAAAACGGAATAGGTGCGCAATTTGATATTGCTTTTAAAAGCATTGAGATTTTGCTCGCGCATCAAGCCATTATTTTCATCATATGTCATGGAAACAAAAAACCGGGCTTTTTCGGTGCCGCCGCTCATATCGAAATTCGACGAGATGTTATTGGTGTAATTTTTTACCAACAGCTTCATCCAGTTATTGCTGGGAAAGAGAATGGGGTCTTTACCTGCAGCTGTATTGTCTATTTTATTGGGATCATAGGGGATGGGATCGGTAGCGCTACGGGTAGTAACCGCTTCATTCGCGAGCCGCATATAAGTGATATTGTCGGCAAGTTTATACAGTTTCGTATTACCCGATAAGCGATTCTCCAGCCGGAAATTGAATTTCGTTTGGCCCGCCTTACCTTGTTTGGTTGTGATCAAAACGACTCCATTTGCGCCTCTGGCACCGTATAATGCCGTGGCGTTGGCATCTTTCAGAAGTGAAAAATTTTCAATGTTGTCTGGTTGTAAACGGGCAAGATCGTCATTGGAGCTTTCAATTCCATCAATATAAATCAGCGGATCCCGTTTTCCCGTACCGAAATTTCCGAGGCCACGAATAAAGAAATTTGCATTGTCCTGGCCCGGCTCCCCGCTTCGCTGAAAAGCTATGATACCTGCAAGTCTGCCAGCCAACATGGAAGTAAGGTTGCTGGTGGGGCCTTTCAGCTCTTTAGCGCTGATGCTGGTTACAGAGCCCACCATAGTGGTTTTTTTCTGCGTACCAAAGGCAACTACCACTACCTCATCACCCGCCTTTGTTTCCTGCATCATGAATACCTGCATGTCTTTACCTGGATCCACGCGTTGCTCAACAGGCTGGTAGCCGACAAAGCTGAACTGTAACACGTCCTTTTGAGGGTTAAGTGATTCAATTGCAAAATGCCCCGATGAATCTGTAACCGAAACAATCGGGCTGTTTTTTAACTGTACCGTTACGCCAGATAACAAAGCCTGGCTGGTATCTCTTACGACACCGGTAATGATTTTTTTATTCTGGGCAAATAGCACGGCATTGCCCAGGAGCATGACAAACAATAAGATCTTTCTCATATCATATTTTGTTGCTGACAAAAGTAGCTTCGCGTGACAGGTGATGCCAACAACTAATTGACCCGATATTCAAACTTTTTTAACAGAACTGATTCTTTGCATCACAGAAAGGATGTCCTGCGAATTTGGCGGAATGGGCTTCGAAACAGAAAGTAGATTGCATTAGATGTTTGAAGAATACCGGAAGCAAACTGTAAGAATTTTGTTTAAAGGTTTTCTTAAAGTTTGTATTTTCATTTTAAAATTATTCAACATAAGGTATGAAGCCACAGCTTATAAATGTTTCACTCGATGGTACGAAAACCATTAAAATAAAGCACGTAGAGCAGTTTTATCTTGATGAGCCGTTTCATTTTCATCAGCTTTGTGAATTGGTGTGGGTTGAAAAAAGCTACGGCAAGCGGATCGTTGGAGACCATATTAGTAATTTTGAGGACGCAGATCTGGTATTGATGGGGCCCAACCTGCCGCATATCTGGCAAAGCGACGAGATTTTTTATTCGGGGAATGATCATCTGAAAGTGAAGGCCACGGTAATTTATTTTCCGAGAGACTTTTTGTTAAACCTTACAGACGAGCCAATGATGATCAAACCGATCGAGGCACTGATCAATCGTGCAAACCGGGGGCTCTGTTTTTATGGCAAAACAAAAGCATTGGTGGCCGAGAAGCTCATTGATCTGTCTAAAGAACATGATATACGGCAAATTATTTCTTTCCTGGAAATTATACATATTTTGTCGATATCAAGCGATCATGAGTATCTGGCAAGTATTTCATACAAGAATTTATATGATGAGAAAGACACCGATCGCATCAATAAAGTATACCAGTACCTGATGCAGCATTTTCAACGGGATATTGATCTGAAAGAAGTATCGGATCTCTGCTATATGACGCCAAATGCCTTTTGCCGTTATTTCAAAAGTCGCACACAGAAACCTTTTACCCGGTTTTTAAATGAATTAAGGATTGGTCACGCCTCCAGGTTATTGCAGGATCCCAATCATTCCATATCGGATGTCTGCTATGAATGCGGATACAACAATCTTGCGAATTTTAATAAGTTTTTTAAAAGCATTCATAAGATGACCCCTTCCGAATACAGGAAAAAGGCGCTTCAGGCAAAGAGGATTGATAAAGGAGGATAATGCTGATTGTTTTACGACCACGAAAAAGTTGAGAAGTATTATTTTCTTTCAAACAAAATGTTCCAGTTTACCTCTCCGGTAGCCGCTGGCATGTAACTAAATATATAATACTGCCCCTGCCGGGTATAAGACATTTGTTTTTCTGCAATGTCCGCTTTCATCACCTGATACCCGGGAAGGGCGGAAATGTATAACTGATATAGATCTCCTTTAACCACTTTGCTGACACCCGTGAGTGTATTATTCTTCCATTCAACTTCTATAAGATCATAACCTCCCTGAGACAGGTGCCGGTTCGTGGAAATAAGCTGGGGATGATTTTTCCGTTCCCTGATGGCAAACGTGTTGATATCGCTGGCGGCCAATTCAGGGGCTTCGAAACTATCTTTAACGATTCCAAGAAACCGCTTGTTCCAGAATTCAAAAACCAGGTACTCTTTTTTTGCATCCAGACCAAGATCTGCAAAACGAACGACGGCTGAAGGCATCGTATTTTTGGTCCAGTTCAAACGGCTGAGCACATTCCAATCCTCAAAATTGCGATTGATCTCATTGAGCCACCAGGGGCATACAGTGCCAAACTGATCTGCATCTATGGGTGAGTTGCCCGCGCCTTTTTTGATGCTTTCATCATCTAAATTTACAAGACGTGAGGACTTTGCGGGATCATAATCGTACAGTTGCCCGGGCAGACTGAATAAAACCGGGGCGGCGCGTTTTACACCTTCCAGTAAACTGTCATTTTCATATACTTCCGGCTTATCGCTCAATATCAAAGTCGCGCCTGCAACCGAGGCCAATGCAGGCCTGAGCCGCGTTTCCCCGGTTGACGCTTTTACTACCTGTACATTTTTTACATTGCCATGGTCTAGTGCTTTGAAAGCAGGATAAATATCGCAATGGTCAGGGTCGTTGATCCAGACAATGCCATTCCATGAATTATATTGCTGCATCGTTACGGGGCCATATCCATCGCCGCCCATCCGGCAGGCATCTACCAGGCCAACAGCCTGCGGCAATACGCCCCAGCAGGACAATATATATGTATTACGCCCTAGTTCTTCCCGTGCTGTTCTGAGATAGCTGCGAAAAACGGAATCAGGTGTATTCCTGCCGTTTCTGAAGTAGGCCAGGTTGTTGTGCATATTATCATACAGGTAATGGCGTAACTGGTCAATTTTTACATACCGGACACCCGCCTGCTTTAATCCTTTGAAAGTTGGGCGAATGAGCGAGTTTACAGCATCTTTATTGGTTGCGTCAATAGCATAGGTTACCCAGGGGCCGATAGCAGGTTGGCCCAAACTGTCTTTTACAAACCAATCAGGGTGATTCATGACCGTATCGGTTGCGGTAAAAAAACAACCCATCCATACTCCAGGTACAAAGCCGGCTTCTTTTACGGATTTAACATAGCCCTGCAATCCATGGGGGAATAAATCTTTTTTCCAGTTCAACCAGGTCTTTGGGCCTGTTGCGTAATAGCCATTCGGTCCTTTGGCTGGTGCATGGTGGCCGGCATCCAAACCTCCCTGGTACGCATCATCGATCTGTATATACTTATAGCCAAAATCATGAAGCCTTTTTTTATCCCATACCTGCAAAAGCTTCTGTAGATCCTGTTCATTAAACTTTCTGAAATAAGCCCACCAGGATGACCATCCTGTAACCGGCTCCTGCCATACGCTATAAGTACGCGGAGTAAAATATTTCAACCCTTTGTGCTTTTGATAAAACAGGGGACGAAAGATAATTTCTATATTTTCATCATTGCCAATGATTGCAAAGCTTTTGGTCTTGTCTTTTTTATTACCGGGTACGATCTTTATGGTTCCATTTCGCGCCCTGAATTCAATCATGCAGTCGCAGTAGCGATCATATATTGAATTATTACGAAGGTTTTTACTGCTATTGCCGATAGTAGTTCTTACAATGGGAAATCGTTGCTGGTATGAATTGTTGTATTCCGCAGCTATTGCTTCGTTGCTTGTGTTTACAACGCCCTTTAAATGTATTTCATTTGCGCTGAATTTCAGGCTTTGCGTAAGCGCGTTATTGCCGGCTGACGTGTCTACCTGCTGAACCAGCCGGGGCTTGGCTGCATTAGAAGCCAGTTGCGCCTGCAGCAGGACGGTTCCTTCATATATTAATTGCAAACGGCCGGTGTTTTCAGCAAAAATTACTTTACAGGGTTGGTTGTTGGGCATATCGTTTGAATAGCCTCCCGCCGGCGTTTGAGAAAATCCAGCTAAAGAAATAACCAATACAATGAGTAGTAGCCTTGTTTCTCTTATTATGTGTAGTTTATTAAGGAACTTAAAAAAAACAGCGCCATAACGCCTGATTGAGGCTCCGCTATTCCTTCTGGCCAAATTGTTCATTTTTAATAATTGCATTATTATAATTTGCCGGGCACCAACAGCAC
>JAGIAQ010000149.1:0-281 GCA_017744795.1 Niabella sp. | reverse complement strand
GGTTTCAGTTCTAAAGAAAATTGCCGTTCCTCCACTTTGATGGTTTCCCCGGTTTTTAATCCGTCAGGCGTTACAAGAAAAACGGTTGCACTATGAACCTCCTTCCAGCTAACAGGAGCTTTGTGCGCCAGTTTTGCCCCGTTAAGGCTAAATGCCACCAGGCTATTGTCGTTGCGCCAGCCAGCCGGAAAACAAACCGTACTGCCCGTGCGAAGCTCCCGGTCGCCTTCATGCACCGTACTATCTCCGAGCGACACCCGAACTGCATTTGAAAAGTATGC
>JAGIAQ010000148.1 GCA_017744795.1 Niabella sp. | reverse complement strand
GTCGTCGCTGCCGCCGCGAATACCGTGCCAATAGGTGCGGCTGAGGCGATAGCGGTAACGCTGAGTGCTATTTTTTTTCCCGGTGTTTGGATCGTGAAAAAAGCGCTCTTCCGCCCGGATCCGGTGATCAAGGTCGATCCTTGAAATATAATGACTGAACGTGTACTGCAGCCAGAGTCGGAGCTCTTCCTGCGAAAGATTTTTTTCTTTATAATTGGCATACCGGCCAATTCCGGCAAACGCCTGGTTATTGTCGTTGATGTTATAGCCGGCGCCTCCTTTTATTTCATAATAATCAACGGTCCGAAATTTTTCAATAGAACGGGCCTGCAATTCTGCATAGGCGATCCATTTGGGAGCGAACTTAAATGTTCCGGAGGTTGTCAGAAAACCTGAAAGATGTTCGGGTGTTGCCTGGTTTTGGGCAACACTGCCGCCGGCAATACATATAAAGACTGCTGTGGCGAATAAACTTTTAAAGAACATGCAACGTTTTTGGTGTCACTAAAAAGTATTTTTTGCCGGTAAAGGGTGAAGGCGATAAGCTTTGTTTCCGTTTTTGCTACGCCAATCCTCCAGTCCGTGAAACGCTTCAGTGGCAGAAAAATCAACGGGAAACTGATGTCGAATATGTAAAGCCAGAATTGTTTATCGCCCCATGTACACCATCAATATCTGGATATCACTGGGCTTGATCCCGGAAATGCGGCTTGCCTGTCCGAGTGTTTGCGGGCGAATACGATTCAGCTTTTCCCTGGCTTCGTTTCCCAGGGAACCCAGTTTTGAATAATCAAATCCCTGGGGGATGATCCGGTCTTCCATTTCGCTCATCCGGTTCACCAATTCCTTTTCTTTTTCAATATAGGTTTCATACTTGGTGAGAATAGATGCCTGTTCCAGTTCTTCTTTTGTATAATTTTTTACCTGTTCTTTCAGGAAAGGAATGGCATCTACCAGGTGGTCCAGCTCTATATCCGGTCGCAATAATATCTTTTCCGCTTTTTGCTTTTCCTGGATCTGCGATGAATTATGCTCCGCCAGAAAATCATTGATTTCCTCTGGTCTTAAAGTAGCCTCTTTTAAAATAGATCTAATATTGGCAATATTTTCAGTTTTTTGCCGTATTTTATCCATTCTTTCTTCTGAAGCCAATCCCAGCTTATATCCAATAGGCGTCAGCCGGGCGTCTGCATTGTCCTGCCGCAACAGGGTACGGTATTCTGCACGGGAGGTAAACATGCGGTAGGGTTCTTCAGTACCTTTATTAATAAGGTCGTCAATAAGCACCCCAATATAAGCGTCGCTTCTTTTTAAGGTAAAAGGAGCTGCGTCCTTGCTGTTCAAATGTGCGTTGATCCCAGCCATGATTCCCTGACAGGCGGCTTCTTCATAACCGGTTGTTCCATTGATCTGTCCTGCGAAAAATAAATTACGTATTAGTTTTGTTTCTAATGTGTTCTTTAGCTGTGTTGGTGGAAAATAATCATATTCTATAGCATAGCCCGGGCGAAACAGTCGCGCGTTTTCAAAACCGGGCACCATCCGCAATGCGGCATATTGTACTTCTTCAGGAAGTGATGTGGAAAAGCCATTGACGTAGATCTCAACCGTATTCCATCCTTCGGGTTCAATAAATAACTGGTGGCGTTCTTTATCTGCAAAGCGATTGATCTTATCCTCGATGCTGGGGCAATACCTGGGACCCACGCCATCAATCCTGCCCGCGTACATGGGGCTTCGATCGAAGCCTGTCTTCAGCATATCATGTACCTTCTGATCCGTGTAAGTGATCCAACAACACCGTTGTTCAGACGCTTTTAATTTGGGTGTATCGGTAAAAGAAAAACCAACAATTTCTTCATCTCCATCCTGAATTTCCATTTTTGAATAATCCAGGCTCCGGCCGTCTACCCGCGGGGGCGTTCCGGTTTTCAGGCGATCGCTTTCAAAGCCCAGGCTTACCAGCTGCTCAGTAATACCGCTTGCCGCCTTCTCTGCCACCCGTCCGCCGCCAAATTGCTTCTCACCAATATGAATGATCCCGTTCAAAAAGGTTCCGTTGGTGAGCACCACTGCTTTGGAGCGGATCTCATGCCCCAATCCGGTTATCACACCCTGAACGGTTCCATCTTTTACCATAAGGCCCTTTACCATATCCTGGTAGAAATCAAGATTGGGTGTTTGCTCCAGCATTTCCCGCCATTTAGCTGCAAATAACATCCGGTCGCTCTGTGCCCTGGGGCTCCACATTGCCGGACCCTTTGAACGATTCAACATCCGGAACTGGATCATAGAAAGATCTGTAACGATCCCGGAATAGCCGCCCAAAGCGTCAATTTCCCGAACAATTTGACCTTTGGCAATACCACCCATAGCGGGGTTACAGCTCATTTGGGCAATTGTCTGCATATTCATGGTCACCAACAGGGTTTTGGAGCCCATATTAGCAGCCGCAGCCGCAGCTTCACATCCGGCGTGGCCGGCACCCACAACAATTACATCATACTCTGGAAACATTTTGCAAAATTACGCCTTTCCTTTTTGATACCGTAATCCATAAACGCGGTAAACCAGGCAATTAATAGATCAATGTAGTAACCTTAAATGCAGGATTCTAAGAAGCAAATTTGAAAATGTAGCAGTGCGAACCGGTAAGTTTCCACTCATAAACAAATTCCTCTTTTCATTTTACATTCTTTATTCGATATTTTACATTTATGTTGAACACTATTCTTTGTTCCACGTGGAACATTCAACCCGGATTCTACTAAAAACAGGATCAAATAGCGCTAAATAAAGAATCTAATTACATTTATGTTGTTCTGTTTCACGTGAAACATACAAATAGGGACAAAAAAATCTAACGCTACTGCCATGGATCTCAAATTAACTATTTCAAGGTAGGTACTGTAAAACGAACGCATCGTTTTCGGACTATTTTTTAACTACAAAATAATCTGAAAAGGCTCGCCGTTTACTAAGCTACCCCGTTAATTAACAGATTTCTTTGCTCTCCTTGTTAGCCCCCTGTTATCTCAGCAGTTAACCTCTATATCTTTTCGATAGAACACAAGTGGCATCCCCAAGCCAATATAGCTAAAAGGTGGCTGAAGCACTTAACTCAACCCAGGTCGTTCCTATTATTAAGCTGAACAAATACTCTTTTACTAAACTTCCACCTGAAATATCACTACCAAACTTGATAACAACTAGGGTAGAAACAGCCCAAACTAAATGACTCGACTCTTAATTCGATATAAACGCAGCTTCTGGTTGCTTTCAGCAGCTTGTTCCACGTGGAACACTATTTATGGAAGTAATTTTTCAATGCGGAGTCCTCCATTTGGCGCATAACTACCTGTTCCTGCGTGGATTTATCGTTAAATCCCAGTAAATGCAGCACTCCATGGAATATAACCCGGTGTAATTCCTGCCGAACAGAGCTATTATTCATAACTGAATTACTTTTGACGGTATCCACACTTATAAACAGTTCCGCAGCAAGGGGATCTGATGTGCGTTCCCTTAGATCAAACGTAATAATATCTGTGTAGTAATCATGGTCCAAATACTGCTTGTTTACCTCCAGTATCTCCTCATCACTACAAAAACTGATGTTTAAAACGTCCAGTTCCTGGTTGTGTTGACGAATCAGATCAGCAATAAAGGCTTTTAGGCGCCTCCTTTCGGGGAGGGAAACCCCTTTCTTAAATAAGAAGCTAATATTCGAATTAACTGTGTTCATAATTTCAAAATTCGTAAATAAAAGACACTCAACAATGTTAGTTTTGCAGAATGAAACAAGGAAAAGACCTACTTCTGTCTGAATTAAAACCCGGACAGCGTGCAATAATACAGAAGTTTACGACGGAGGAGATATTTCTTAAATTAATGGAAATGGGCTGTTTACCAGGGGAGGAAATAGAGGTAATAAAAATAGCGCCGTTAAATGACCCCATCTCTATATCAGTAGCAGGATATACCCTAAGCTTACGGCTTGATGAAGCAAAACATATTGTGGTCGACACCCTAAATTAACCGAATGAAAATAGGACTGTTCTTTGGTTCTTTTAATCCGATACATCACGGGCATTTGATCATTGCCAGTCATATACTGAACCAGGGCCACACGGAAAAAATATGGTTTGTGGTTTCACCACATAATCCTCTGAAAGAATCAGCAGCCCTCTTAAATGAAAACCAGCGGTTACACCTTGTAAGACTTGCCGTAGAGGAAGATACCCGAATGGCCGTATCTGATGTTGAGTTTTTGCTACCCCGACCATCCTATACAGCCATAACGCTGGCGCATCTTTCAGAAAAATATCCACAGCATGAATTCTCCCTGATATTGGGCGGTGATAGTTTCCAGAATATTGAAAAATGGAAGAATTATAAATATATATTAAATAATTATAATGTATATATTTATAACAGACCGGGTTTTATGATAGATACAACCGGTAATACTCAGTTAACTGTACTCGATGCCCCTTTGCTGGAGCTATCAGCCACTATGATCCGGAACCTGATCAAACAGAAAAAATCAGTGCACTATCTATTGCCCGAGAAAGTAATTGACGAAATAGAAAAATCCGGTTATTACAGAAAATAACCCAGGGCTACACAAACAAAAACCAGGAAGGGGGCAGGGAGTTTGGTAAAGATCAGTATTCCTGCAGTACCCGCAACCACCAGCAGATTAGAAAAACTAAAGTTCTGAAAACTCAACAATGAAATATCTTTCAGAATGTAAAAGGTAGACCCTATCATGATACCCATAACCGCCGCATTAATTCCCTCAAGCGAGCGGTAAATAGCCGAATATTTTTTGAGCATATTCCATATGGGGAAAAAGAATAAAACCAGCAAGGCACTAGGCATAAAAATAGCGATCATCCCGATAATTACCCCACCTACCTGCCAGCCGCTGCCCATGTCCTTTAATGCCAAACCGCCTGTATAGGCTGCAATTGAAAAAACGGGACCCGGTGTTGCACGTACAATCCCTATTCCTGTAAGCATTTCGTTCTTTTCAATATGAATTGCCTTTGGATTTTTTTTACGTATTTCATCCGGCCGCACACTGTATTGTTCATACATCATCGGCATCAGCACGTTTCCGCCGCCAAAAACAAGACTACCCATCCGGTAGGTATTTTCAAACAGATTCACCGGCTTCCTGTATTGCCAGTCATCCTTGCGCGCCATCTCACTAAAAATACCAGCCAGGATAAAAACTATACCGAACAACCAAAAATTCCACCAACGGATCTTCCCTGGTTTAACCTCCACCTGCGGAATCCTTTTCTTGCTAAGGTTCGTAACAAAGCCGCCCAGCACAATTAAAAGAGGAACAATAAATGGTTTCCCAAAAAACAAGAATGTAACCAATCCCGTAATAACGGCTATAATAAAAGTGATCTTATTATTTACAGAATAAGGAAAGGCTGAAACGCAGGCATAGATCAGGAAGCCAGCCGCCATCGGCACAATAAACTTGAATATCTTAAGTGTTCCACCATCGCTATCCAAATAATTTACAAGAAAAGATAACCCGCCCATTATGCAGCAGGTAGGTAAAATCCATATCAGCAAAGTCATCACTGCTAATAAAACACCACCGCGTTTAAACCCAATAAGGGTAAGGGTTTGTGTAGAAGAAGCGCCCGGCAACAGTTGACAAAAGGCATTATACTCCATCAATTCCTGCTCCGTAACATAGGGTGTTTGCTTAACAAAGGTTTTCATCATCATTGCAAGATGTGCCTGCGGCCCACCAAATGCCGTGATGCTATGCAAGAAAACCAATTTTAAAAAATGCAGATGCCTTAGAAACATTACAACCTGAATAAACTTTTGACGACATGTAGCTGTAAAACTTGTTGCATGCGCTGTGCAATCAAGATAAACAATTTATCTAACATTACTGTATAAAAAATTACGGAAGTATAAAAGATGAAAATAAAAAATCCCGGATTGCTCCGGGATCATTAGCCAAAATATTATTCTTATTATACCTATGTTACCCTATTTGTAAAGTGTTGTGCTGAATTTGCAAACGTGAGACGACAAACGCAATAACCCTCTCAAATATTCAACCCACCACAAACGCTGATGGTTTGCCCGGTAATATAAGACCCCATATCCGAAGCCAAAAACAAAGCCGCGTTAGCGATATCTTCTCCCTTTGCAAATTTGCCTAAAGGAATATCCTGTAAATATTTGGCGGCACTATCACCTTCATGCAAATAACTGGTCATGTCTGTTTCAACAAATCCGGGAGCAATACTATTGCAGCGAATATTACGACTGCCTAATTCTTTTGCAACACTTTTAGTAAACCCGATAATACCGGCTTTACTCGCTGCGTAGCTTGCCTGGCCTGCATTCCCCATCACGCCAATCACGGAACTCATATTTATGATACTTCCGCTTTTAGCTTTCATCATCGGTTTTATAACCTGCTTGGTCATATAAAAAACACTGTTCAGATTTATCTGCAACACTGATTCCCATTGCTCCGGCGTCATGCGCAGCAACAGGTTATCTTTAGAAATACCTGCATTATTCACGCAAATATCAACTTGTCCAAATTCTTTCAAAACATCTCCTACAAAGCTCTCACATGCTGCAAATTCTCCGGCGTTCGATTGCCATGCTTTAATTTTTATTCCTTTGTCGGACCATCGCTTAACAATCGCTTCAGCGCGGGCAGCACTACTATCGCTAACATATGAAAAAGCAATACCGGCACCGTGTTCAGCGAATTTATCAACAATAGCTTCTCCAATACCCCGGGCGGCTCCGGTAACAATCGCAATCTTATTTTCCAGCAATTTCATAAAACAAAAAGTAGGTTTAGTTTAATAATTATAAGGGTTACAATCCGGCAGCTGCGCTGATTTCCAACATTCGGTCAATTGGTTTCTTTGCAGCCAATCGCAATTGTTCCTCCATAATAATATCAGGCATCCCGTATTTCATACACAAATATACTTTTTCCAGTGTATTCCGTTTCATATGCGGACAATCATTACATGCACAACTATTATCCGGAGGCGCTGGTATAAATTTTTTATGCGGACTTTCTTTTTCCATCTGGTGCAGGATGCCCGTTTCGGTAGCCACGATATATTCCATTGCATCGTCTTCCTTTGTAAATTTCAGGAGTCCGGTTGTGGACCCGATATAATCTGCAATGCGCAACAAGGGTTCTTCACATTCAGGATGTGCAATTAATTTAGCATCAGGATGCTGATGTTTCAAGCGCGTAATTTTTTCCAGGCTAAAGATCTCATGCACCATACAGGCCCCGTTCCACAACAACATATTTCTTCCGGTAACCTTGTTGATATAAGCGCCCAGGTTTTTATCGGGTGCAAAAATGATCTTTTGTTCCTTAGGAAAACTTTCTACAATAATACGGGCATTGCTGCTGGTAACGATCACATCACTCAATGCTTTAATTCCGGCGCTGCAGTTGATATAACTTACAACGATATGATCAGGATGCTGCTCTTTAAATTTTTGAAACAGTTCCGGCGGACAGCTATCGCTCAAAGAGCAACCCGCTTTAAAGTCGGGGATCACCACTTTTTTTGAGGGGTTCAGGATCTTTGCCGTTTCGGCCATAAAATGCACGCCCGCAAAAACGATCATATCCGCATTGGTTTTCTGCGCTTCCTGCGCCAGGCCAAGGCTGTCGCCGATATAATCCGCAATGTCCTGGATATCCGCCTCCTGGTAATAGTGCGCCAGGATCACTGCATTTTTTTCTTTTTTCAATTTTTCAATCTCATCAAAAAGATCCAGCTCCGGATCCACTTCCAGATCCAAAAAACCATTCTGATCCAATTCCGCTGTTGCTTTATCCAAAACCGATACACTCATGATTGAAAAATTTTACAATTGCAATGATACGATCAAACTGAAAGAGAAAATCAAAACTTTTTTTTAAGTTCCTTTTTTCTTTAATAATATTTATATTAATTATTTATTTAAAATAAGCTATTATTATTAGGGCTGTGAATTAGTGGATAACTCAGTTATGCAGGTTATTTGAAAAAATAAAAATTTCGGTTACACACATCAATACACCCTTTATTAACATAGTGAAGTTACGAATCTTACACATTAGACCTGATTATTAACAAAAATGTGAATTGTGGATTGTTTATAAAAATAAAAGAGATAATAAATTTACACTATGTTAATATTTACAGTATAAAATAGCAGCTGTTAACCAAAGTGTGAGATTTTATAAGTGAAGACAAATATTTGAGCCAGTAATACATTTCACATACACGTTCCACAACGGGTTATGCACATGTTTATAGCGATATTCACAGGGCTTTGGGGACAAAAATCTGTAAAACCGGGCTGCTAGAATTTTTGTTAAAAGAGGACAAACGGAGCAGACCAGAAGAAAAAAGGAGTAAATTTATTATTCTAATACGAGGGAATATCGATCTAAATTATAATTCACTTTCGTATAAAATCTATAGCTATGGTCAATAATAAACACATTGCCACCTTTATTTTGGGCGCCCTGGCGGGATTAGCCGCAGGAAAATATGCAAGTATGAGTGATGAGGAAAAAGAAAAGATGATGAGCAATTTAAAGGAGAAGGCGAATAATCTGAAAGAAGAAGCTACTAAATCGGCTAACCAGGCGAAGGATTATTTTACTGAGCTGGCTACCAAAGGGGCCGATACTTTAAAAGAACATTTTCCCGGAGCCGAA
>JAGIAQ010000147.1:4597-8773 GCA_017744795.1 Niabella sp. | reverse complement strand
ATCAGCGTTGCCGCTGGCAGTATCGGATGCGCCGGGCTGCGGCATTACGGCAACCATTACAAGAGACGATATTCAAAAAGCCCTTGCCGATTTTACCGCAGACATCAGCAAACAGGAAAATAAAAAAACCGGCGCCGTCCAAAACGACATTTACCAGAAAGCCTTACCGGTGTACAACAAGATGGAAGTGGTATTGAATTGCGATCCGGATATTTTCAAGGTCGCCTCCATCGACAACCAACCCATTAAAGCCTTTGCTCCCGGCGAAAAACAACTGGAATGGAACTGGGAGCTGAAACCCGGCACTACAACGGAGCGTACGGTTATTACCTTTTTATTCAATGGTATTGACGGGCAGAATCAACCCATCCGCCTGGGCGAAAAAATGATGTACATCACCGTAAAAGTAGATGCCCGTTCCTTTTTCGATAAATGGTTGGAGTTTCTTTCCAGTGATCCCAAATATACGATAACGGCCATCGTGGTACCGTTCCTCAGCTTTTTAGGCGGGTATCTGTTTAAACGAAAAGCTAAGCCCGACAGCTCTAAATCATAATAAAAAACCAGTATATGTTCAACTCTATTGTTATTAACCTGGTCATACTTCTTTCTTTTACGTATTTTATTGCCAGCTTAATGTTAAGTTCCATCAATGAAGCAATTGCCTCCTCATTAAATGCCCGGGCACAATTGCTAAAAAAAACATTGCTGCATCTTTTTGACGACCCGCAATGGGCAGCCTACATCGAAAACCAGTTTTACAAAAGCCTCCACATACAGGCCCTGCAAAAAGACGCAAAAAAACTGCCCTCCTATATACCCGGCGATAATTTTATTCTAACCCTGATCGATAATATCGGGTATGTTAATTATGATCCGGCATTGATTGAAAGAGGCATTAGCGAAAGTATGTTGCCGCCTTCCATCAAACAGGTGTTGCTGGAGTTATGGTCAAAATCCAAATCCAATATTGATGAAAATGCGAAAAACCCGATGCAGGCGTTTGAAACGGAAATCAAAAAATATTATAACAATGCTATGGACCGGGCGGGTGGCATTTATAAACGAAACACCAGGAATATGATCTGGGCGCTGGGTTTGCTGCTCTGCATTATTTTCAATATCGATACTATCCAGATCTCGAACAAAGCGTTAAGCGATCCGGCGCACCTGAACCTGGTTGCCGGCAGTATTGCAGCCGCAACGGCAAATTTACACCCCTCCCAACCAGCAGACAGCGCCACTTCTGTTAAACAGGCAAAAGACAAGCTCCTTGCGCTACAGGCGCAATATGACAGCACTACCGGGTATCATTTTGGGTACCAGCATTCGATGGGCGCAGAATGGGGCGCATCAAAAGATCAGGACTTTCAGTTCAAAGTGTTTTTATTGAAACTGCTGGGTATTCTGCTCACTACTTTTGCCCTGCAGCTGGGCAGTACCTATTGGTTTGAAGTGTTAAGTAAATTTGTAAACCTGAGGGCTACGGGCAAAAAACCGGAAGAAGTTACCTAATATTAACAATCCAGATATGCTTGTAAGTACTTGTTATTTAGGCTAAATTTGTTTTATATTATTTATGTTGTAAATTCACTTTATGGATAATACAATGCTTATACAGGTAACCAATCAAAAAGCTATCGGGCTTTTACACGAGCTTGAAGAGCTTCATTTGATAAGGGTGCTGAAAAAAAATATTGCTCCCATAAAGACAAAACTTTCTGATAAATACAAGGGTGTTTTTTCGAAAGAAGATGCTAAAAGTTTTGATGAACACACCCAGACCATGCGTAAAGAATGGAACAATACCTAATTGATAACAATGTTATTTCAAGCTATTTTTCAGTATTGTTTTCTGAAAAAGCGATGACCTTTGTTTCAGATATCATTGATCAAACACCGAATATATCTGTCATTACAGAGATTGAAGCTTTATCCTGGGTTAGCTCAGATAAAAATAAAGAAGCCGTGATCAAAGCATTTATTGAAGACGCCAACGTGCTACCGCTTTCTCCCTAGGTCGTAGCACGATGTGTAAAAATCAGGAGAAGCCGGAAAATTAAGACCCCTGATGCTATTATTGCCGCAACCGCCATTGAACATAGTCTCACCCTTATCACCAACGATCTCGATTTTAATAATATTCAGAAACTGAAAGTAATTGACCCGAATAACTTATAAAAAACAAGTGCGATCAATACTTCAGCTCCCGGTGGACAGGAGAATAGAAACCTATTTCAAACTAAACAAGCTATCCACAAACTCATGCTTGTCAAAAACCAGCAGGTCTTCCATTTTTTCGCCTACGCCAATAAATTTTACAGGAATTTTGAATTGATCGGCAATCGCCAGCACTACTCCGCCCTTCGCCGTACCGTCTAATTTTGTAATAGCAAGCGCTGTTACATCCGTTGCGGCCGTAAAATGTTTGGCCTGCTCCAGCGCGTTCTGCCCGGTGGAGCCATCCAGTACCAGCAATACTTCCTGCGGAGCCGAGGGAATAAACTTCTGAATAACCCGTTTGATCTTATTGAGCTCATCCATCAAATGTGCCTTATTATGCAAACGGCCGGCAGTATCAATAATCACCACATCACTCTGGCGGCTGACGGCGCTTTGTGCGGTATCGAAGGCCACAGCAGCCGGGTCGCTTCCCATTTCCTGTTTTACAATGGGTACACCTACCCGCTCGCTCCAGATGGTTAGCTGGTCCACTGCCGCCGCGCGAAAGGTATCGGCAGCGCCCAGTAATACGCTCTTACCTGCCTTTTTAAAATTATATGCCAGTTTGCCGATCGTTGTGGTTTTACCCACCCCATTAACACCTACCACCAGGATAATATAGGGTTTGGCCGGCAGGGGGCTGTCGAAAGTATAATTCGTTGCCGCCGGTGCCTCCACCAGTATATTTTCAATCTCTTCCTGCAGAATGCGGTTGAGCTCCCCGGTGCCTACATATTTATCTTTAGCCACCCGTTGTTCAATCTGGTCGATGATACGAACCGTAGTATCCACGCCAACGTCTGCACTCACCAGAGCCTCCTCCAGGTTATCCAGCACTTCTTCATCAACCGTACTTTTACCGGCAATGGCCTTACTTATTTTTGAGAGAAACCCTTCTTTCGTTTTCTGCAGCCCCTGGTCAAGGGATTCTTTTTCTTTTTTGCCAAATAATTTTCCAAAAAAACTCATGGTCTGTGTTTATGGTTTAAAGTTTATTGTTTGAGGTTGTTTTTCCGGCAAAGATGCAACATCAGACAAGAAACATCAAACAAAAAAAGCCATTCGTTTAAAACGAACAGCTTACAATATCTTTAAATAAAAGCGGGATTATTTCTGAGCCAAAAAATCCTTTACTTTCTCTTTGTGCACAATTTGCTCTTTGAAAGTGTACGCGCCGGTTTTGGGGCTACGTACCGCACGAATCACTTTTGTCCAGTTTTTGGATTCTGCCGCTGCCTTGGCATCTTTTACTTTCGCGTTCTTTGAAGCTGCTTTTGCCATCTTATATTAATTTGAAAATGTGATAATTTGAAGATTTGAAAATAAATGCGCCCATTTTCAAACTGGCACATTTTCAAATTTTCAAATTTTATTTAATTTCTTTGTGAACCGTTACTTTCTTCAGAATAGGGTTGTATTTCTTCAACTCTAAACGTTCCGGGTTGTTCTTTTTGTTCTTGATGGTAATATACCGGCTGGTACCGGGCTGACCGCTGGTCTTATGCTCGGTGCACTCTAATATTACCTGAACCCTGTTTCCTTTTGATTTCTTAGCCATTTTATACTGCTTTTAACTGCTTTAGTTATAATTTTTCGCCCTTAGCACGCAATTCCTTAACTACAGAATACAAACCATTTTTGTTAATGGTACGGATCGCATCAGTAGATAGCTTTAAGGTAATCCATTTATCTTCCTCGGCCAGGTAAAATCTCTTTTTTTGCAGATTCGGCAAAAAACGGCGCTTTGTCTTAATATTGGAGTGAGAAACCTTGTGGCCTCCAATTGGGGTTTTACCTGTAACCTGACATACTCTTGCCATAGTGAATAAAAATTTAGGAGTGCAAAGGTAAGTAATTTATACGGCATTTTATAAGAAAACGCCAAATATTTTTTCAAATGCAAAAACGCTTCTTCCTGAAATCATTTTTAATGTTATGCTAATCGTGAAATGT
>JAGIAQ010000147.1:4305-4587 GCA_017744795.1 Niabella sp. | reverse complement strand
AATTGTGACGGGTTTGCGTTTATCGTCTCACCTCTTCCGATACAACATCCGTTATTATCCATAACATAACATCCGGATAGAACGGATAACCCCTGCAAAATTATGTGTTACCTGCAGCACTCCTTCTGTGCTTGCATTACAAGTTAATTATCAATCACTTACAATTCAGTCTAATTTTTTTTTACAAAGCCGGCGGATATTGATCCGGCAAAGCCGAAAAGCTTTTTTAGTGTTTCAGTGGTAAAAATCAGCCGCAAAAGCCCGCCTTACGCATTGTATTTG
>JAGIAQ010000147.1:0-4295 GCA_017744795.1 Niabella sp. | reverse complement strand
ACCGCATTTTGCCCGTTACCGTATTTCAACTAAATTCGCACAAATCTTTTAATTTTTAAATCGTACATTTTATGGCATATGACGTAATAGTTGTAGGAAGTGGGCCGGGCGGGTATGTAGCCGCTATACGCGCATCGCAATTGGGTTTAAAAACTGCAATTATTGAAAAGGAGAGCCTGGGGGGTATTTGCTTGAATTGGGGATGTATCCCCACAAAAGCCCTGTTAAAAAGCGCACAGGTATTTAACGACATCCAGCATTCGCAGGAATACGGTATCGAGGCTTCAGGCAAGCCCAATTTTGAGGCCATCGTAAAACGCAGCCGCGGGGCAGCCGACAAAATGAGCAAAGGCGTTCAGTTCCTGATGAAGAAAAATAAGATCGACGTGATCATGGGCTTCGGAACGCTTAAAGCAAAAGGCCAGGTAGAAGTAAAAGGTGCTGACGGAAAGACAACCCTGGTAGAAGGCAAACATATTATTTTGGCTACCGGCGGAAGAAGCCGCGAACTGCCTGCCCTGAAACAGGATGGTAAAAAGATCATCGGCTATCGCGAAGCAATGGTATTGCCCCAGCAGCCTAGGAGCATGATCATTGTGGGCAGCGGCGCCATCGGCGTTGAATTCGGTTATTTTTATAATAGCCTTGGCACAAAAGTTACCATTGTGGAATTTTTGCCCCGGATCGTACCGGTAGAAGACGAAGATATTTCCAAAGAACTGGAGAAAAACCTGAAGAAGCAGGGCATTGAGGTAATGACCGGCAGCGAGGTGACTGCTGTTGACACTTCCGGCACTGGCGTTAAAGCGAAAGTAAAAACCCAAAGCGGTGAAGCCGTGCTGGAAGCGGATATACTGTTAAGTGCCGTAGGCGTTGCTGCAAATATTGAAGGCATCGGACTGGAAACCGTAGGCGTAAAAACCGAAAAAGGAAAAATAGCGGTAGATAAATATTATAAAACCAATGTGGACGGTATTTATGCCATCGGCGATTGCGTTCCGGGTCAGGCCTTAGCACACGTGGCATCCAAAGAAGCCATTACCTGTGTGGAAAATATCGCTTTCGGAGAAAAGAAATACAACCATCAGCCCCAGGCGCTGGATTATAATAATGTGCCGGGTTGCACCTATTGCTTCCCTGAAATTGCAAGCGTTGGCTTTACAGAAAAACAGGCTAAAGATGCAGGCTACGAAGTAAAAGTGGGAAAATTCCCGCTCACGGCCAGTGGTAAAGCAACGGCTGTAGGGCATACCGAAGGTTTTGTAAAAGTGATCTTTGATGCTAAATACGGCGAATGGCTGGGCACGCATATGATTGGTTATAACGTAACAGAAATGATTGCGGAAACCGTGGTAGGACGTACGTTAGAGACCACTTACCATGAAGTGCTCAACAGCATTCACCCCCACCCCACCATCAGTGAAAGTGTGAAAGACGCTATAGAAGCCGCTTACGGCGAAGCGATTCACTTATAATATATTTAAGATGGGTTTTACAAGCTCCGCTTCGGCGGGGCTTTTTTATGAGCCCGGCTGCAGCACTACTATCGGCGGTCTTGTGTCACACTCTTGTGCTGTAGTGCAATACCCGGCAAGCATAATCAGCTGCTTACCAGCTTCAGGGACTGGGGGACTCATTCGAAAAAAACCTGTCCCACCAGTCTCCATGTCCCACCAATACCCCCGCAATAAAAAAACAGGCGGAACAATCCACCTGTTTTTTCCGGTAAACACCGCATAACTAAAAATCAGACTATCTTCCCAAACCAATATTGTAAGCTACACCCAGTCCAATAGAACCGGCATTATATTTTTGTGTGGCATTGCCCACAGTGATAGCACCGGTATTGCCGGTGAATACTTTGGTATAATTCGCAAAGATGTTCCAGTTACGGTTATGCCAGCCCAATTCCGGCTTCAGGTAAAATCCACCATCGGGGCGGTTTACATCGGCATTGGCGGCTACTTTTTGATCACCGGTTAAGAAGCCGTAGCCCAAATCGGTACCTACATAAATCCCTTTTGCCCGGGGATAATAATGGATCAAAGCCGCTACTGGCACTACTCCAAAACTATTATTGTTAAGCGTAACACCGTTGATCGTATTATTTTTTCCAAAAAAATGATTGTACCCGGTTGCGATACCAAGACCCACATGAGGGCTTACCAGATTTTGATAGGCCACATCAACGCCTAAATTGGCCGCTGCATTTTCATTGGGAACTGCAGCACCACCTAATACGCCCACCTTTAACGTGTTCTTCATACTTTGCGCCCGGATACAACCAACAGATAGGATACCTGCTGCCATTGCTAAAACTAACTTTTTCATAATTAATAGGTTTAAGATACTTTCAAATAACACTCACCGCATTAAAAGCGGTTCCTCCTTTTAATCGGGTTACGAATTTCCTTAGCCAAATAAGAAAAAACAATACCAAACTTATTATTAGTAATAACATATATGTTAAAATGATACTGCCTCTTTTCTATCTGCTTGTTGCTCACCGCTTCAGGGCGGGCTCATAAATTTAAAAGATTGCCACAAATACACGAATGAATTAGCTATTGTACCCTATTCAAAAAAAATAAACACGAATTCCACACGCCGCCGGCGCTATTTGTGTTCATTGTTTTACGGATAAATTAATCGTTTTATTCGTGCATTCGTGGCTTAGCCAATTTATGTGTTCGCCCTGATCACCGCTTAATTGCAACCAACGATTATTTATAAAATCCCTAACTTGTTATTTTAAATTCATCCAATGATTGTTGCCCATCCTTCCCCATCAGCACCGCTGAAAAAGAAAAAGCTGTACCAGGTCCTTTATTTCCAGGTAATCGTTGCGATCATTGTGGGCATCCTGCTGGGCCATTTTTTTCCTGAAATGGGAAAAAAGATGAAGCCCCTGGGCGATGCTTTCATCCTGTTCATAAAAATGATCATTGCCCCGGTTATTTTTTTAACCGTTAGCACCGGCATTGCAGCGATGAACGATCTTAAAAAAGTGGGCAAAGTTGCCGGCAAGGCTTTCATTTACTTTATCACCTTCTCTACCCTGGCATTGATCGTAGGGTTAATTATCAGCAATACGGTAAGACCGGGCGCAGGCATGAACATCAATCCCGCCACGCTGGATGCCGGCGCCATATCAAAATATGTTTCGCAGGCAAAAGAAAATACGCTGGAACATTTCCTTTTTGATATTATCCCCCAAACCCTGGTAAGCCCTCTTTCGGGAAATAATATTTTGCAGGTTTTGCTGACCGCAATTTTATTCGGTATTGGCCTGGCGCTTACCTCCGAAAAAAGCAAAATGGTCATTGATTTTCTCCAGGCGCTCACCTACCCCGTTTTTAAAGTAGTGGCAATCCTGATGAAAGCCGCTCCCATTGGCGCTTTTGGGGCCATGGCATTTACCATTGGCGCCTACGGAATTAAATCAGTCCTGAACCTGGGGCTGCTGGTAGGTACTTTTTATGCCACTTCCTTCTTATTCATTGTATTGGTGCTGGGAGCCGTTTCCCGCTACAACGGCTTCTCTGTTTTTAAGTTCATGGGTTATATTAAAGACGAGCTGTTGCTGGTGTTAGGCACCAGCTCTTCGGAAGCAGCGCTGCCCAGCCTGATGCAGAAATTAGAACAAGCCGGCTGTGCCAAATCTGTCGTCGGCCTGGTGGTGCCCACAGGCTACTCCTTTAATCTTGACGGCACCAACATCTATATGACACTGGCGGCCTTGTTTATTGCCCAGGCCTGCAACATCCATTTAACGCTGGAGCACCAGTTATTACTGCTGCTGGTGGCCATGTTGAGCTCAAAAGGAGCGGCAGGTGTATCCGGGGCTGGCTTTATAACGCTGGCCGCCACCCTTGCCATTGTACCGGAAGTGCCTATTGCGGGAATGACACTGATCCTGGGCGTAGACCGTTTTATGTCGGAATGCCGGGCCCTGACCAACCTGGTGGGCAACGGCGTAGCTACCATTGTGGTTGCCAAATGGGAAAAACAGCTGGATGGAGAGCAGCTGCGCGCCGCTTTGAACGGGCCGCACCGCAAACAATGACTTCATCAAATTTTCATAATCTGTTGTGATTTTTGTTACGTGAGCAACCTGTTAGCATTACTGAGAAAAGTGGACACCCGGTTATCATTGCAAGCAGTTCCGATTTATTTTTAATCTGTACCTTTATCGCGAAGGTCTTTATAAGACTTTCAGTTTTTTGTATCATGAAAACTTTTTTTGTTGCTGCGGAATAGAATCGGTTATGGGAACTTCTCTTGCTTTGTCATAA
>JAGIAQ010000146.1 GCA_017744795.1 Niabella sp. | reverse complement strand
CGGATCTGCAATGCATGATCCGGGTTAATATGCGGGCGTAGCAGGTCATAGATCACAATCGCAATATTCTCGGCGGTCGGATTTATTGTTTGAAACACCTCGGTATCCAGATTCAGATTACGATGGTCAAACAGTTCCAGTACTTCTTTATTTACCAACACGCTCAATTGCTTCATATCCATCACAAACCCTGTTTCCGGATCTACTTCTCCCGTAACTTTTATTTCCAGTTCATAATTATGACCGTGGTAATGGGGAAGGGAACATTTGCCAAAAACCTTTTCATTGGTAGCGGCATCCCACGCAGGGTTAAATAACCGGTGCGCAGCGTTGAAATGTTCTCTTCTGAAAACAGCGACCTTCATATTGGATAAACGTAAGAAGCAAACTTAACCAAAATACTCCACATAAATTCTTGGGGTTTCATAGAGTTTAATGCAATGCAGCAGAACGCCCTCCGGCAGATAAGGTGCCAGTTCGTTCCAGATGCCGATCGCCAGATTTTCCGTACTGCACAATTTTCCTTGCATAAAGGCAACGTCTTCATTCAGGTTCCGGTGGTCCAGCTGTTCGATCACCCGCTCCCTGATCAGCTCACTCAGCTTTTTTACATCGTAAACAAATCCCGTGTCGGGATCCGGCTTTCCTTTTATAGTTATATAAAGCTCATAATTATGGCCGTGCCAGTTTTTATTGGCACATTTTCCAAACACCTGTTCGTTTTGTTCTTCTGACCAATTGGGATTGAAGAGTTTGTGCGCGGCGTTAAAATGTTCTATTCGCGTGAGATATACCATAGAGGCTGCAAAATTATCATTTTTTAAGAAGATAGAGGCTTAATTATTTTAAATGACAGCGCTTTGGTAAATTTGCAGCGCAGTGGTAGCCTCCGGATAATTTTGACGGCGTCCGGGCAAATAGAAAAGGCATCTGCTTTCAAACTTTACATGGCGCAAACAATCTTTTTGTTTGTTTTATTGTTAACATATTATGAACGTATTAGTTGTGGCAGCAACAAAATTTGAGATCCCGCAGGTGCTGCAATTTTCAAAAAAACAACCGGCTGTTGATGTTTTAATAACAGGTATCGGAGCGGTAGCTACTACCTACGCCGTTATGAAAGCAGTAGCAAATAAAAAATATGACTGTCTGCTGCAGGCTGGGATCGGGGGCTGCTTTTCCAGAGCAATACCTTTAGGGTCGGCGGTAGTAGTAGGGACTGATTGTTTTGGTGATCTGGGTGTTTTTGAGCAAACGCAATTCCGCTCTGTTTTTGACATGGGGCTGACGCCGCCGGATGAAAAGCCGTTTCGGAAGGGATGGCTGCAGAACCCGCATAAAAGCCTGCTGAAGGAAACAGGGCTGGCCGTGGTAAAAGGAGTGACGGTCAATGAAATTACGACCAACAAAAAAATAAAGGATTACCTGTCCGGCACATTGGAGGCTGTTGTGGAATCGATGGAAGGCGCTGCCTTTCATTATGTGGCCCTGAAAGAAAAAATCCCCTTCCTTCAGCTGAGGACCCTCTCTAATTACGTTGGAGAACGGGATAAAGCAAAATGGAAATTAAAAGAGTCTGTTAACGTATTAAATACAACTGTGGAGCAGTTGATGTTGCGCCTGACAAAAAAAATACACGAATGAAATTAAGAATCGGGTTTTCACCCTGTCCGAATGATACCTTTATTTTTGATGCGCTGGTAAATGGCAAAATTGATACAAGAGATCTTGAATTTGAGCCGGTATTAGAAGATGTGGAAACACTGAATCGATGGGCGCTGGAAGGAAGGCTGGATATTACCAAGCTCAGTTTTCCGGCTTATTTTAAAACGGCGGAGCATTATGAATTGCTTCGGTCGGGCAGCGCGCTGGGGAAAGGAGTGGGGCCATTGCTGATCGCTAACAGCAATAAAAATTTTACCGAAGCAGATATCAACAAAGCAAAAATATTGCTGCCGGGCGTTAACACTACCGCGCACCTGCTGTTTAGTTTTGCATACCCTGATGCGAAAAATAAATCCTTTGGCGTTTTTCATGAGATCGAGGATGCCGTGAAAAGCGGCAAAGATGATCTGGGCGTCATTATTCATGAGAACCGATTTACGTACCAGGACAAAGGGCTTTTTAAGGTGGCGGACCTGGGTGAATATTGGGAAACAAAAATGAAAGCGCCGATTCCCCTGGGAGGAATTGTGATCAGAAAGGACCTGGGCCGGGGGCTATACAATGAAGTGAACACCCTGATACAGGAAAGCCTGGAATATTCCTTTAATCATTATCCCACTATTACGGAGTATGTTAAAGAGCATGCCCAGGCAATGAGCGAAGCAGTGATGCGCAAGCATATTGACCTTTACGTAAATAATTACAGTCTTGACCTGGGTGCCGATGGAATGAAAGCAGTGGAAACACTTTCCGGCGTATATCAAAAAATAATTCCGCAGGCGCAATAAAGGATAGCTGAAGACCTTACCCGAACGGATTTTTATCTGTTATGCAAAACCGGTTTTGAGTGATCGTATTGATGTACATACGTTCTTCCAGTTGCTGCACGCTTTGAATGCCTCTTAGTGCATTGGTGAGAAAAATTTCGTCTGCCTCTTTAAGTATTTCGCTGGTGCAGGAACGTTCTTCAATTAACGGATCTTGTTTCAGTAAAAAGGACCGGAATACACCCGCAATACATCCGTCCGTTAAAGGGGGTGTTGCCACTACACCGTTTTTTATCCAGAATATGTTTGAGATGACCGATTCGATAATCTGCTGCCGGGTGTTCAGGATCAGACAGTCGTTCCAACCTTGCACTGTACAATACTGTGCGGCCCTGCTGTAAATAAAAGCGCTTGATAACTTCAGGGAAGAATAGGATGACGCTTCTTTTTTCAATCCGGTATAAAAACCGAGGTTCAGTCCTGAAGCTGTTGCGGGCAAAGAATACGGTGTAGCCTCAATCAAATAATGCAAGGGCGCGTGCTCGAATAAAGTACCTTCCCCATGTGAGAACGAAAGGCGCACTCTTGCATCGTTACCACAGTTGTTTAAGGAACATAGCTCCAGGATCTGGCTGAATAATGTATCGATCGCAACCGGCAGCTCATAGTATAAAAGTAACAGGCTTTTTTCAATCCGGTTTTTATGCAATGTCTGCAGCGGTATCTTGCTGTTGACAACCCGTATTGTTTCAAAAAAGCCGTCGCCGTAGCGATAACTTTTATTGCCGGCATGCAGCACCGGTGCATCGGCTGCTGCAAAATTTCCGTTATAACATAAAGAAAGCATAGGAAAACTATTATTTAGGAGCCTGCGCTGCTCTTGCCGAATCGGAGGGATTGGGCCGGGGTGCCGGCTGTCCCCGGGTTTGCCGGCTCCTGATCGAATCCAGCATCGCTATGTAAACATCCGGCTGCTGCTGGTAATAATCCAGGCTTTTAAAGAAGGCCTCTTTGGTTACGCCATGCAACGCAAATATTTTACCCAGCACCTCCTGGTTAACGGCGGCCCGGTTCAATTGCGGATATCTGTAATAAATATTGCTGTTTACAAAATCGCTCCCCTTGGCAACGTCCCAAAGAACGGCCTCCATTTGATCCTGCGGCAGTACGCCTTTAGGCCGCCCGCAGGCGCTTACCAGCAAAAAACAAACGATTAAGATCAGGAGCTGTTTCATAACTGTTTTTATATGGTTTGGTTTGCGTTATTCTGCAATATTGTATCTATAATATCCCGCGCAATTTCATCTTTTGATTTGGTATCAAATGAAAACTTTTCTCCGGCTTTTGAGTAGATCGTTATTTTATTGGTATCGGCGCCAAATGCAGCACCGTCGCTCAGGGAGTTCAGCACAATGAAATCGGCATTTTTTTTCTGTAATTTTTCCAGGGCGTTGGATTCTTCGTTATTCGTTTCCAATGCAAAGCCCACCAGCAACTGCTTTTCCGA
The DNA here is from genome assembly GCA_017744795.1 of Niabella sp. GTDB lineage: Bacteria > Bacteroidota > Bacteroidia > Chitinophagales > Chitinophagaceae > Niabella. The sequence goes on along the minus strand of JAGIAQ010000146.1, from coordinate 10,738 downwards.
TTTGATGGCGCCCAGGCTGGCGAGAATATCTTTTGTTTTTACCAGTTGCAGCTCCAGTCCGCCTTCCTGTTTTTTTATCTTGGTATTGCTTGCCTGGTCCGGCCGGTAATCTGCCACCGCAGCAGCCATTATTGCAATATCGGTTGTTGCAAACTGCTCCCTGCAGGCCTGGTACATTTCTTCTGCGGCCACAACATTTATAACGGTGATGCCCGCGAGGTCCTGTTTACGGATCCCAGGTGCCGGGCCCAATACCAGGGTTACAGCGGCCCCGCGCCGCCGGCATTCGATAGCAAGGGCATAGCCCATTTTTCCTGAGGAGTGATTGCCGATAAAACGTACCGGATCAATGGCTTCATGCGTGGGGCCTGCTGTGATCAATACTTTCTTCCCCGAAAGATCTGAGGACTGCCCGGCAAAAAATGCTTCGATCTGCCGGATGATCTGCTCCGGCTCTTCCATCCGGCCCTCGCCAATCAACCCACTGGCCAGCTCGCCGTGATGCGGTGCCAACACAATGTGACCAAAGGCTTTCAGGGTATTAATATTTTTCTTTGTGGCGGGATGCTGCCACATATCTTCATCCATAGCAGGGGAGACCATTACCGGGCAGGTTGCTGAAAGATACACCGATAATAACAGGTTATCACAATGCCCGTTTGCCATTTTTGCGAGCGTATTGCAGCTTAGCGGAGCGATCAACAACAGGTCGGCCCACCGGCCTAATGCCACGTGATTTGCCCAGGTGTTCCCGGTAGCCAAATCCGTCAATACTTCTTTTTTGGAGAGAGTAGCAAGGGTGAGCGGTGTAACAAATTCTTTTGCAGCGGGGGTCATTATAACCTGCACTTCGGCTTTTGCTTTCACCAGCAGCCGTACCAGGTGCACTATTTTATACGCCGCAATGCTGCCACTAACGCCAATGAGTATTTTTTTTCCTGCAAACATTTGTCAAAAGTACGGTTTCAGTACTGAATATCTGGCTACTAAACAAGGAGCCGCAAAAGAATAGGGTATTTCCCGCAGATAAGCGCCGATTATTTACGCAGATAGCCGCAGCGGCGCAATCTGCCCGGATCTGCGCTGTATTTGATCCGCGAAAACCAGCGGGCATTAAAAATAAAAAACCACAGTAAAATCATGTTCACTGTGGTCGTTTTTATAAGATAACGTATTGCAACTAGCTGAACAGCTCGTCTTCTGCTTTACGATAATAGATCTTGTCGTCTAAAAATTCCTGGGTGGCTAAAAGTGCCGGGTTGGGCATTCTTTCATAAGCCCGGGAAATCTCGATCTGCTCTTTGTTCTCGTGGATCTCTTCCAGCGTATCGGTATGACTGGCAAATTCATCCAGTTTATTATGCAATTCTTCTTTGATTGAAATGTTGATCTGGTTGGCACGTTTAGCAACAATGGAAATAGACTCGTAAATATTACCCGTCTTGTTTTTTATCTCCTGCAGGCTTTTTGTTTCAACACTGCTGGGGGTGCCTACACTAAGATGCCTTCTTAATTTGCTCATTATGATTTAATTTTTGTATTTGTGAATTGGAAAGTTCTGAATATTTTTCAACATCAGTCTTATACTTACTATCGGGGAAACGATCTAAAAATTCCTGGCATTTGGTAACTACATCGGCAAAACGCTCAGCCTTTTTATCCATAACACTTGCTTCTGCAAATTGATAATAAGCTTTTACAGACTGGAGCTTGTACTCATCCGCATTGCCGGATTCGGGAAAGTTTTCGAGCAGGGTAGCAAAGCTTACACCGGCAGCCCGGTAATAGCCCATGTCGTAATAAAGCTTTGCACTTTTATAGTCTTTCAGTTCTTTTTTCTTCCATAACTCCTCAACAATACGATTGGCGTCTGCCAGGCGCACGGAATTCGGATGGGTATTGATAAAGGTCTGCATCGCGCCAATTGCCTTATTGGTATTGGTTTGATCCAGTTCCGCTTTTGGAGATTGCAGGTAAAAAAGATAAGCCCTCATGTACTCCATTTCCTCATATTTGGGGCTGTTGGGAAAGCTTTCCAGGAAGGTTTTAAAATAATTCTCCGCCATGGTATAATCCTTCTGGTAATAAGCGGCGTAAGCGTATTTGTAATAAATGTCCTGGTATTGCGGTGTTGTTTTATAATAAGGGAGAATGTCTTCAAATACCTGCTGCGCTTTCCCGTATTTCTTTTTTGCATAAAAATCCTCCGCCATCTTCAGCTTGTAGGCAGGATCTTTACTTTTTAAAATTTTATTCATGCCGGGCCCGCAGGACGACAAAAAGAACAAGATAAAAATGATGACGAAAAATCTCATAAAGTGTGCAAAGTTAACTATAACCCTGCAAATATTAATAAAAACCTTAGCCGCTCAAAATAATGAGTAGTTAAGTTTTTGATAAAGAGCCCGGTGCAGTATTATTTTCCGTTGCCAGCTGATAAAAACTGATCCAATGCTGTGATCATGCTGGGGGTCTTGGGCGAGGGGGCCATAATTACCGGCTTCAGACCGGCTTTTAGCGCCGCCTCCCGGGTATTATCGCCAAAAGTGCCGATCACCACTTTGTCCTGCTTGAACTCGGGAAAATTATCGAACCAGCTTTTGATGCCGCTGGGGGTAAAAAAGCAAAGCACGTCGAATTTTTTGCTTTCGAGGGTCTTTTTAACGTCGTTGCTTTTTGTGCGGTACATAAATGCCAGGTCAAAAGTGCATTCATGCTGCTTCAGCCAGCTTATTATGTCGTTATCTTGTTGATTTTCAGAGCAAACATACAGGAAGTTGAGATTCTCTTTGTGCTTATTGATCACATCCAGCAGGCTTTTATTGCTGCCATCTGCACCGTAAAAAACCTTGCGCTTACGGTAAAGGATGAATTTTTGCAGGTAAAGGGCAACCGCTTCTGTAATGCAGAAATATTTAGTGTCCTGGGAAACGCTTATTTTCATTTCCTCGCAGGTTCTGAAGAAATGGTCGATAGCGTTCCTGCTGGTAAAAATGACACCTGTGTAAGTAGCAATGCTGATCTTTTGCCGTCTGAAGTCTTTTCCTGAAATGGGTTCCAGTGCAATCAGGGCCTCAAAATCGAGCGTAACGTCGAATTTCTTTTCAAGATCGAAATAGGGTGATTTCTCGGTTTTCGGTCTTGGCTGGCTGATGAGAATGTTCTTAACTTTTCCAGCTTCGCGTTTCGAGAGGGGTTTCGTTGCTAAGTTACTTGACATTAAATTTCCTAAATTGGCTGCAAAGGTAAACTATTCTAGTTTAAAAAGAGTAAAATAAACTTATAGATAACAAATGCCGGCAACAGTTCAAATGCGGCAAAGTAAAGGAGAAAATGCAGCAGGTTGGCCCGCTTGTTCTTCTGTACCATTTGTACTGTCACTAAAAAACGATAAAAAAACAATGCTGCAAGCCCGATCCAGCTTAAGGTCCAGGTGATCGTTTTGATGCCTGTTCCTCCTAACGCTGCAATGATAATGACTGGTAATAAAAACATCGTAATGATCTTGTTTACCAGAAAAATAAGGAAGATATAGGCATCGGTGAGGCTCTGCAGGTTAAACAGCCACCCCATCAGTTTTAGCAAAAAATATTTTGCCAGATACAGAAAAGCGATAAAAATAACCGTGGCTGTAAAGATCTGCCATAGCGGATAATCCGGTTTTCTCAGGGGTAGCTGTTGCGATAATAATGTGAGATAAAAGCCGGCTACCAATGTAAACAGTATGTTGAACAAAAAGGAAGGCAAGGTATCCTGACTTAATTGCTGCTGCAATTGCCGCTGCTTTAGTGTGCGCTTGAAAAACAGGGTCGTAAGGTCCTCAAAATATTTTGAAAAAGAAGCTTTAAAGCCCGCGAACAACAGCAAAATACCGGCCAGGGTATAAAAATAAATTTCCTTGCCCGGGTGCTGTACGCGCTTGCTGTAAGGGGTGATAACGGGTGTTTCCGCCATTGCATAGTAAGGATGTTTGGAGAGGATCTTCCAGGTCAATTGATAGCTGCGGGCCAATTCAGCCAGCTGCCGGTCCTTTTGCAGGCTGTCCGCTATTGCGGCCTGCAGTTTTGCCGAATCAGCCGCCAATACGGTATCTTTTTTATGATGGACCCCAACCGGGAGATTCGTTTTCGCCAGCGAATCTTTTTTTAAATGATGGAAGTGTGCCGCTGCAGGGGGGAGGCCTGTTTTTAAGGACAGAGAATCACGCCGCGGGATATGATGTTGCCGCGGGGTGTCTGGCTGTTTTTTTGCAGTCAGTGAATCCTGCGGGGACAATAGATTTACACGTTTTTTATGAACGGGTTTTACAGCATGTTTTGTTGTATCGTTTTTGGGTGATAATACATTCCTTTTCGTTTCGCTATCTGCGGTTACTTCTTTTTTTTTAGGGATAGATCTCGTTGCTGGTTTTGATGAAGACTGGCCCGGAACTGCCTTTCGGGTTGTTGGTTTCGTGGTGGATTGGCCTTTAACTGTTTTTTGAGTTACTGCCGGTTGTTCTTTGACCGGTTTTTGTGCTACAGGGCTGGCGGCTGCCGGTTTGGCGGCTGGTTTCTTTTGCGCGGGTTTTGCTTTCGGTTTGGTGGTTTGTGACTTCGGGTGCGCGCTGTCGCCCGTTTGAGCCTGCAAACTGCTCCCAAAAATGAGGGTACAAAATAATATGATCAATATCCGGTTCAAAACAACAGCGCCTTTCTGCAAAAATAGTACCCCTGTGTTAATAAAATTGAAAAAGATGCGGGGCGGTAGTGTAAATGCACACAATGCCACGAATCCTCCAGAGGCGAACACAGTTCCATCATTCTGGGTTGCGGTATGACTTAAGGATAAAACGAAATGTTTAACCAAATAGGCACATAGAATTTTATAGATAGAAGGAAACATAAAAATACATTAGCAAGATTCCCCGCCACGGCGGGGAATCTATGTTGCCTTAAATGCTATGATCTCTATTGAATCTATGTGGTTTAAAATTAGTTTAAGCGATTTTGTTGTACAGAATGCACGAATAGCTAATTATTCGTGCATTCGTGGCCGTGATCTAATCTTTTAAAGTGTTTCCTTCAGCCACCCAAAGAATTCGCGCTGCCAGGTGAGGGCATTTTGTGGTTTCAACACCCAATGGTTCTCATCGGGGAAATACAGCAATTTGCTTTTAATACCTCTTAGTTGTGCGGCCTGGAAAGCGCCCTGCCCCTGCTCAATGGGCACGCGGTAATCTTTGCCCCCCTGCACGATCATGATCGGTGTATCCCAGTTGGCAACGAAATTAGAAGGTGATGCTGCGTAGGAACGTTGTGCTGCTGCATTGTTCTTTTCCCAATAATAGCCGCCCTTTTCCCAGTTCTCAAACCATAACTCATCAGTAGTGCCCGTCATGCTTACAAAATCAAAAACACCGTCATGTGCTATAAAAGTTTTAAAACGCTTCTGGTGTTTGCCGGCCAGTGCAAAAACGGAGTATCCGCCGAAACTGGCGCCCACAGCGCCTCTGCGGTCCTTATCTACAAAAGGCTCTTTTGAAATATTGTCGATGGCATCCAGATAGTCCTGGATCACTTTGCCACCCCAATCCTTGCTTACGGCAGCGTTCCACTCCGTGCCAAAGCCCGGCATGCCGCGTCTTGAGGGCACTACAACAATATATCCTTGTGAAGCGATCAACTGAAAATTCCAGCGAAATGAATAGAATTGCGTGGTGGCAGATTGCGGCCCGCCCTGGCAATATAAAAGAGTAGGATACTTTTTGTTCTTGTCAAAATCCGGCGGGTAAACGATCCATTCCATCATTTTTTTATTGTCCGCCGTTTGTATCCAACGACGCTCGGTCTTCACTTTTGCGATGTTTTGATAGGCCGCATCGTTTACATGGGTCAGCTGTGTTAAGCCGCCTGTTTTAATGTTGAGCTTATAGATCTCCGCTGCGCGGGAAATGTCCTCTTTTGCAACAATCAGTTCATCGCCCACCTGGGCCACAAGTTTGTTGATGTCAAAATCTCCTTTTGAAAGCTGCTGAATATGCGGCAGCATGCGGGTTAAGCCAATATCGTTAACGCTGAAAACCTGTTCTGTTCCGTCTATGGGCGCTATAAAGAACAGGGTCTTTCCGTCATTCCCCCATATGAAGGAGGAGACATTGATCTGGTCGTTGTGGCCGGTAAGGTTTACTGTATTTCCCTTTGTTACTACTACCAGGTCGTTCTTATCTGCTTCATATCCCGGTGTTTTCATTTGCAGCCAGGCCATTTTACCTTCCTTATTAAAGGCGGGGGATACATCATAACCTTTGTTGCTTTCTGTCAGGTTTTTTGTTTTTCCGGTTTCAATATCATATTCAAAAATGTCGGTATTGGTGCTTATGGCGTAGGCGGTTCCGAATTCTTTTTTCGCAACATAAATGATCTTTTTGCTATCCGGCGACCAGATAAAATCTTCATCCCCGCCAAAGGGCTGCTGTGGACAGAAATAAGGTTCTTCGGGCATAATATCTTTTTTCTCTCCGGCTTTTCCATTGGCGTAGGGAGCAAAAAACACATGACTGAAATTTCCATCGAACCATTGATCCCAATGACGATAATTCAACGAAGTATATACCTGGGCCGTGGTTTTGTCCAGCTCGGGGTAGATGTCTTTTCCCAATACTTTTTTCAGTTTTACATCGGCGTTGCTCAGGATGTATTTCCCATCCGGGGAAATGCGGTCATTATCTGTCAGGCTGGCCACATCGGTTACTTCGGTAGCTTCGCCTCCCGCAAGTGGAATTGAATAATGTTTGGAATCCATTTTGTTTTCCGCAATGTTGGGGATGCTTACTTTATAAATAACGGATTTTTTATCTTTTGAAAGTCCGACGGGACTTACTCTTCCCAGTTTTAGAAGTGTTTCGGGATTCAGGTGCTGTTGCGCATTAGTTTGGAGCATAGAAAATGCAAATAGGGTGATCAATAACGTTTTCATTGGAGAAAATTTGCACAAATGTAGTATTCTTTGTGTATGCTTCAAGACTATAAGCCGGGAAGGCGGTGAGGCGGTAAACCTGAGGCTATCGAAAAACAAGATCTGTCTAATCATTGTCAGAAACTTTTAATCTGTGAAAATCTGGGGAATCTGTAAGCCCTGATCAGATTCTTTATCCGGATCCATATCATTTGTTTTAATTTTGGCCTTTACAAATAATTCGTTTTGGCTGGTATTTATATTCATATTCCTTTTTGCAAACAGGCTTGTAATTACTGCAACTTTCATTTTGCAACTTCCCTGCATCATAAAGAAGAAATGATAAAAGCCATTGCCGCAGAAGTGCGCCTGGCGGCAACAGATGGATTTATTCAGCCTGAATTGATCGAGACAATTTACTTTGGAGGGGGGACGCCGAGTTTGTTGGATACGGCTGAAATTGAAGCAATACTTCAGGCAATTCATTTGGAACATGGAGTTGCCGAAAATGCAGAAATCACCCTTGAGGCAAACCCTGATGATCTGAATGGAGACAAGCTGAAGGCATGGAAGGCTGCCGGGGTCAACCGGCTGAGCATCGGTGTGCAGTCTTTTTTTGAGAAAGACCTGGTGTGGATGCACCGGGCGCATAATGCGGTGCAGGCCAGGGAAGGTATACAACTGGCTTTGCAGTATTTTGATAATATCACGATCGACCTGATTTATGGTGTACCGGGGCTGACGGACGAACGATGGCAACAAAATGTGGAAACGGCGCTGGCATTTGGAGTGCCACATCTTTCCTGCTATGCACTTACCGTGGAGCCAAAAACACCTTTGGATAAAATGATCCGGCGGCACGAAAAGAAAGATGTGGACGGCGGCAAACAATCAGAGCAGTTCTTATTACTGATGCACTGGTTGCAGCAGGCTGGTTATGAGCATTACGAGATCTCCAATTTTGCAAAGCCGGGTTTTCGTAGCCGCCATAACAGCGCTTACTGGAAAGGAGTGCCTTACTTTGGGTTGGGACCTTCGGCACATTCTTTTAACGGGAACGCACGAAGATGGAATATTGCCAACAATCAAAAGTACATTCAGGCAATAGTTGCAGGACAACTTCCGTTTGAAGAAGAGCTGTTAACTCCGGTGCAGCAGACGAATGAAATGATCATGATTGCCTTGAGGACTACTGACGGGATCGATACAACCCGGTTTGCAGAAGACGAAAAGCGACGCGTGCTAAAGCAGGCGGATAAATATTTGAAAAACGGATGGCTGTTGCAAACGGAGTTTTTCTTGCGGCTGACGAATGAAGGGAAACTATATGCCGATGGTATTGCTGCAGATCTTTTTTTGGAGGACAAATAGTAGGTGAGGCCAACCTATGAAAACAAATGGCCCACAGATTGCGCAGGCCCGTTTTTTAGCGAGCAAAACCAAGGAAGAAGCAACTGCAATTGCGCCGTCATTTCGATGAATCCGCTGAAAGCGGATGAAGAGAAATCTCGGCCTTTAATAATGAGATTTCTTACCCTCTCTAAAGTCGGGTTCGAAATGACGTTAAATCAAAAACGATTCAATCTCCTCAAACCCTTTTGCGGGGGAAAGCCCTTCCCAAAGAATGCGATAAATGGTAGTGGCGATCGGCATTTCAGCGTTCACCGATTTATTGATGGTATTAATACATTTTGATGCGTTATATCCTTCCGCGACCATTCTTAATTCCAGTTGGGCTGCTTGTACACTATACCCTTTGCCGATCATATTCCCAAACGTGCGGTTACGGCTATGCAGGGAATAGCAGGTTACCAAGAGGTCGCCTAGGTAAACCGATGCGGAATAATTGGCATATTTTTTTTCGGGGGAAGTTGTGTCTGTATGTTCGCCCACGACAATATGTTCTGCCCCCAGCTTGCGAAGAAAACCCGCCATTTCATCGGCGCTATTGGCAATATAAACGCTTTGGAAATTATCGCCATAATCTAAGCCATGCGCGATACCGGCTCCCAGCGCATAAATATTTTTTAACACGGAGGCGTACTGTACGCCCAGAATATCTGTGTTAACCACCGTGTTGATAAACGGCGATTTGAAATGTTCCGCTATTTTTAATGCCATGGGGGCATCAATACCCGAAAAAGTGAGGTAGGAAAGTTTTTCTGCAGCAACTTCTTCCGCATGACAGGGACCTAAAACGGCAAAATAGTTTTGGAGCGGAACATCAAACTGATGTTGCAGGTATTCATTTACCAACATGTTGGCTTCAGGCAAAATTCCTTTTATTGCTGAAAGGATTTTTTTATTCTTAAAAGCGGTTCGGGGCAGCTCTGCTAATGTGGTTCCTATATATGCGGAGGGCGTTGCCAGAATGATCACATCTGATTTGTCTGCAACAGCCGCCAGATCAGTGGTAAGATACAATAACTGCGTATTCAAAATAGCAGCGGTCAGATGTTTCGGATTATGATGCCGTTGTTTGATAAAACCGATGGTCGTATCATTGCGCAGGCACCAGTTTACCTTATGCCCGTTATCTGTTAAAATTTTAACCAGGGCCGTTGCCCAGCTGCCGCTGCCGGCTACTCCGAATCTTAATGCCAATGCTAACTGTTTTGAATTATAAAGGTAATTAATGTTACATTAATTGTAAAGTGGTATGTTAAGTCGTGAGAGGTGAAATGGCAAATGTGAGCTCCTGATGTTTCACTCCCGATAGCTATCGGGATGACGTTTCACGATTCACTGGCCTTTAGTTCTTAACAGAATAAAAAGAGTCGGCCTGTTGCGTACAGGTGATCACCAGGTCGTTGATGCAAACGTGCTCCGGGAGCGTAGTGCAATAAAAAATGGTTTCGGCCACATCTGCCGCTGTCAGAGGGATCAACCCCTCATATACTTTGTCGGCAGCGATGCGATCGCCCTTAAAACGGACCATCGAAAATTCAGTATCGGCTGCCCCCGGATGAATCGCCGTTACTTTTATGTGATAGGGCAGGAGCTCAATGCGCATAGCGTGAGAAAGCGCGTCTACTGCATGTTTAGTGGCGCAATACATGTTGCCCTGGGCGTATACGTATTTGGCGGCGGTAGAGCCCAGGTTAATGATATGCCCTCTTTTGTGCGGAACCATCAGTTGGGAAACAGCATGCGCTACGTAAGCAAAACCTTTAAGATTGGTATCGACCATGGTATCCCAGTCGTCTAAGTCGGCTTTATCAAAATCATCCTTTCCCGAAGCCAGGCCCGCATTGTTTATTAATACATCTATTTTTTTCCATTTTTCCGGAAGGGTACTGATTTTGCTAAGGACAGCCTCCCTGTTGCGTACATCAAAATGCAGCGGGAGCACATTAATGTTATATTGTGCAGCCAGCTCTGCGGCCAATTGCTCCAGTCGCTCCAGTCTTCTTCCTGTGACGATCACATCATATTGGTTGGCGGCAAATTTACGGGCGCATGCGGCACCGAATCCGGCGGTGGCCCCTGTAATAAAAACGATTTTATTCATTGCAAATAGATTTAAAAGTATTTTTAGCCGGTAAGGCGTGAAGGCGGCATGTTTTTAAAAATGGAGAGACAATTCTTTTCGTCTTCCCGGATTCCAGGCTTTTAGAGAGCCCATTAGTAATACAAAGAAAATCGGGATCAACTATTTTAAACTCATTAAAAAGGCTTCAATAGCTGCATTTGCGGCTGCCGGTTCTTCCAGCATGCCCATATGACCTGATTTGTGGAGCACATTGATATGGGAAATGCGCGGCATGGAAGCTTGTTTCAAAATATCTTCAAAAGAGATGAC
>JAGIAQ010000145.1:5682-9301 GCA_017744795.1 Niabella sp. | reverse complement strand
ACCCAATACAATCAAACAAAAAAGAGCGACAATTATTTGTTTCATGTTAATTATTTTAATTTTAAATGCTAAAAGCTGAATTTCACATTAAATCCAAATGACCTTGTTGAAGGCAGGCTGAACACATCATTAGACTGCATCGCATTGGTAGTGCTCATGGCCTGTTCAGGATCAAACGGCGCTTTTTTATAGAAGAAGAATAAATTTCTTCCTACTAAAGACAAAGAAACATTTTTAAATACCGGTTTTTCGCTTTTTGCACGGAAGTTATACCCCAGTACCAGTTGCCCCAGTCTTATGTTCGTCCTGGAAAAAATATAGGGTTCCATGATCTTATTTCTGTCGCCTACTGCAGAATAATAAGTGGCCGGATCAATAGTTGTTACCGCGGTTTTTCCAAAAACCGCATTGATGGGCAGATATCCTTGATCTCTTGCTGCAGCGGTTCTTTCGCTCACACCATAAGAATCCAGAAAGGCTTCTGTTTTTGAAAAAGCCACGCCTCCGAATTTTCCATTAATAAGAAAGCTGGCAAACCAATTATCATAGGTAAAACTATTGTTCCATCCCAGTAGGAAATCAGGATTCACATTACCTACTTTTTCCATTGTAGCAGATTTTGTTGGAACGGGACTTGCCTTAGGGTTGTTGGCATCGTAAGTCAGTATAATCCGCCCCTGGTCATCTCTTGCAAACTTATAAATATACACATCATTAAAAGAACCTCCGGCTCTCACAAGCGATGAAAAACCTTCATCCCCGCCCCCTGTAAGGCTTGCGGTACCCGTAATAGCTGTAATATAATTCGGGTTGCTGGGAATTAATTCGACAATTTTATTTTTGTTCCGGGAACCATTAAATGCCGTTTTCCAGCTGAATTTTTCAGTGCGTACCGGATCTCCGCTCAGCGTGAACTCGAATCCATGGTTATCAATTTTCCCTGCATTAACATAGTAAGTGGTAAAACCCGAACCGGAAGGGGCCGCCAGGGAAAGAAATTGATTGGTACTTATATCCTTATAATAGGTGAAGTCCAGTCCAAGCCTGCCGCCTAAAAACTTGCTTTCAATACCATACTCATCGCTTACGATTTTTTCAGGTTTTAAGTTCGTGAAAGGTACCTGTGTATTTCGGTTGATACCCCCAATGCCGGAAGGACCACCCGCACCACCAATGGTGTTCCACGGATTTACGACGTTAAAAGGCACTTCATTCGCTGTTTGCGATAAGGAGGCCCGTACTTTTAAAAATGAAATGGCTTTGGGTAACTGGAGCATTTTGCTGATAATGGCGCTACCTCCAATGGAAGGATATAAATAGGAATCATTTCCCGTCAGCGCCAATGTAGAGGCCCAGTCGTTACGGGCAGCTAAATCCAGAAATACCATGTCCTTATACCCTAGGGTCGCGTTTGCAAACGCACCCTCTTTTATAGTTGTATACCCGGTGCTGTTAATGATAACATTATAAGGTATGTTAGCAAGTGTGAAAACGTTGGGATACTGTAAGGATACGGTATTGTTGTTTACGTTCATACCATCATTAAATATATTTTTTTGATAACTAAGCCCGGCTAGAGAAGTTAAACTTATGTTTCCGAATGTTTTGTTGTAGGTTAAGATCCCATCGGTATACAAAGACTGATCCGTGTATTTTGTATAATCCCATTTGCCATTCGGGCTCACGCTTACCGAATTGCCGTCTGCTGCATAACGATAGTCTCTCAGTACATTATTGTAGTCCAAATTACCCCTTATCTCAAACCGCAGGCCCGGTGCAATGTCGTAACCAAGTTTCAGGCTGGCAATGGCCCGTTTGGAAGTAGCCAGTTTAGGGTCTTTATAAATTTCCCAATAGGGATTGTTCTGTTTTTCTTCTGTAGAATACCAGTTCATTTTATACATATTCCTGTTGCTGTCAAATACCTGGTAGTTATTCCTATATGCATCAAAATTTCGGTCTCTTGCGAATAAATATAAACCGGTAAGCGGGTTATTGTAATAACCAGCGCCCGGACGGTTTTTTGATACTTCCGCAGATAATATAACATTGGAACTGATCGTCAGCTTGTCATTGAACAATTTGGTGCTCTGGTTAAACGCGAAATTGTTTTTGCTGTAGGTGTTGGTTGGCATTACACCCGTTGCCGAAATATTGGCGTAAGAAAAATAGACGGTCGTTTTATCATTCCCCCCGGATATAGATACGCCGTTGGTTGCAGTAGCGCCGGTCCGGAAAAAATCTTTGATATAGTTTTTTTGATAACCGTTTGATGTAACATTTACGACCGGTGATTTTTGAATATTAATCAGGTCCGTAGCGTTTAGCTTCGTCATGTCAGGATATATCCAACTATAGTCCCCCTTTCCACTTGTGCCATAACGATATTGAAATTGAGGAAGCCCGGATACCTGTTCAAAAATAGTGCTTGAATTAAAGTCGACAGACATTCTGCCTGACCGGCCTTTTTTCGTGGTAATTAAGATCACACCATTGGCACCCTGGCTTCCATAAAGGATCGCCGCATTGGCGCCTCTTAACACGTTGATACTTTCAATATCAGCGGGGTTAATTGACGAAAGTCCGTCCCCTCCATCTGTTCCGCCATAGGAACCCGGCTGCGTGTTTTTATTGTTCACCAGGGGAATACCATCGATTACATATAATGCTTCGCTAAGTCCGGTAAGTGATTTGTTACCTCTGAGCACCGCCTTGGTAGATCCACCGGCGCCAGAGCTACTCACTTTGATGTCAAGGCCTGCTGCCTTCCCGCTCAAAGCGTCTACAAAGTTGGTATTGGAAGCCTTTCTTAGCTCATCACCGCTTACGGTTTGTGAAGCAAAGGTCAATGAAGTTTTATCTCGTTTAATACCCAGGGCCGTAACCACTACCTCGGTAAGGTTTTGATTACTCTGTGCAAGAGTAACCACAATATCGTTAGTACCTGGCTCCACCTGTACGTCTTTTGTTGCAAAGCCTACAGCGCTTACCTGAAGGGTTGCCTTGCCATTGGGCACACTAATTTTGAACTTGCCATCGGCGTTAGTAGCGCTTGCTTTTGAGCTACCCTTAACTGATACGGTTGCAGCGGCCACGCCATTACCGGAGCCCTCTTCCTTTACAGTTCCGGACAATTGCCTGTTTTGTGCAAAAGCAGCAAGTCCAAAGAGAAGGAACACTGCCAGAATATTAATTTTTAGCATACGCAGTTTTTAATATTTATGAAGGATTAAATAATAGATACGGAATCAAATATTGGAACCATATTGGGTGCAGCGATGTCATTTTCTTCGCAATAGGATCTTTCTTTCGTTGCGATCAATACCAGCAATCGCTTTCTCTATTCTTCCAAAGAAAAAACACCTGCCCTCAGAAAGAAATCATGGGAAATAAGGGAGTGTGAAATAGGGGATACGTCCCATAACTGTCTTATACCGGTTTTTTTGCATAAAATGAGAATATTTATTTAGTATACTTTATTTCAAACAGGATTTAAACCAAAGATTAATCCGTCATTTCCTGAAGCTTCTCATTAAATCAGCAATCGTCATTTTTGCTGTTTTTAGGGTAAAATATTAATATTATAAGCAATATAACTGCAAAAATCAATAAAACAAAC
>JAGIAQ010000145.1:0-5672 GCA_017744795.1 Niabella sp. | reverse complement strand
CTATTTATGCGTTTTTTTTGCGGTATTTTTTATTTTTTACCGCAAAAAACAGTCATTTTTATATGCCGTTTTTTAATCACCACAAGCCTGTTTAAAAGATTTTGTTAACTGTTTTATAGCCAGTGATCTGGCTATTTATAAGCAGGGAGTTCATAATTCCGAAATAAACTGCGGTCGCTGCCAAATAGGAAAGGCACTTTCTGCGATCTATCACTTATTCCCCGAACAGAAAAGAAACATCAGGGAAAATTGACGCAACAAATAAGGGATGCAGCCCATAACTTTTTGTACCGGTTTTTTTGCATAAACTGGAAAATTTATCTTTATAACGACTGAATAAAACAACCGCCCCTTCAATAGGGATAACAAGCTTATAAAACAACAAGCACATCACACTATAATGCCGTTTGTAACGACATTCACCCTCTCATGTATATATTTACTTTCAAAACGCTAATAATAGCTAAATATTGAAAGCTTGAGTAAATTTAAGATTTCTTAACAAAAAAGCTAATTTTTTTTTAGCCTTATTTTATTTTTAATTATCGACGATTTATTTCTATTGGTCCGGTTTTAAAGTTGATAAAATTGCCCGCTGTGCCAGCCTGCCGAATATAAAACGCTTTGGCAATTCACTTTTGTTAAAAAAGTAGCAGTTGCTGATAAAATAGTATCTCCTTATTGCGTTAAACTTTAGTAAGTTTGAAAAGAGGATATTGGTGCATTGGGTAAGTGTTCCCGGCTTAATTTGTTGGTATATATTGATTGCTGAATACGATGCTTCATTTTTTTTATAACCGGAAAATGGTTTGGGTGCTGGCGCTGTTGGTAACAACAGGCGCTGTAGCCTGCTTTACCAGCGGCTCAAAAAAGGTAGATTTCAGCGCTGATGTAAAGCCCATCATTAATAAAAAATGTATCACCTGCCACGGCGGCGTGCGGGCAAAAGGAGGATTTAGCCTGCTGTTCCGGGAGGAAGCCCTTGCCAATACAGCATCCGGGGAGCCGGCTATTATTCCCGGTGACCCGGACAACAGCGAAATGATCCGGCGGCTGACGGCAAAAGATCCTGAAGAGCGCATGCCCTATAAGCATGAACCCTTAAGCAATGATGAAATAGATATCCTGCGCCGATGGATCAAACAGGGGGCAAAATGGGGCGATCACTGGGCTTACCTGCCGGTAAAAAAAACGACTGCGCCGGAGGTACAAAACCAATGGATCCGGAACGACATCGATAAATTTATTTATCAAAAACTGGACGCGCAGGGGCTGCAACCTGCCGCACAGGCGGATAAATACACCTTATTAAGAAGGGTGAGCCTGGACCTGATCGGTATGTATCCCTCCGATGCCATAGCGCAGCAGTACCTGAAAACCGGTGACGACAAAGCCTATGAACAATTGGTTGATTCCTTGCTGGCTTCCCGGCATTTTGGGGAGAAGTGGACAGCCATGTGGCTGGATCTGGCGCGTTATGCCGATACCAAAGGATATGAATCCGATGGAGGGCGCAATATCTGGCGCTACCGCGATTGGCTGATCGACGCCTTTAATGCAGATAAACCCTACAATGTTTTTATCACAGAGCAAATTGCAGGCGATTTATTGCCCCATCCTACCGACGCACAATATATTGCCACAGCATTTAGTCGCAACAGCATGACCAACGATGAAGGCGGAACGGATAATGAAGAATTTCGCACCGCCGCCGTGCTGGACAGAGTAAATACCACCTGGTCCACATTGATGAGCACTACTTTTGCCTGTGTGCAATGTCATAGCCACCCGTACGATCCGTTCCGGCATGAAGAATACTACCAGTTTGCCGCCTACTTTAATAATACGATGGACGATGATATCCCGGCCGAATACCCGCTGGTGCGCGAATACAACGATTCTATGAAGCAACGGATGACCGGGCTGATGCAATGGATCCGCGAAAACGGTAAGGAACCTCAAACAGAGCAGTTGTACCAGTTTCTTAAAACCTGGGAACCCGTGGTATATGCCACAACAGCAGACAGTTTAAAAAATGCGATCATCATCAATAAAAATGTGGCGCTGGGCATGTGGAACCATTCCTATGCCCGCTTAAGAAATGTAAACCTGGAAGAAGCCCGTCAGGTGGTCCTGAATTTCTTCTCTAACAAGCCTGGCGGGCAGCTCAGCTTTAGGATGGATGCCCCCGATGGCCCTTTATTAGCATCCTTCGCCGTGCTGCCACAGGATAAATGGCGTAAGGAAGCTGCCGAAATACAGGCGCAGCAGGGGGTGCATGATGTGTATGTTCGATATGATAACCCGGCGCAACCTGCCGGCAAGCAGGATATCCTGGGCGTTTTTGAATGGTTTGGCTTTATCCCTGATCTGCCGGCCAAAGGCACGCCGGCTTATGCGGTCAATAAAAAAATGTATTGGGATCTTTTAACAGCACCAGTGACCACCACGCCTGTGATGATGGAAAATCCTGCCTGGATGCACCGCAAAACAAATGTGTTTGAACGGGGCAACCGGCTGACACTGGGAAAAGAAGTAACGCCCGCTGTACCCCGGTCGCTGGGCTTTGCCATGCCCGTCAATGCCCCTAAAAACCGCCTGGGGCTTGCATTATGGCTTACCGATAAGCGAAACCCACTCGTATCAAGAACGATGATGAACCGGCTGTGGGAGCAACTTTTCGGGGAAGGCATCGTGGAAACATTGGATGATATGGGCACCCAGGGAATGCTTCCTACTCACCAGGAATTATTGGATTACCTGTCCTGGAAATTTATGAACGAAGACAATTGGAGCATCAAAAAAGTGCTGAAGGAAATGGTGCTGAGCGCCACCTACCGGCAGAACTCCAGGTTAACGCCGGAGTTAAAAGAAAAAGATCTGGCCAATAAGTTTTATGCCAGGGGACCAAGAGTACGCCTGAGTGCTGAACAATTGCGGGACCAGGATCTTTGCATCAGCGGACTGATGAGCAGCAAAATGTACGGCCCCAGTGTAATGCCATGGGAGCCTGAGGGCATCTGGCTTTCGCCCTACAATGCGGCACGCTGGCAAAACAGTACCGGGGAAGACCAATACCGCCGGGCCTTGTATACCTACTGGAAACGAACCGCGCCTTATCCTTCCATGATCGCTTTTGACGGCGCCCAGCGGGTATTGTGTACCGTAAAACGGGTGCGCACCAATACGCCGCTGCAGGCACTCACCACGCTCAATGATTCGGCTTACCTGGATATGGCGCGGCACCTGGCAGCCCGGATGCAGCGCGAAGGTGGCACAGATCCTGCCGCACAAATTAAAAAAGGATACCAGCTGCTTTTGTACCGGCCGGCACAGGCAGCTGAAATAAAAATATTTGAAGGGTTGTATCAGCAGTCGCTGAAGGAATTTACATCGGATCCGCGAAAAGTTACAGCCATGGCGGGCGGGCCAAAAGAAAAAACAACGCCCTCCGGTGCTGCAATGATCGTGGTGGCGAATGCTATGCTGAACCTGGATGAAGTGGTGACGAAAAATTAATTTAACCGCGAAGACGCCAGGGCGCGAAGATATTTTACACAACTGTTCTGAAAATATCTTCTCATAGCGTCTTTGCGCCATCGAGGTGAAAATGAAATAAAATTGTTGCAAGATGACAAAAAAAGACCTTGTTGATCAGCGTTTGGTAAAAGAAGCCGAATTAATGGTGCTGCAATCGCATACCCGCCGGCATTTTTTAAAAGAAAGCGCCATGGGGCTGGGCGCATTGGCCATGGGGTCATTATTGAGCGGTTGTGGCAAAAAAAAGGCGGCACATTCTATTGCCTTTGATCCGGCCCACCCCTTGCTGCCTAAGGCGCCGCCCTTTGCCGGCAAGGCGCGTAGTGTTATTTTTTTACATATGGCCGGCGCCCCTTCGCAGCTTGAATTATTCGATTATAAACCGGAGCTTACAAAAATGGATGGCCAGGATTGCCCGCCCTCCTTCCTTGCGGGCAAACAATTTGCCTTTATTACCGGTGTACCCAAAATGCTGGGCCCGCAGGCAACATTTGCACAGCATGGCCAATCGGGGGCCTGGGTTAGCGACAACCTGCCGCATCTTTCCACAGTAGTGGATGAAGTAAGTTTTTTAAAAGCCGTCAGTACCGATCAGTTCAACCACGCGCCCGCACAGTTGCTGGTACATACCGGTAGCCCGCGCCTGGGCCGCCCCAGCATGGGAAGCTGGGTTACCTACGGGTTGGGAACAGAAAATCAAAACCTGCCCGGCTTTGTAGTGCTTACCAGCGGCGGCAGTTTTCCGGATGCCGGTAAAAGCGTGTGGGGAAGCGGCTTTCTGCCGTCGGTATACCAGGGTGTACAATGCCGGAGTGACGGCGATCCGGTTTTATTCATCAAAGATCCTGATGGCATGAGCCGCGACCTGCGTAAGGCTTCTATTGAAGCGGTTAATAAGGCCAATATGCAGGAGTATAAAGAATATAATGATCCGGAAATTCTTTCCCGCGTTTCCCAGTATGAAATGGCTTACCGCATGCAGATCACGGCACCCGAGGTGATGAATATTAACGACGAGCCGCAATACATCCACGATATGTATGGCACCAAACCCGGGAAAGCCTGTTTCGCGAACAACGTGCTGCTGGCAAGAAAATTAGTAGAGAAGGGTGTGCGCTTTGTGCAGTTGTTCGATTGGGGCTGGGATGCGCATGGTGATAATGCCAACAATGCATTGAACATCGGGATGCTCAACAAATACCGGAGCGTGGATAAACCCGTGACGGCATTGCTGCAGGATCTGAAACAAAGGGGTTTACTGGACGAAACCCTTGTAGTATGGGCAGGAGAATTTGGGCGCACCCCGATGATGGAAAACCGCAATGGTGCGCAGAATCCATTTAAGGGCAGGGATCATCATACCGACGCCTTCACCATCTGGATGGCGGGCGGCGGCATTAAAAAAGGCTATACGCATGGTGAAACTGATGAGATCGGCTATACGGCGGTAAGCGGAAAAGTGGATGCTTTTGATATACAGGCCACCATTCTGAATCAGCTGGGGTTTGATCACGAACAGTTTACCTACCCCTATCAGGGCCGCCCTTTTAGACTGACAGATGTAGGCGGAAAAGTGATCAATGAAATTATTGCGTAATGTTGACAAACGGACTGTCATCGCCTCAAGGATTTGCGATGTCAGATCCTTGAGGCGATGACACATTAAGACATCGTCATTTCGATGAGCCCGACGCAGGAGGGCGAAGAGAAATCCCATCATTAAATAACGAGATTTCTCCGTTCACTTCACTACGTTCCGTTCCGTCGAAATGACGACAACGTTAGTGATTGGTTTTCATAACTTAAAAACATAGGTTTGAAGCTATTTGTATTGTAAGGTTTTAGTGTTTAATTGATCTTGATAAATAACTCGTAATTATGAACTATAACAGAAGAAATTTTTTAAAATCATCATCCGTTGCAGCAGCGGCAGGCTTATTTTTCCCTTATGGGGAATCCGCGACAAAACCAGGCTTTCTTAAAACCCCGGCGCAGGCTGGTTTTCAACTGATGGTAATGGCCACCAACTGGGGTTACAACGGAACGATTGACGCTTTTTGTGCAGCCGCAAAGCGGGATGGTTATGATGGCGCCGAAGTGGTATGGCCCGCAACCGAAACCGCACAGCAGGA
>JAGIAQ010000144.1 GCA_017744795.1 Niabella sp. | reverse complement strand
CCTGTATTACCTGCGCTACCGGCTGATGGAGCATAACAAACGCTTGCAGCAGGAGCTGGATATCCGTTCGCAGATCGCCTCCGATCTGCATGATGATATGGGCTCAACGCTCAGCAGCATCCATATCTTTAGCGAATTGCTGAGAAAATCGGGGGATAATAAAGAAGAGCTGCTTACCAAAATAGAGGCCAATGCGCGGGATACGCTGGACGCGCTGGATGATATCATCTGGCTGGTGAAGCCGTCCAACGATAAATTTGCGAACCTCTGGCAGCATGTGCGGGAATATTCCGTGCCGATGTTTGAATCGCGGAACATCTGTTTTTTTATCGATTTTCCGGAAACCATTTCGGAGATCCCTTTACCCATGGATGTGCGCAGAAATATATTCCTGATCATCAAGGAAAGCGTTAATAACCTTGTCAAATATTCCCGATGCACGGAAGCCACCATTACCGCTTGCGATGAACCGGAGGTGATCTCTTTTTCGATACAGGATAATGGCATTGGTTTTAACCCTGGCCAGCTGACCTCCCGTAGTGGCCTCAAAAACATGCAGGCAAGGGCGCGGAGCATGGACGCCGACATTAAAATAACAACGGCATCCGACACGGGTACCCGGGTACAATTCTGGGTAAAAAAAGAACGGGCCGGCGCGGAAATAAAATAATCAGCATCTTTGCTATGAACTCGTTTAAACTAATATTAAAAAAAACACATAGATATAGTAGAAATCATGGCTCATAAGGCTATTTAGATTCCCCGCCGCGGCGGGGAACATAGCTAATGTGTTATTATGTTTCCTTTTATTGCTGTCATAATCCTATGTGCCTATGTGGTTAAATTTTAAAAAGTTTAAACAATCTTTTAAATGAAGCAGTATTTTTATATATTTTTTTTGTTGATTTCTATGAACAGCATGGCGCAGCTCAGTTATCCGGCAACGGCAAAGCACCCGGTTACCGACGATTATTTTGGAACAAAAGTGGAAGACCCTTACCGCTGGCTGGAAGATGATAACAGCGTAGCAACCAAAGCATGGGTTAAAGAGGAGAATAAGGTTACGAATGCTTATTTGAGAACCATTCCCTTCAGAGATAAGATCGCAAAACGGTTGGAAGCTTTGTGGAATTATCCCAAATACGGCGCTCCCTTTAAAAAAGGCAGCTGGTATTATTTTTATAAAAACAATGGATTGCAAAATCAGGCAGTGTTGTATAGAAGTAAAGAGTTGCAGGGTGAGCCGGAGGTCTTTATTGACCCGAATACATTGAGCCAGGAGGGCATTGCCGCATTAAACAGTATTTCTTTTTCAAAAGACGGAACCCTTTGCGCCTATTCGGTGGCCAAAGCGGGTAGCGACTGGACAGAGATCTTTGTTATGAACACTGCAACAAAAGAACTGCTGGCGGATAAAATAAACTGGACAAAATTCGGCGGCGTTGCCTGGAAAGGTGATGAGGGCTTTTATTACAGCGCCTACGATGAGCCCGACGAAAAATCGAAGCTGAGTAAAAAGAATGAGTTCCAGAAAGTCTTCTATCATAAACTGGGAACAGCACAGAAAGAGGACTCCATTGTATATGAAGATAAGGCACATCCTTTGCGTTATTTTGGTGCGGGGTTAACCGAAGATGAACGCTTTTTGGTTTTATACGTGACCGAAGGAACCAGCGGAAGCGAGCTCTGGGTAAGGGATCTGAAAGATCCGGGCCAAAAAGACTTTACGTTATTAATAAAGGGATTTGATACTGAATCGTCTGTAGTTGAAAACAAAGGCGATCAGCTTTTAGTACGTACCAACTACCAGGCGCCCAATTACAGGGTGGTGGAAATTGATCCGAAAAACCCTTCGCGGGAAAACTGGAAAGCTGTTATACCCGAACAAAAGGAAGCACTGCAAGGCGTGGGTACCGGTGGTGGATCGCTTTTTGCCAGCTATTTAAAAGACGCGGCTTCAAAAATAGTTCAGTATGATTTTAACGGTACGCAAATACGGGATATAACATTGCCGGGGATCGGCACGGCAGGCGGCTTTGGAGCACAAAAAGAAGATCGCGAATTTTATTATTCCTATTCCTCTTTTGCAACACCCCCTGCGATATACAAATACGATATCGCTTCAGGAGAATCTGTTTTGTATAAAAAGACAGAACTGAATTTGAACACCGAAAACATCGTTACAGAGCAGGTGTTTTTCAAAAGCAAGGATGGTACAAAAGTTCCTATGTTTCTTACCTATAAAAAAGGATTGAAGAAAGACGGCAGCAACCCTGTATTATTATATGGTTACGGCGGCTTTAATATTCCGATGACGCCGGGTTTTAGCATCAGCAATGCTTTCTTTGTGGAACAGGGTGGGATTTATGCGGTGGTAAACCTGCGTGGCGGCAGCGAGTATGGGGAAGCCTGGCATAAAGCCGGGATGCTGCTGAAGAAACAAAATGTATTTGATGATTTTATTGCAGCAGCAGCGTATCTTATAGCAGGTAAGTATACCAACAAAAATAAAATTGCCGTTCGCGGAGGCAGTAATGGCGGGCTATTGGTGGGCGCGGTAATGACGCAGCGGCCGGACTTATTTAAGGTTGCAATACCACAAGTAGGCGTGCTGGATATGCTGCGCTTCCATAAATTTACCGTAGGCTGGGGATGGACGGTAGAATACGGCAGTTCAGACTCTGCAAAATATTTCTCTTACCTGTACAACTATTCACCGTATCATAATCTGAAAAAAGGCGTCGCTTACCCGGCAACGCTGATCACCACCGGGGATCATGACGATCGCGTAGTGCCTGCGCATTCCTTTAAATTCGCGGCGCGCCTGCAGGAATATAACAAAGGCCCGAACCCGGTTCTGATCCGTATTGAGACCAATGCCGGCCATGGTGCGGGGAAACCAACAAATAAAGTAATTGAGGAAGCCGCCGACATCTGGGCGTTTACGATGTACAATTTGGGAATGGAATTTAAGGAGTAACGAATGCTGAATGCTTAACGCGTAATGCGCAATCCTTAATGCCGAACGCTAACTTGCAACGATTAACAGCGTTCCGCATTAAGTGTTCTGCGTTGTGCCTCTTTACTCTGCCCAGCTCATCACATAATCCGGATTTTCCAGTTCCAATGCCTGCTGCGTGATCATCAATGGATGAAAGGTATCTACCATCACTGCCAGTTCTTTGGTCTCTTTTGCGCCGATACTTTTTTCAACAGCTCCGGGATGCGGGCCGTGCGGAATGCCCGCAGGATGTAATGTGATCATGCCACGGGTTACATTTTTGCGGCTCATGAAATCACCGTCTACATAATAGATCACTTCATCACTGTCGATATTACTGTGATTGTACGGCGCCGGGATCGCCTGCGGATGATAGTCAAACAATCTTGGCACAAATGAACAAACAACAAAAGCGCGTGTTTCAAAAGTCTGGTGTACCGGCGGTGGCTGATGCACCCTTCCGGTGATGGGTTCAAAATCATGGATCGAAAAAATAAAAGGATAGCAGCAACCATCCCAGCCCACTACATCAAAAGGATGTGTGCCGTAATGCAGTCCGTATAGCATTCCTTTCTTTTTCGCTTTAATTAAAAAATCGCCTTTGGCGTCGATGGGCTGCAGGTCCTGAGGCGGGCGGATGTCCCGTTCGCAATACGGAGCTTGCTCCAGTAACTGTCCGTATTGACTCAAATATCTTTTGGGGAAACGTAATGGGGTAAAGGATTCAACAATGAACAATCGGTTGTGTTCGGTTGCAAATTCAATCTGGTAAATGGTTCCGCGCGGCAGCACAATATAATCGCCATAACTAAAAGGCAGGTTGCCATATTGTGTTTTTACCGTTCCCGATCCTTCATGCACAAAGATCAGTTCATCGCCATCTGTGTTTTTATAAAAATAATCCTGCATGCTTTGTTGTGGAGCCGCCAAAACAATATGGCAATCGTTATTGACTAAAACAGGGACCCGGCTTTCCAGGAAATCTTTTATTGGAGGAACGCGGAAACCCTCAAAACACCGGTGTTGCAGCATTTTTTCCTCTGCAATCTTTGGGCTCACATCGAAATGCGGTTCGGTTTTTATAATTTGTGTGGGTGGGTGGCAATGGTATAGGAGCGAATAGTCATTGCTGAACCCTTCGGTGGAAAAAAGTTGTTCGCTGTATAATCTGCCATCCGGTTTGCGGAACTGGGTATGTCGTTTGTGGGGAATGGTTCCCAATGTATAATAATGAGACATTGAAATGTAGAATTATGAATGTAAAATCTAAAACAGAAGAAATTAATTGGTTGAATTTTAAATTGAACATTTAAAATTCAATATTTAATATTTCTTTCCCATTGCCAGGCTGGCCAGCAGGAAACAATATTTCCAGCGACGTTTGTCGATCCAGTAGGTAAAATTCCTGAAGTAAGGCATATTCAAATTTGCACAACAAAGTTATTCTATTTTTAAAAAATAACGTACATTTGTTATTGAATTTACAAATGCGACCCGATTATCCATATAAAGTCTTTTCAGATAAACGCGTGAACTACGTGTTGCTGGTGGAGTCGCTTGCCATCGACCGAGGATAAATCACTTCTTCAGGGTTTCTATATTTTCTATTACGGATTTTTTTTACTGTTAAATTTTTTAGGTCATGAACGAAATAAGTCATGTAGCAGCGGCTGCACCAACGGCTGTTGATTTCCTGCCCTTGCAGGGAACTGATTATATTGAATTTTATGTTGGCAATGCCAAACAGGCGGCCCATTACTACAAAAGTGCCTTC
The DNA here is from genome assembly GCA_017744795.1 of Niabella sp. Classification (GTDB taxonomy): domain Bacteria; phylum Bacteroidota; class Bacteroidia; order Chitinophagales; family Chitinophagaceae; genus Niabella. The sequence goes on along the minus strand of JAGIAQ010000144.1, from coordinate 4,573 downwards.
GGTTTTCAATCCCTGGCGTATTCCGGGCCGGAAACAGGTGTAAAGGAAAAAGCCAGTTATGCGGTTCGTCAGAACAAGCTCACATTGGTGTTTACAACACCACTCAAAGACTGCGATGAAATTGAAGAACATATTGCGAAACATGGCGATGGCGTAAAGATGCTGGCCTTGCGGGTGGATGACGCAGCCGATGCCTGGCAGCAAACCACCGATCGCGGCGCTAAAAGCTATATGAGCCCCACGGAAATGACGGACAAAGAGGGCGAAGTGGTAATGAGCGGCATTCATACCTACGGGGACACCGTGCATCTTTTTATTGAGCGTAAAAATTACAAAGGCGCTTTTTTGCCTGGTTACCGCGAATGGGTAACGCATTATAATCCGCCGCCAACCGGCTTATTATATGTGGACCATTGCGTGGGGAACGTGGGCTGGAACCAGATGAATAAATGGGTGCAGTTTTATGAAGAGGTGATGGGCTTCCGCAATATTTTGTCATTCGATGACAAGGACATTTCTACCGAATATTCAGCTTTGATGAGTAAAGTAATGAGCAATGGCAACGGCTATGTAAAATTCCCGATCAATGAACCGGCGGAGGGGAAGAAGAAATCGCAGGTGGAGGAATACCTTGATTTTTATAATGGAGAAGGCGTACAGCACGTGGCATTGGCTACGCATAATATTATTGAGACGGTTACGGAACTGCAAAACCGGGGCGTAGAGTTTTTAAAAGTTCCGGCATCTTATTACGACACGGTTTTGGACAGAGTAGGTGCAATCGATGAAAGTCTTGCTCCCCTAAAAGAATTGGGGATCTTAATTGACAGGGACGAGGAAGGCTACCTGTTGCAGATCTTTTCCAAACCGGTAGAAGACCGGCCCACTTTGTTCTTCGAGATCATCCAGCGCAAAGGTGCGAAAAGCTTTGGGAAAGGAAATTTTAAAGCTTTATTTGAAGCACTGGAACGGGAACAGGAATTGAGGGGGAATCTTTAGTCAATAGTCAATAGTCAATGGTTAATAGTCAATGGCTGTTCTCCATAATTCACTTTTCACCTTTTACATTTATCATTTAATATTCTACATTTCCAATGAAGCTTTCACATTTAGCAGAAACCCTTTCCGCATCAAAGATCCTGGCAATCAGCAATGCCGTTAAGGAGCGGGTGCGCAACGGGGAATCGATACATAATTATACGGTAGGGGATTTTGATCCTTCCATTTTTCCAATTCCTGAATTACTGGAGAAGGAAATTATCAAAGCCTATCAAAACAGGCAGACCAATTATCCCATTGCAGAGGGAAACCCCGAACTACGCGGGGTGCTTTCGGACCATATCTGCACCTTTCAGGGGCACCAGTATAAACCTTCCGAAATATTGGTAGCAGCGGGCGGGCGGCCCCTGATCTATACAACGTACCAGGTAGTTGTGGATCCGGGGGACGTGGTTATTTACCCCGTGCCTTCCTGGAACAACGAGTATTATGCAGAACTTACGGGGGCAACGCCCTGCGTGATCCATACAAAGGCCGAAAATAATTTTATGCCCACGTCGGAGGAGATAAAACCTTTTATCAGGGACGCGGTATTGCTGGCTTTATGTTCGCCTCAGAATCCTACCGGTACTTTTTTTACCGCGATCCAGTTGAAAGCGATCTGTGAGCTGGTCGTACAGGAAAATGAACGGCGGAGCGCTGATCAAAAAAAACTGTATATCCTTTTCGATAATATTTATAACCTGCTTACTTATAGCGATGGCGCTGCGGATCCGGTTGCAGTTTGCCCGGAAGTAAGGCCGTACACTATTTATATTGATGCCATCAGCAAGGGGTTTGCGGCAACGGGCGTGCGCGTGGGATGGTGTTATGGCCCCGAGCCGGTCATTGTAAAAATGAAAGCAGTATTGAGCCATATGGGGGCCTGGGCGCCCAATCCGGAGCAGGTGGGGCTGGCAAAATTTCTACAGGAGCCGCAGTGCGTAAGGGATTTTCTTGTCTCATTTAGAGCGAAGCTACAATTGCGACTGGACCGGATCTACAGGGATATTCTAAAATTCAAAGCAGAAGGATTGCCGGTGGATGCGATAGCGCCGCAGGCCTCTATTTATCTTTCGTTGAAGATCGATATACCGGGCGACCTTACATCGCTATTGCTGAATGAAGCGGGGATAGCGGTGTTGCCTTTCGCTGTTTTTGGCGCAGGGAATGCGGAGCGTTGGTATCGTTTAAGTGTGGGGACCTGTAAGGAGGAAGATATAACGCCCTTGTTGGAAAAATTCAGACAGGTATTAGAAAGTAGTTGTGCGGTAATCCATTAAAAATACAATAATGAAACTGATTTCGTTTTTAAAGAATGGTAAAGAACAGGCGGGGTTGCTGGTGAGGAATGAGGTGCATGACCTTTCCCTGATAGAGCCCACAGCAGGGGTTACTATGCAGTATATTCTTGAGAACTGGAATGAAAGTATTGCAGCAATCAAAACCGTGGCAGAAACGATTGCATCTGGAACGATTAATGGAGTTTCGGTACAATCTGTCCAATTATTAGCGCCCGTTCCGCATCCCACCTCCTGCAGGGACGGTTATGCTTTTCGTCAGCATGTGGCAGCGGCGAGGCGCAATCGCAAAGTGCCCATGATCCCCGAATTTGATCAATACCCGGTCTTTTATTTCACCAACCATAACAGTATCGCCGGTCCGGGAAGTATAAAATGTATGCCCGATCATTTTCACAAACTCGACTTTGAATTGGAGACGGCGATTGTGATCTGCAAAAAAGGCCGCAACATAAAAGCTTCGGAGGCCGATCAATATATTGGCGGATTAATGATCATGAATGATATGAGCGCACGCACCTTGCAGCTAGAAGAAATGCTGCTGAATCTGGGTCCGGCAAAAGGAAAGGATTTCGCAACCGTCGTTGGCCCATGGCTGGTTACTTTGGATGAATTGCAACAATATGAAACAGCTCCGAAGTCAGGTCACGAGGGCAAAAGCTGGAACCTGGGGATGCGCTGTTATGTAAACGGCAAACAGGTAAGTGCGGGAAACCTGGCAGATATGGACTGGACCTTTGCGGAGCTTATAGAACGGGCCTCCTACGGCGCAGATCTCTATCCAGGGGATGTTATCGGCAGTGGCACAGTAGGCACCGGTTGCTTCCTGGAACTGAACGGAACGGGGAAGCTGAATGATCCGGATTATAAGGAACAATGGCTGCGGGAGGGGGATACGGTTGTAATGGAAATTGATGGCCTGGGCCGGCTGGAAAATAAGATTGAGAAAGAAGATACGGATTGGAGTATTTTGGAGCAGAAAAAAACTTAACCGCAAAGGCGCCATGGCGCGGAGATCCTTGAAAAGGACGGCCACTATTGTCTCGTCATTTCGACGAGTCCCGCGAAGCGGGATAAGGAGAAATCTCGTTCTTTAACAATAAGATTTCTCACCTTCCTTAGGTCAGGTTCGAAATGACGGTATGCCTGAATGCGGGCTTTTATTAACAGTGAAGGCAACATTAATCACACAAAACAGACTACCGTAACTTTATTGTATAGCTTTTAATTGAATACTTCGAAAACCTGGTGTCTTCGCGTCTTTGCGGTAAAACAAAATTATGATAATTGATCTAAGCACACTTAACGGGCTCGATAAACAGCATTACCTGCAGCACGTCATTGCGCCGCGTCCCATCTGTTTTGCCAGCACAGTAAACAGGGATGGTGTTGTGAACCTGAGCCCTTTCAGTTTTTTTAATTTGTTTTCAACCAATCCGCCGGTAGTGATCTTTAGCCCATCGCGCCGGGTGCGCAATAATACGATCAAGCATACCCTGGAAAATGTTTGGGAAGTACCGGAAGTAGCTATCAATATTGTGGATTATGCGATGGTGCAGCAAACCTCCTTGGCCAGTTGCGAATATGAAAGAGGTATAAATGAATTTCAAAAAGCCGGCTTTACGATGCAACCCTCGTCAATCATTAAACCCCCAATGGTAAAAGAGAGTAAAGCAAAAATGGAGTGCCGCGTGCTGGAAGTAAAAACGCTGGGAAGTGAAGGCGGGGCGGGGAACCTGGTGATCTGTGAAGTGCTGTTGCTGCACCTGGATGATTCGATCCTTGATGCGAATAAAAGAGTGGATCAGAAAAAGATCAGTCATGTGGCGCGGTTGGGCGGCAACTGGTATTGTAAAGTGGATGAACAGAATCTCTTTGAAGTGCCTAAACCCAATGTGCAGCTGGGAATAGGAGTGGATGCGTTGCCGGCATCCGTAAAGAACAGTAGTATTCTTTCGGGAAATGATCTGGGCATCCTTGCCAATGTAACAAGCATTCCACAAAAGGACGCGGCATTCCGGGACGACTATCAGGAGCTGCTAAAGGCCAAAACACCGGTAAGCACAGCGGTGGAATTGTTACACCTGTATGCAAAAAAAATGATCGTCGAAGGGGCTGTAGACAAGGCCTGGCAAATAGCATTGGCAGCCGATTCTTTATTATAACATTCTCTTAACTTCAATCAGTACGTATTTGTTCGTACTTTAGCTACGAATAACTTCGTTATTATAAAC
>JAGIAQ010000143.1 GCA_017744795.1 Niabella sp. | reverse complement strand
GTCAACACAACAATTAGTCTTCCTTTTTTCTTCATAGTTGTAATTTGTAGGTAAATATAATAAACGCGGCTGATGCTTCCGAAATCTTTTCTGTGCATATATGGCAAAAAAATATTGTCTACGCATTGCGCTGCCATGAACAAATCTCTATTTCAAAGAATTTACTGCACCTTTGCACCACTATGAAGAAAAAAGGAAGACTAATTGTTGTGTTGACTGTTCTTTTGCTGGGAACAGCAAGTTGGGGATTTTTAATCCATCGTACTGTCAATCAGCTGGCTATTTATGCACTGCCGTCAAAAATGCGGAGTTTTTTCTTTACCAATAAAGACAGCCTGGTGTACAATGCGCCCCGGCCGGACCAGCGGCGGAATGTGGATCCAACCGAAGGGAATAAGCATTTTCTTGATTTTGAATATTATGGGGCTGATGCGGTGACCGCTCTTCCGCATAACTGGAATGAGGCCGTGGCAAAATACAGCGCCGATACGCTGAAGAAATATGGCACGCTGCCTTATGTAGTGCTCGAAACGCAAAAAAAACTAACGGACGCGATGCGCAGAAAGGACAGGGACAGTATTGTTTTTTATGCAGCCGACCTGGGGCATTATATTGGTGATGCGCATGTGCCGCTGCATACTTCCATGAATTATGACGGACAGTTAACCGGGCAAAGAGGCATACATGATCTTTGGGAAACAACAGTTCCGGAAGCAGAATTGAGTAATTTCAATATCAGGAGCCGGCATAAAGCAAAATATCTAAGATCACCGGAAGCCGCCATCTGGAACATTTTGCAACACACCCATTCCTTGTTGCCTGCTATGTTTGCGGCAGAAGCAGAGGCCTCAAAAAGCTTTTCAGATACCGCCAGAAAATATCGCTGGGAGTTTCGCTGGGGAAAGAACCGCCGTTTTTATTCGAAAGAATTTGCTATTGCTTTTAATAAAATGCTGAAAGGTTCTATCAATGCCCAGATGATCCTTTCGGCTAATGATATAGCCGATTTCTGGTACACTGCCTGGGTGGATGCCGGGAAACCTGATCTCAACAGTTTGATGGCAAAGCCGTACAGGAAAAAGGATTTCAGAAACGAACGTAAAGCCTACCGCAAGGGGCAATTGATTCAAAAAGGATTGCTGATCAGTAATAATTTCAGAACGAGAGACTAGAACGGTTTCAAGTTACAGGTTCCTGGTTTCAGGTGTTGCGTTGAGTATTGAGCGCGTTTGACATTTCAGTGAACGACTTGTAACCTGCAATTTGTAACCTGTAACGGATAAGGAGCGCTGTTTCTCTTACGCTATCATAATCCCACCCCGCGATTACCCAGTTTTAAGCAAATTGCTGCGACTACCCGTTCTCCGTCCATTGCCGCGCTTACGATTCCGCCCGCATAACCCGCTCCTTCCCCGCAAGGGTATAGGTTCTTTATCTGCGGATGCTGCAGGGTATCGTTGTTTCTTGGAATGCGTACGGGAGAGGAGGTTCGGGATTCCGTTGCTACAACTACAGCTTCATTGGAATAGTATCCTTTTATTTTATTGCCAAATAACTGAAATCCTTTTTGCAGTGCCATTGTTACAAATGGCGGCAATACCTCCCAAAGCGGGGCTGCATGGATACCCGGTAAATAGGAGCAGTCGGGCAGGGATTGCGAAAGCTTGTTCGTACAAAAATCAACCATGCGCATCGCCGGCGCTACCAGCTTGCCGCCTCCGGCTGTAAAGGCAAGTGTTTCCACCCATTGCTGAAAATAGAGCATAAACAGCGGGCTATTTAGTTTATCGCCATAGATCTTTTTTAATTCGGGCAAGGTGCGTACATCTTTTTCTTCTACCTGCACTACAATACCTGAATTAGCGTGCGGATTGTTTCGTTTAGAGGGCGACCATCCGTTTACCACTATTTCATTTGCATCCGTAGCGGCGGGCGCTATGATGCCGCCCGGGCACATGCAAAACGAAAATACACCCCGGTTGTTTACCTGTTGCACCAGGCTGTAAGCCGCCGGGGGCAGCCATTCCCCGCGGGTGGCGCATTTGTATTGCGATTGATCGATCAATGATTGCGGATGCTCTGCGCGAACGCCCAGTGCAAAGGGCTTCGCTTCTATCAGGATGTTTTTATTATGGAGTAAATGAAAAATATCGCGGGCAGAATGACCGGTGGCGAGTATTACAGCGTCAGCGGAAAATTCATCGCCATCACTGGTTCGCGCGGCTTTTATTGTTTCATTTTTTAATACCAGATCCGTTACTTTTTTATTGAAATGCACTTCGCCGCCGCTGACAATTATATGTTCGCGCAGTGCGGAAATAATTTTGGGCAATTTGTTGGTTCCGATATGCGGATGTGCCTGATACAGAATTTTTTCATCCGCTCCAAAGCGGACAAAAGTGTTCAGTATCTTATTAATGTCGCCACGTTTATTACTACGGGTATAAAGTTTTCCATCGCTGTAGGTTCCGGCACCACCTTCCCCAAAACAATAATTGCTTTCCGGATTCATAATGCCCTGTTTATTGATTGCCGCCAGATCGCGCCTGCGCTCCCGCACATCTTTACCCCGCTCCAGGATGATGGGTTTTATCCCCAGTTCCAGTAATTGTAAGGCTGCAAAAAGTCCGGCCGGTCCGGCACCTACAATAAGCACTGATTGCGCAGCATTATGTACGTCTTTATAATTGACAACAGGAATGATTCTTTCCTGCGCCGGTTCATTAATATAAACAAGCAGCGACAATTGAACAAGAGGTTGCTTTCCCCGTGCATCAATAGAACTTTTTAAAATGGTATAGCCCTTTACTGAATTGAGGTCGGTACTAAAGTGATCAGCGATATGCTGTTGAATAACGGAGCCGTTTTCCGCCTCCTCTGGTTTTATGCGAAGGGTAATGGTTTGCTGCATGTGTCCGATTTTTATCCGGAAAATTTTCTGCAAAGAAATGAAAAATTCAGGGCAGAAGCAGGAACTTTATCTGCAAAGCAAATGTTTTCAGTCTCTCAGTGGCAAAAATAGCCACAGAAGCTCAGAAACACAGAGATTTATGGTGATCTTATCTTTACAAGTCTAAACGAGTTTTTTATGAAGAAGCAAGCCGGAATATCTTTTTCAGCCACACTGCTCCAATTTGCCGAGCAGGGAGAAAAAACGGGTTGGACGTATGTGGAAGTATCCGCGGAGCTTGCTCAGGAATTGCTCCCTCGCAATAAAAAAATGTTCCAGGTAAAAGGGCGGCTGGATCAACATGCAATTGCCGGGGCATGGCTGCTGCCGATGGGCGGCGGTGATTTTATTTTGCCCGTAAATGCCTCCATGCGAAAGGGGATCCATAAGAGAAAAGGGGCGATGGTGGCAATCAAATTGGAACTGGATACTAATAAATATAAACTAAATCAGGAGCTGATGGATTGTTTGACGGAAGAGCCGGAGGCCCTGCTCTTTTTCAAATCCCTGCCACCCTCTCGCCAGAACTATTTTAGTAAATGGGTGGATGCCGCAAAAACGGACGAGACAAAAGCTACGCGCATTGCCCGCTGCATTTACGGGTTACAGCGCAAATGGGATTATGGCCAGATGATCCGGTTTTATAAAGGGAAGGCGTAAATATTTTCTTTGATTGCTGCCCCGATTGTCTTTATTTTGAACCTATGATAATTAGTTTGGAAACAATAAAACGCCCGTTCTTTATTGGCGTAGCCGGAGCAGGGATGAGTGCCATTGCGCAATATTTACAGGGAACCGGTATGCAGGTGTCGGGGAGCGACCGTTTTTTTAATGAAGGGAAAGCCGGCGATATAAAAGCAAAACTGGAAGCTGAAGGCATTCATTGTTTTTTGCAGGACGGCTCCGGCATCACTGCCGATACGGACCTCGTGGTGGTATCTACGGCCATTGAAGATACCGTTGTTGAAGTAAAAAAAGCTAAAGAATTAAATATCCCGATTATCCGAAGATCGGAGCTGCTGGCCTTAATTGCGGCAAGTAAAAAAACAATAGCCGTGGGCGGTACCAGCGGTAAAAGCACTACAACCGGTATGTTGTTTGACATTCTTCACCATGCCGGACTGCAGCCTTCAGTGATCAGTGGCGCGGGCCTGGTGAGCCTGATAAAGAAAGGAAAGGTGGGTAATGCTTTTGTGGGTGCGGGCGACTGGTTGATCATTGAAGCAGATGAAAGCGATGGATCCATTGTTCAGTATCACCCGGAAATCGGGCTGCTGTTGAATATTGAAAAGGATCATAAGGAAATGGAGGAGCTGTTAAAAGTGTTCGCCCTATTTCAACAGAACAGCCAGCAGTTTTGTGTGAATCAATCGAATGAACATTCACGTCAACTATCAGTAAATGCAGCAAATGATTTTTGTACCGACGGAACCTGCACCCCTGCGGGGATTCAGGCCTCGGACTTTAAACAGGATGGCTTTGTTATTTCCTTCAACATCAACGGACAGCCGTTTCAGATGAATATACTGGGGCGGCATAATATGGAGAACGCGGTAGCAGCAACGGCTGCTGCGGCATTGGCTGGAGTATCGCTTGTAACAGCGGCGGACGCCTTAAAACATTATGAAGGTATTTACCGGCGCGCGCAGATCCTGGGAGAAAAAAATGGCGTTTGGGTGATAGATGATTTTGCGCATAACCCGGTGAAGTGCGCCGCGGCGATTCGTTCCTGCCAGCCCGTTGCAGATAAAGTGGTTGCCTGGTTTCAGCCGCACGGCTACACACCTACCAAATTCCTCCGTAAAGAATTTGTTGCGGAAATTGCAGGCGCACTGCGGCCTCAGGATGAAATATGGATGAGTGAAATATTTTATGCCGGCGGCACTACTACTAAAGATATTTCTGCCGCTGAGTTGGTCGATGAAATACGCGCCCTGGGAAAAAATGCCTGGTTTGTTGAAGACCGCAATCAACTACTGGACCAGGTAAAAAGTCATTTACAGCCGGGTACCGCACTATTGCTTATGGGCGCAAGGGATCCATCGTTGGAACAATTTTCAAAAGATATTTATTTGCGGCTTTGAAATTGGAGGAATGCGAGGTGAGCGGTTAAAAGCACGGAAACTTTCAACTTGGCATCTTGCCAATACGATACTGACAGTAGTGCTATTGTTGTAAATCTAAAATGATTTTCAAATTTTCTTTGAGTTGAATTATCTGTTCATGAGTCAATTTGCCCATTCTTTTTATAAAACGCTTGTTGTCTATGGCCCTCGGTTGGTCAATCAAAACGTCACTCAACTTTGGGAGCTGTGATTTTTTGAGGTGAACTCGTAAAATCTCGGCTTCAGGCTTGATGTTCGTTGTTATTGGACATACAATAGTAGATAAATGTGTGTCATTAAGAAGGTCTGTCTGAACTATTACTACAGGTCTCGTTTTGCCAGGTTCTGTTCCAACTGTGGGGTTCAAGTCTGCAAGCCAAATGTCATATTGTTTATATTGCATCAACTAGGTTTTCAAATTCGGCTAGAATTTCTGATGAACTTTGAGCTACCAGTTTACTTTCCTTAGCAAGTTTCTTTTTTAGAACTTGTCTTTTATTGAATTGGTTGTAAAGGTGAAGTGCTTCATTTATATAGCGGTTCCTTGCGAGGTTTAACTCAGCAACAACTTTTTCAGTTTCTTCAAAAACGTTGTCGTCAAGTTTGAGTGAAAGCGTTTTCATAATCTTCTTTTTAATAAAGCTATGTACAAATAGTATATACTCCAAATTTAAAGGATCGTTTATGAAGGATAGCCAACGTTCGAATATTTGCGAAGACAGCAAATTCATTGATTGTTCAGTCTTGTAGTGCAAATGCCCAACTTGCCTTAAATGAAGCAAACAGATCAGGCCAGATGCAACTCGCTGGTATGCGCCCGAAATATATAAAAGCACATTACCATCAATAAACTATAATTGGTAAGATCATTGGAATTGGTTGCTTCAACGGAGCAAACCGCAATAGGTTGCTGCTTCAGGGCGTCGATAACCTCAATTTCGTTCGTGCTGTTATTTTTAAAGCTCAGGTAGAACTTTTTATCGTCTATCTCAATATATTTTTCCTTGCCTTCTTTTATGATCTTCCCCAACTCTGCGCCGTACTCATTTTGCAGCACCAATTTGTTATTGAAAAGCCCCTTTCTTTTATAATGAAATTGTCTTTTTTCTCCGTCTGCCGATTCCAGGTAAATAGCGTCTGATGTAGGTTTATAAGCGAGGGTTAGCATTTTTTGACCATTATTCCACAAGCTGAATGCGGTGTTACCTATACTGGAGGTAATAGTCTTCCATTGCATAACAATAAATTTTGTTTTACCAATCAAAGATAATTTAAATCCCTCGCCTCTTCCGTTGTTAATCTAAAATTAATACAAACTTAATATTAAACAGTGTTTTGCACATAAAATGCACAGCAGATCAAAATTGGTTTTTCTCTATTTATTGATTATCAGTTAACTGCGTGTTTGTGTACGACAAGGTAAACCAGCACTATGAGGATTAGTAAAATAATAATAGAGAAATAAAGCCACCATTGGGGCCTTAATTGCCGTTTGGCAACGGCGGCTCTTTTCTTTTGCGTACGTTTTTTGAGGTCGCGGTTAAGGGCTTCTGCTATTAGTGTCAGGCGCAGGGGGTTATCAACACCTTGCAGCCCTTCAACCGCATCATTGTTAAACGGATCCTCCAGTAATTGCTGTTCTACCTCGTGCTGCTCCTCTTTGCTAAGCTCATCGTTCAGGTATTTCAGCAAAGTATCCTGGTCTATATTTTTGTTTAAATGGGACAATATGTTCTTTAAATTGTCAGTCATTCGTTTTTTTTGATTCGCGGACGATTTTTTGTATCAGCAGTTTTAAATTCCTTTTCCCGTTCTGGATAAAACTCTTCACCTGCATTAAACTGTATCCCTGCGATTCGCTTATATCCTGGTAGCTTTTTTTTTCAAGATAAAACAAAGTTACTGATTGGCGTTGCTCCGGGCTTAAGGCATTTAATGCATTTTGTAAAACCTCCGGACTAATTTCGGCAGTTTCTTCCGAAAGCGGCTCGGCAGAGTCCTCCAAATCGTTTTCATTCAGCTCCACCGGGATCTTGCTTTTGCGGTCTCTTAAAACCGACAGGCAATAATTTTTCGCAACAGTATATAACCAGGATTTAAAATAATCGATCTTGTATTTATGCACTTCCTGGATCACTTTTAAAAATATTTGCTGAACAGCGTCCTGTGCCTCTGTTTCATCCTTTAAATATTTCATACAAACCCCAAATAGCAGCAGGGTGTAGCGTTGCAATAACACGCCCAGCCAACTATTGTCCTGCTCCCGCAGGTACAGCTGCAATAATTCCTGGTCGCTCATATGGTTGCGTTGGGTCGTGTTCACGCGCATAAAGATATTTAAATCTGATGATTAGATGCGGATAGGATCATATTCCATAAAAGGCGCGTGCGAATTATTTACAGATCGTTCTTGATGGCCTCTCTGAAGAGTTTTATCTTTACGGAACGTGTATAAAAGATCAGTTTTATGAAGTATGGGATTATTACAGTGCCGGCTGCACCGGTGCGCAAGAGGGCGAACCACAGAAAAGAGATGGTCAACCAATTGCTGTTTGGAGAGCAAGTTGCTATTCTTGAGGTGAAACACAAAGAATGGTTTAAGGTAAAAAGCCTCTATGATGGTTATAAAGGATGGATCACCTGGCATATGTTACAGGAGATAGAGGAGCAGGTTGTTATGCCGCCATTCGTAACAGAAGATCTGCTGAGTGTGATAAGCGTAAATGGCGCCCCGATGCACATTCCAATGGGCTCTTTTTTATGGAACCTTGAAAAAGGCAGGGGCACTATTGGCAACCTGGATTATTCTTATGAAGGAGTGCCTGCTCCGCGGTTGGAAAGTTTCACAAAACTGCAGGCGGCGATAGTAATGTATGCAAAGCAATGGCTCAATGCACCTTATTTATGGGGCGGGAAAACCATATTGGGCGTGGATTGCAGCGGTTTTGTACAAACGATTTTTAAAACGGCCGGCATCCCTTTGCAGCGGGATGCCTGGCAGCAGGCCGAACAAGGTACTGAGGTTCCTGATTTACGCGATGCACAGGCAGGAGATCTGGCATTCTTTAATGATAAGGAAGAAATTATACATGTGGGACTGCTGTTAGGCCCCGATAAAATCATTCATTCGTCCGGGCGGGTACGTATTGATCCGATCGACAAAAAAGGCATTACAAACAGCGATACCGGAAAACGCACCCATCAGCTGCGGCTAATAAAGCGGGTGTTACCTCAATAAGATTGTTTGAGGTAAAAATAATCCAACAACCTGCCGCTGGGATAAGCTTTGTTATTCGCGTATTTCATTCTTAATACAATGATCAGGGCAAGCTCGTTTTCTTCAGTAAGATACCATGCAACCGAGATTGGCGCAGTTAAAGCGCCGTTTACCGCATGATTGGTTATTTCTCCCTCCTTTATCTCTTTTAGCTTGCTTAAGCTGGCAACGCCGCTTGCAGGCAGATCTTTCCTGATTTTTGCATTTATTTTTTTATACTCTTTTTGTACCATTTGGAGCGTTTCCTTCGTACTGTCGAAAAAGCCGGTAACCATGTAAAGCATAAGGGTGTCATAGGTCTCCGGTGTGGTGTTTACCGGAAGTTTTTTTTCGGCAAGCGCCATAGTTACCCTCCTGGCCTTTATAGTAAAAGGATTGAAGGTTTTATAATCTGCTCTTATTGAAAAAAGGCTGGTATCGGTCTTGGGCACCATTTCCATCCCGTTAAGCTCTGAGTCTGTTTTTACCGCGTCAATAAAATCTGAGAAACGGCCGGCAAAAGGGTCTACCCTAAAATAGTCTTTTACTATCTTAAAGAATTGATTCTGTCCCTGCAGTTGCGTTAGCGTCAGCAGTGAAAAAATGATAAGTACCAGGCGTTTCATTGCGATAACGGGGACTATTTCACCAGGGTGCTTAATTTCTCCCTATAATACTGGATGGCTTCGGATATGATCGAAAGCGCAGTTTCCTTATCCTGGAAGGTATCTATTTCTACTTTTTTACTTTCCAGTACTTTGTATTGTTCAAAGAAGTTGCGTAGTTCCAGCAGAAAATGGTGGGGCAGTTCGTCAATATTATCGTAGTGATTTACTGAGGGGTCATCAATAGCCACAGCAATTATTTTATCATCGCGCTCACCGCTGTCGATCATCTGCATATTGCCGATCACCTTTGCCCGCACGAGACAAAAGGAACGAATGGTTTCCGAACAAAGCACCAATATATCCAGCGGATCATGGTCTTGCCCCAGCGTTTGTGGAATGAATCCATAATTAACGGGGTAGTGGAAAGACGAGTAGATAACACGATCCAGTTTTAACAGACCGGTTTCTTTATCAATTTCATATTTCGCGCGTGAACCTTCAGGAATTTCAATAATTGTGTTCACCACTTCAGGTGCTCCGGCTCCATAGCTAACGCCATGCCAGGGGTGGGTAATAGTAGCCATTTGTTTTCTTTTTAATTCGGTTGTTTCAAAAATAGCAGTTTTTCATTCTATTTGGCAGGAGCAAATTGCAGAAGC
>JAGIAQ010000142.1 GCA_017744795.1 Niabella sp. | reverse complement strand
GCCTCGAATCGTCAAATTGCCCGTCGTGGTACAAAACACCGCCTTTAAGGTTTTCCTGTTTGATGTCGGGCAGGGCTTCCAGCGTTTTTCTGCGGGAAATAAAGTAGGAACGCCCCAATGACAGCCGGCCGGCTATCCAGTCATATAGCTTTAAGCCGATAGTATATTTTATCCGGTCAATAAAAGAATATACAGGGATAATAAAAGTTTGATTTCTTACAAGGTGAGGGGCGTTTTGCAATAACAATCCCCGCTCTATGCTGGCCTCGCGCACCAGGCTGACATTTCCTTGTGCCAGGTAACGCACCCCTCCGTGCACCAGTTTGGTACTGCGACTGGAAGTTCCTTTTGCAAAATCCGATTGCTCCAGCAACAGGGTTTTATACCTGCGGGTAACCGCTTCCAGGGCAGTTCCTAATCCTGTGGCCCCGCCGCCAATAACCACCAGGTCCCAAAGCACATCCTTTTCTGTGGCTGCTTTTAAAAGCGTTTCCCGCCCGTTTTTTATGTTTATGGTCCCGTTCAAGCTAATCCCTTTTATATAAAATATTGGCTGACTTCAATCAAAAAACAATAATTCGAAAGCAATAATAATAAAAAACATCAATAAACGAAACAATTTACAATGATTTAATAATAAATATTTCTTTTTTTTTGTTTCCTTAATTTGCCCGGATAATGGCTATTTTTGCCCCTTATGAGCTCATTAATTGAACGCCATCAACATATACTGGATTCTTTGAAGAAAAAAGGAAGCATCCTGGTAGGCGATCTGTGTCAGGAATTGAATGTTTCGTCCGTAACCATTCGAAAGGACCTGCAATTCCTGGAAGACAAAAACAAGTTATTTCGCACCCATGGAGGGGCTACTTTGACAAATCCCTATATTGGCGACCGGCCGGTAATAGAGAAAGTTTCTATACAATCGGCTGAAAAAGAAAAAATTGGCCAGTATGCCGCAGAATTAATAGAGCACAATGATAGTATACTGATCGCATCGGGAACGACTGTATTTTATCTGGCAAAAAATATACAACCGAAAGGAAACGTAACTGTTGTAACGAGCGCCCTGAACGTCGCCATAGAAATTGCGCACCACCCGGGCATTGAAGTGATCCAGCTGGGGGGCGTTATGAGAAAAACATCCTCCTCCGTAACAGGCCTGTATGCAGAGAAAATACTGGATGATTTTTCCTGCAGCAAATTGTTTTTAGGGGTAGATGGCATTGACCTGGATTTTGGGCTTACCACCACCAGTATACAGGAGGCGCAGCTAAACAAAAAGATGATAAAAGCAGCCCGCAAAACTATTGTGCTGGTCGATTCCAGCAAATTCGGAAAACGCGGTTTGGGAAAAATATGTGCGCTGGAGGACATCGAACAGATCATTACGGACAGCAATATATCGCAGCATACCGTAGAGCAACTGGAAGCAAGGGGGGTTGAAGTGACGGTATTGTCTGTATAAATAACGACCGTTTGACAAAAGCAAATAAGACCACAAAAAGCATTTTTTGGCCCGCAGATCACGCATCCCGATAGCTATCGGGACCGCCGATGGCGCGGCGCAGACTACACATTCTTCTTCTGCGAAAGTCAGCGAAATCAGCGGGAATATTATTACCGCGCCGGTTTTGCCGCCATCACAAATTCTAATACCCCTCCATTTAGAATGGTGCCGTGTTTTAGGATGGTTCCCTTAAACACTTTTCCGTTTAGCAATACCCTGGACACATACACATTTTTATCACTTTGATTCTTCACATCAATGGTAAAGGTTTTCCCGTTTTCCAATTGCAATACCGCCTTTTTTATCGCGGGACTTCCCAGTTGATAATCGTCTGATCCCGGGGCAAAAGGATAAAACCCCAAAGTGCTGAAGATATACCAGGCGCTCATTTGCCCGCAATCGTCATTTCCCCCCAGGCCGTCAACTCCCGGTTTATATTGCATTTTTAAGATCATCCGCACACGCTCCTGGGTTTTCCAGGGCTGGTGGGCAAAATTGTACAAATACGCCACATGATGCGAAGGCTCATTACCATGTACATAATTACCAATGATCCCGTCGCGGGTAATGTCTTCGGTTTCCTCAAAAAATTTATCCGGAAGGTGCATCGTAAATAAAGAATCCAGATGCGGAAGGAATTTCTTTTCGCCCCCCATAGTGGCGATCATGCCCTCCGGATCCTGCGGCACAAACAAACTGTAATTCCAGGCGTTCCCTTCAATAAACCCCTGTCCGTTGGTAGAAAGCACATCAAACTCCTTACGGAAACTGCCATCGCTCAACCGCGGGCGCATATAACCAATAGACGCATCATAAACATTTTTCCAGTTTTGAGACCGTTTTATAAAGGTGTTATAGTCGTCCATCCGGCCCAGTTTTTTCGCTGCCTGCGCAATGCTCCAGTCATCAAAAGCATATTCCATTGTGGTCGATACGGAATTTGGGCGAATGTCATCGGGCACATACCCCCGCTTTATATATTCATCCAACCCATCGTAATACGGAACATTTGCGGTTTGTATGCAGGCATCCAATGCTTTATTAGCATCGAAAGTATTCGTTCCTTTTACAATGGCATCAGCAATAACCGCTACGCTATGGTAGCCGCTCATGCACCAGTTTTCATTAGCATAATGACTCCATACGGGCAGCATCTTGTGCACACTTTGTTGCTGGTGCACCAGCATGCTTTTGATCATGTCGTTGTTCCGTTTTGTCTGGATCAGGTTAAAAAGAGGGTGCAAAGCGCGGTAGGTATCCCATAAAGAAAAAGTGGTGTAGTTGGTAAACCCATCGGCTTTATGCACATTCTGATCAACACCTTTGTATTGGTTGTTGTTGTCCATATACACGGTCGGGCTCAGGAACGCGTGGTACATTGCCGTATAGAAGTTGATCATATCTTCTTTGTTCAATGCTTCCACTTTTATTTTGCCGAGCTCCGCATTCCATTTTTGTTCTCCCTGTTTTCGTATAGCTGCAAAATCATTACCTGGTGTTTCTATTCGCAGGTTTTCAAGAGCGTTCGTGGTACTTACGGGAGACAATGCAAATTTGATCAACAGTTTTTCGTTTTCGTTTGTTTTAAAGTCAAAATGAGCACGGATCTGTTCTCCCGCCATTTCCGGAAAGTTATTCGTTTGGTCGAATCGTTTATAAAACCCTTTATACGGATACGTCTTAAAATTGGCAAAGCCGTAAGAGGCGATCGGCTTTGAAAAAGTCATAGCAAAATATACAATCCGCGTACGCGCCCATCCGTTGGTTTGGCGGAACCCCGTAACCAGCGTATCATTTTCTACCCGTACAAAGGTCCATACATTCTTATCATCATAATTATAGATGCCGTGCATCAGGTCCAAGATAATATGCGCGTAATCTGATTTCGGAAAGGTGTATTGGTGCACTCCTACACGGGTAGTGGTCGTCAATTCGGCAATAATATTATCATCATCTAATTTCACTTTATAATAATCCGGCGCAGCCACTTCGCTCGAGTGGCTGTAGCGACTGCGATAGCCGGTTTCGGGATGGTCCGCCGTTCCCGGATTTAGCTGTAGTGGGCCGGTGGTGGGCATAATTAAAAAATCGCCCAGGTCCGAATGGCCGGTTCCGCTGAAATGGGTATGACTAAACCCAACGATCGTAGGATCATCGTATTGGTACCCCGCACAATATTTATATACATCGGCATTGTATTTCCCATTTACGGAATAGGGGAGCGTATCCGTATCCGGACTCAGTTGAACCGCGCCAAACGGAACCGTTGCTCCGGGGTAGGTATGCCCCATTTTTTTTGTACCGATCAGCGGGTTCACATACTGAGTATAGTTATCCTGTGCCATGGTGCCTTGGACAAGCAGCAGCGCAATAAGGCTGACAAACAATTGCTTTTTCATGTTGGTAAAATTAAGCGCAAACAACGCTTTTTAAATAGCACTTTGTGCTTATTACTTGTGTTTTTTGATTTTTTTGGTAGGAACACAAAAGAGCAGCCGGTCGACGGCAGATCAATCATACCCCGGTTCTATCGTTGGTTCTGGCCTTTCAGTTGAACCCTCAATGTCAGCGGTAGAGAAATTACAGAAAACATTTATCGCTGAATCTCTCTTAATAAAACTCCATCGTTTTTATTACATTGTGCTTATATTGCAGATTGCAAATGCCATTACTAAGTCCGGCAATATCATCCTTAGCACGTATGCGTCAATGGCGCATTGATGGCTGGCGTGGCCATCCGCTGGATACGCAGCGGGAGGTGCTGCAAAACCTGGCTACCTCCGCCCAGTACACGGAGTTTGGAAGAAAATACGGATTCAATCGCCTTTATAGTATCCGCGATTTTAAGAAAGCAGTTCCCATTCATGAGTATAATGATCTGAAACCTTATATAGAGCGCTGCATGAACGGGGAGCAAAACCTGCTCTGGAATTCGCCCATCACCTGGTTTGCAAAAAGCAGTGGCACCAGCGGCGATAAAAGTAAGTTTATTCCCATAAGTGAAGAAAGCCTTGAGGACTGTCATTACAAAGCCGCAAAGGATGTACTCACCATGTACTATCAGTACAACCCGGACAGCACGATGCTTACGGGCAAAGGGTTGGTGCTGGGTGGCAGTCATAATATAAATGCCGTTAACGAGGAAGCACAGTTTGGTGATCTGAGCGCCGTGTTGTTGCAGAATAGCCCGTTCTGGGGGCACTGGTTGCGCACGCCGGAACTGAGCATTGCCTTAATGGATGACTGGGAAACCAAACTGGAAAAAATTGCCGCGCAAACTATTGAAGAAAATGTAACTTCTGTAAGCGGGGTGCCTACCTGGACCCTGGTGCTTTTTAAACGCGTACTCGAAATAACCGGGAAGCAAACCATTGCCGATGTGTGGCCTAGCCTGGAACTATATATGCACGGCGGCGTTTCTTTTACTCCTTATAAAGAGCAGTTCGAACGCCTTATTGGCAAAAAGATCAACTATCTGGAAACCTATAATGCCAGCGAAGGCTTTTTTGGCGCACAGGAAATTCCGGGAGATGAGGGCATGCTCCTTTTTACGGACCATGGTATTTTTATGGAATTTATGCCGGTAAGCGAATACGGATCTGCCGATCCCCAAACCATTGGCCTGCGGGATGTAGAGCTGGGCGCCAATTACGCGCCGGTCATCAGTACCAACGGCGGGCTGTGGCGGTATCTGCTGGGCGATACCATTCAGTTTGTTTCAAAAGATCCTTTTAAAATAATTGTGTCCGGCAGGATCCGGCATTTTATCAATGCGTTTGGTGAAGAAGTAATTATTGACAATACCGATAAGGCGATTCGCATGGCGGGCATGAAAACGGGCGCTGTCGTGAACGATTATACGGCTGCGCCGATCTATTTTTCCAGCGAAGGAAACGGCGGCCACGAATGGCTGATCGAGTTCGAAAAAGAACCTGAAGATCTTGTCGCTTTTACAGAAGCGCTGGACCAGGCATTACAATCTATCAACAGCGATTATGAAGCCAAGCGGCATAAAGATATCGCGCTACGGCTACCGGTGGTGCATGCTCTGCCCAAGGGCTTCTTTATTGAATGGCTGCACCATAAAGGCAAGCTGGGCGGGCAACATAAAGTTCCGCGCCTGAGCAATGATAGAAAATTGCTGGAAAGTATTCTGGCGTTTTATAACGAACAACACCAAGGCGCTTTATCATCCATAAATTGACGGATATATTTTCTTAACTTGCTCTGTGGAAACTGAACGAAAGCCTCACAACGACGGCTTTTTGAACCATTAAGATTCTTAAGCTCATTAAGGAAACCACTTAATGAGCTCCTTAACTCTTAATACCCGCCCGTGCCGGTACGGACGGGGTTTTTCACTCGCAGCTTTGCTTTGCAAAAAATACTTTTTTTCACGCCCCATCTGCTAGCCGCTAATGAGTCTTCGCTACCAGTTTATAAGAATCGCTGATCCATTCTTTTAATAACTTATTGGGCACAGAGCCATCTACTACAATCGTATTCCAGTGTTTTTTATTCATATGATAGCCGGGCAAAACAGCAGAATATGTTTCCCTTAATTCGAGCGCTTTGTCCGGATCGCATTTTACATTGAACTGCAGCGGATCCCCATCCAGCCCTATCAGCAGAAAAATCTTTCCGCTTACTTTAAAGACAAGTGTTTCCGGGCCGAAGGGAAAACTTTCTTCCACACCCACCTGTTGCAAACAGTAATTTCTTATGTCTTCTACATTCATTTCTGTAAAATTGCTGTTGCTTCTATTTCTATTAAACACTCCGCGTCAATAAGCCGGCTCACTTCTATCATGGAGGTACAGGGCTTTATCTTTTTAAACCAATCACCATGCGCCTTTCCGTATTCTTGCCAGCGGCTGATATCAGTAACAAACATCCTTGTGCGCACCACATCTTTCATGGTTGCGCCTGCGTCAATCAACACTTTTTCTATTTTCTCAAGGATATAGAGTGTCTGCGCATACGCATCGCCGGGGCCTACAATGTTATTCTTTTCATCCGTTGCAACCGTGCCGCTCACTTCAATCACATTGCCCACTTTAACAGCGCGGCTGTATCCTACGATGTCTTCCCAAACAGCTCCTGATGAAAAATTTTGTCGCATATACAGCAAATTTAAAGCCTGTTTAAACAACTCCAATTTGAACACTTTTAAGTATCGATCTTTTTCTCACAGAATTACTTTTTCTTGATCTGCGATCGTCTGCGCTTTCTGCGGGAACTTTAGTCATAAACTTTCTAACCGCGCGCTCATTTGTACTCTATATTATTTTCTTCTATCAATGCCTCCCCGTTCATCCGCAGGAAGATCTGCGCCACCGTTACCACGTCTTTCTGGCAATAGATAACAATACGCTCAATATTTTTTTCAGTATAATAAACTCCGGCTACCATACTTCCGTCAATATCATCCTTGGGCGTAGGCACATCTAAAGCGTGGGCTAAAAGATTTAAAGAAGTATAATTTTTAAAATCACCAAACTTCCAAAGCTCCATGGTATCCAGGTGGTTTACCTCCCAGGGTTTTTTCCCGGCGGTGTTGAGGATTACTGGCAGTGGCAATCCGTTGATCAGCATGCGCCGGCATAAATAAGGAAAATCAAATTCCTTTCCGTTATGCGCGCAAAGGAAGCGTTGCTCATTGGCGGTAAATTTCTGCAGCATTTCCGAAAAGCCGGTCAGCAACTGTTTTTCATCATCACCATAAAAAGATTTCAAGACAATTTTCCGGTTATTGGTTACCCCCTGCACAACGCCGCAGCTGATGCAAATGATCTTTCCAAACTCAGCGTAGATGCCGGCCCGCTCATATACGCCCTCCACCGTTTCTTCATCGCGGTTACGGATCAACGCCCCGGCCTTTCGTTCCCACAAATGTTTCCAGGCTTCCGGCACCTCGCTGAACGCAGGGTATTGCGGCACCGTTTCTATATCTAAAAAAAGCAGGCTGTTTATTGCATATTGTGTTAGCATATGATATAGGGTTTTTGTTGCGCTTTTTTAAACGTTATAGATACTTTTCATCCTTGTTTCTTTTTACATCCGCCACATAATCTTTTATCTCCTGTTCCTTATCCTTCTTACAAACCAACAAAACATCTTTGGTATCCACAACAATAAAATCTTCCAGGCCCTGCAGCAGCACTAATTTATTGTCGGGTACATGTACCACGCAATTGTGTGTATCATAGATCATTACCTCTTTACCCACCACCGCATTATCAAAATAGTCCTTATTCATGTTATCATACACGCTGTTCCAGGTGCCCAGGTCGCTCCATGTAAAGGAAGCGGGGATCACGTAAACATTAGGCGCTTTTTCCATAATGCCAAAGTCGATCGAAATGCTGGCGCATTGCGAGTAGATCTCTTCAATAACTTTTTTCTCCTCCGGCGTATTGAATTTGTCAACTTCAGCAGCAAAAACCTCGTGCACCTCCGGCAGAAATTTTTCAAAGGCCGCCAGAATATTTTTTATTTTCCAGGTAAAAATACCCGAGTTCCACAGAAAATCCCCGCTTTTTACAAACACTTTGGCCAGCTCCAGGTTGGGTTTTTCTGTAAAAGTTTTTACTTTATAAATCCCCGGTGCCGCTTCCATGGTTTCATGCTGAATATAACCATACCCGGTATTGGGGTTCCGGGGTTTAATCCCAAGGGTAACCAGGGCATTTACAGATTCAACAAACTGCAGCGCATTTTCCGCCGTTTCACCAAAAGCATCGTCTTCTAAAATAAGATTGTCGGAGGGCGCTGCCATCATAATAGCATCGGGATCTTTTTTAAAGATCTTAAACGCTATATAAGCAATACAGGGCGCGGTGTTTTTTCTAAACGGCTCTGCAACGATGTTTTCCTGCGGCAGCTCGGGTAATTGTTCTGCAACGATTGAAGCATATTCCGCTGACGTAACTACAAAAATATTTTCCGCCGGAACAATTTTATTATACCGGTGAAAGGTAGACTGGATAAGGGTTTTACCCGTGTCCAGGATATCTAAAAACTGTTTGGGATAATTGGTTCTGCTCTTGGGCCAGAACCGGCTGCCGATGCCTCCGGCCATTATTGCAACGTATCGGTTACTCATTTTTCTTTATTTAAATCAATCCTTCTTTCAGTAAATCATGTATATGTATAATGCCCAGGTATTGCATTCCGGCAACCACCGCCAGCTGTGTTATTGAGTTTTTCCGCATCAGGTCCAGCGCTGAAACGGCCAGCTCTGCGGCGTCAATTGTTTTTGGGTGTTTTGTCATAATATCCCGCGCCACAGTGCCTTCAATATCAGTATTTTTTTCCAGCATGCGCCTGAGGTCTCCATCAGTGATGATGCCCGCCAGTTGCCCCCCGTCATCCACAACCGCCGTTACACCCAGTCTTTTCTTCGTGATCTCTACAATTACTTCCTTCAGCGACTGCTTTTCAAAAACCATTGGTTTTTCATTTGCCGTAAAAACATCTGCCACCGTAAGGTATAATTTTTTACCCAGCGTTCCGCCCGGATGAAATTTTGCAAAATCATCATCTTTAAACCCTTTCAGCTCCATCAGACATATCGCCAAAGCATCGCCCATAACCATTTGGGCCGTTGTGCTGGAAGTAGGGGCCAGGTTGTTCGGACAAGCCTCCTGTGATACACTGGTATTTAAAATAAAATCGGCCTGCTGCGCCAGGTAGGAATCTTTATTGCCAACAATAGCAATGATCTTGTTTCCGAAGTTTTTTATCAGTGGCACCAACGCCTTTATTTCCGGGCTATAACCGCTTTTGCTTAATACTACAACAAGATCGTTTTCCTGCACCATCCCCAAATCGCCATGCAACGCATCTGCAGCGTGCATAAAAATGGAGGGGGTTCCGGTTGAGTTAAAGGTGGCTACGATCTTTTGTGCCACCAACGCACTTTTACCAATACCACTAAAAACTACACGGCCCTTACAACTGTGAATCAATTGAACCGATTGTTCAAAAGCTTCATCCAGCAGCAACCGCACATCGTTAAGCGCATTGGCTTCCAAAAGAAAGGTATGTCGGGCCCGTTGTAAAATATTGTCACTCATCTAAATAACATGCTCGGTGGTAAAGGCACAAAAGTATTGTTTATTATGTATAAAAAACTTTAACCCTGT
>JAGIAQ010000141.1 GCA_017744795.1 Niabella sp. | reverse complement strand
CCCATAACCCCGAAGCCGGTAAAGAAGCATTGCTGAAAAGAGTTTCACTGGATCTTACCGGCTTGTTGCCCGACATCCAGTTGCAGAAAGAGTTTGTTGCCGACAACAGCCCCTTGGCGTATGAAAAAATGGTAGATAAACTGCTCTCCTCTCCGCATTATGGCGAAAAAATGGCCATCCACTGGCTGGACATTTCCCGGTATGCGGACAGTTATGGTTACCAGGATGATGACATCCGGACCCAATGGCCCTATCGCGATTGGGTGATCCATGCGTTTAATGAAGACATGCCGTACGACCGGTTCATTACCTGGCAACTGGCGGGCGATATGCTGCCGGATTCCTCAAAAGAAAAAATACTGGCCACCGCATTTTTACGCAACCACAAAATAACCGAAGAAGGTGGCGTTATCCCGGAGGAGTACCGCGTGGAATACAATCTCGACAAAGTAAAAACCTATTCCAGGGCTTTGCTCGGCCTTACTGTAGAATGCGCGCAATGTCACGATCATAAGTATGACCCTATTTCCCAAAAAGACTATTACCAGCTTTTTGCATTTTTTAATAACAGCAAGGAAAAAGGACTGGAAGGTTTGGTTAATTCCGGGCCGGCAAAAACACCCGTGTTAACGATTACGTCTGAAGACACCAAAAACCTGTTGCAGTTCATTAATAAAAGAGATACTGCCAGTGTTAAGGTTTCCGTAATGGGTGAGCTGGATACGATGCGCGCGACTTATATTCTGAACCGCGGGGTGTACGATCAGCACGGTGCTGTAGTAACAGCCAGTGCCCTGCCGGCGGTGATGAAATTTGATACTACAAAATATCAAAAAAACAGGCTGGGACTGGCTGAATGGACGGTGGATAAACGCAACCCTTTAACCGCCCGCGTTTTTGTTAACCAGCTCTGGGAGCAGTTCTTTGGTAAGGGCATCGTAAAATCTACAGGCGATTTTGGCATGCAGGGCAACCTGCCCACCCACCCCAAATTGCTCGACTGGCTGGCAGTGGATTTTATGGAACACGATTGGGATATTAAACGCCTGATCAAAGAAATTGTAACTTCTGCCACTTACCGGCAGTCTTCCAATATAACCAAGGAAGCGCTGGAAAAAGATCCGGAGAATTTATTTTATGCGCGGGCGGCGCGGATACGGCTTCCGGCAGAAAGTATACGGGACATGGTGCTGGGCAGCAGCGGCCTGTTAGTGAACGAAATTGGCGGCCCCAGCGTAAAGCCCTATCAGCCCAAAGGGCTTTGGGAAATGGCTACATCCGGAAGAGGATCGTTAACCGTGTACCGGCAGGACAAGAACAATGACCTGTACCGGAGAGGTATTTACACCTTTATCAAATTAACGGTTCCTCCCCCTTCGATGATCATTTTTGACGCCAGCAACAGGGACCAATGCGAAGTAAAACGACTGGCAACCAGTACGCCGCTGCAGGCTTTGGTAATGATGAACGATCCTACTGTGCTGGAAGCTTCAAGGGTATTTGCCGAACGGCTCACCGCAAAGGAGCGAAACCCGGAACAGGCCATCGGTAAAGCGTTTGAAAGTATTCTTTGCCGGGTACCAGATAAAAAAGAATCAGGCATCCTAAACAGTTACTACAGCGATCAGCTATCAATACTCAAAAAAAAGAAAGAAACGATCAGTAAAATTATCGACGTAGGGGAATACCCGCATCCCGACAATCCGCCCGACCCTGCAGCAACAGCCGCATTGATACGGGTCATCAATATGATCTATAATATGGAAGAAGCAATCGTCAGGATCTGATAAAATAAAATAGCATGGAAAAAGAAGCATATGAATATGGTCTGAACCAGAACCGCCGCCGGTTTCTTACCAAATTGGGAATGGGCATTGGCGGGGCGGCTTTAGGCACCCTTTTAATTCCCGACCTGTTTAGTGGCAAAGATGTTGAAGAAGCCATTGTTTCCGGTCTCCCCCATTTTGCGCCCAAGGCCAAACGCATTATATACCTGTTCCAGAATGGTGCGCCTTCACAACTGGACTTGTTTGATTACAAGCCGAAGCTACAGGAAATGCAGGGACAGGATCTGCCGGCATCGGTACGCCAGGGACAACGTTTAACGGGCATGACGGCCGGACAGGCAAAGTTCCCCCTGGCCGGAAGCGCTTTTAAGTTCGATCAATATGGCGAGCACCGGGCATGGATCAGTGAACTACTCCCCTATACTGCCCGCATAGCAAACGACCTATGCATTGTAAAGAGCTTATATACTGAGGCGATTAATCATGACCCGGCCCTGACCTTCTTTCAAACGGGCGCCCAGGTGGGCAACCGCCCCAGTATGGGATCCTGGCTGAGCTATGGCTTGGGCAGCGAAAACAAAAACCTGCCGGCCTTCTGCGTGCTATTATCAAAGGGCAAAGGGAACGGACAGGGCGTGTATTCTAAATTATGGAGCAACGGTTTTTTAGATTCGATACACCAGGGCGTACAATTCAGCAATGGCGAAAACCCTGTATTGTATTTAGGCGATCCCGACGGAATGGATAAAACGGAGCGCAGAAAAATGCTGGATAAACTAGCGGAGCTGAACAATGAAAACTATGCTGTTGCCGGCGATCCGGAAATAAAAGCAAAGGTACAGCAATATGAAATGGCCTACCGGATGCAAACGGCTGTTCCGGAAGTGACCGACCTGAGCAAAGAACCGGAATCGATCATTAAATTATATGGCCCTGATTGTTTGGTTCCCGGCACCTATGCCGCCAATTGCCTGCTGGCCAGAAAACTTTCAGAAAGTGGTGTTCGTTTTGTGCAGTTGTACCACCAGGGATGGGATTCGCATGGCAATCTTCCCAAGGAATTAGCGGGGCAATGTAAAGATACCGACCAGGCATCAGCAGCACTGGTTACCGATCTGAAGCAAAGAGGATTGCTGGACGAAACGCTGGTGATCTGGGGCGGAGAATTTGGTCGCACCAACTATTGCCAGGGCGCCCTTAGCAAAGAAAATTACGGACGCGATCACCATCCCCGCTGCTTTACTATGTGGATGGCAGGTGGCGGCGTAAGACCCGGTGTATACGGAGAAACCGATGAGTTTGGATATAACATTGTATCGAATCCCGTGCATGTACATGACTTTCATGCTACGGCCCTGCATTTGATGGGCATTGATCATGAAAAGCTGGTGTATAAACATCTGGGACGCCGTTACAGGCTTACGGATGTGGCGGGTAAAGTGGTGAAGGGGTTGATGGCGTAGCAACGTCAATAAGCAATAGTGAATAGTGAGTCGGTGCCGTTTACTTAAGCCAGAATTCCAGAGAATGTAAAATAAGGAATATCGAATAAGGAATGTAAAAGGACATTGGCGCAATAACATTCAATATTCGTTTTTTTTGATGTTTTTTAATTGGAGTAGAGAACATCTGAATGTACAGCTCTTTAATATATCATATTGACTATTCTACATTGAATAAGGAATAATAAGTGTAAAAGTAGATTGGTTTCAGGAATGAATACCTTTAGATCACATCGGATTCCCTTCCTGATTTCTCATTTCTTATTGATTATTTCTTATTTTAATGCTGTATTGAGCGTTTTGCATTCAGCATTTAGCGTTCTACATTTGATGGTCAATGGTCAATGGCATTGTGCGTTCAGCATTACGCGTTGGGCATTTAATAAAAATAAAACATGAACAGAAAAGCATTTCTTCAAAATACAGCACTCGGCACCATCGGCGCCATATATGCGCCCGAATGGTTGATAAAGAACGACGTGATCCTGGGCCAGGGCAAAAAACGGTATAAATTAAACACGCGCTGGAGCCAGGCGGACGTAGCGAAGTATCCTGTAAATAATTGTCATGAGATGGTGCAGGACCGCAAAGGCCGTATACTGCTGTTGACGGATGAAACAAAAAACAATGTAATCATCTATGATAAAAACGGGAAGTACCTGAGTAGCTGGGGCACAGAATATCCGGGCGCACATGGGCTGACCCTGTTTAATGAAAATGGTACAGAGG
Organism: Niabella sp.; assembly: GCA_017744795.1. Classification (GTDB taxonomy): domain Bacteria; phylum Bacteroidota; class Bacteroidia; order Chitinophagales; family Chitinophagaceae; genus Niabella. Next base: position 5,654 of record JAGIAQ010000141.1, on the reverse strand, counting down.
TGCTGTTTATTTGTGATAACAAAAGACACCAGGTAATAAAAACAACAATCGATGGCAAAGTATTGATGGTATTGGATTATCCTAAAGAAACCGGTGAATATGCAAAGCCCGATGAATATATACCAACAGAAACGGCTGTTGCAGCTAATGGCGATATTTACGTAGTAGATGGTTATGGAAAAGATTTTGTGATCCAGTATGATGCGAAAGGGCGCTACATTCGCCACTGGGGCGGCCGTGGTAGCGAGGCCAAACACCTCAAAAATGCACACGGAATTTGCATAGACAAACGGAACGGCAAGCCAGTACTTATTGTAACCTCAAGGCAACAAAATGCGTTTAAACGGTATACCATGGAAGGCGTTTATCTGGATACACTGGAAATGCCCGGCGCCTGGGTGTGCCGCCCCGTCATTCATGGTGATTATTTACACGCGGCCGTTTTGCAAACCAGCGGCCAGGAGGGAAAACAATCTGGCTTTGTAACCATTCTGGACAAAAATAATAAAGTGGTTTCCAATCTTGCGGGTAATGATCCGGTGTATAATGGTGTGCAATTGCAGGAAATGCACCAGACCCTGAAGGTGTTCGATTATCCGCATGATGTATGCATCGATGACGAAGAAAATATGTATGTGGCGCAATGGAATTCCGGCAAAGTATATCCCTATAAATTGGAACTAATAGCCTAATAAGCGGTTTTCTTAATGAGCTTAATGCCTAATGGTTCAAAAAAGTTCAAGCATAAAAGTAAAATGATGGAGGAACGATCGAAAGCACAGGCTATTATTTTTAATGCTTGTATATTTCTAAACTGCTTATTGGTTTTTTTGCTGTTCTTTGGAAGTGAGCTACGCCTGCCGGCCTTTTTACAGGTATTTGGCCGGGCGCACCCTTTGGTACTGCACTTCCCTATTGTGCTGCTGTTATTGGCTTTTGGGTCAGAGCTCATCGTGGCCTCTTCCCGTGCAGCGGTTCCAAAAAATACGGCTAACTGGTTATTGCTCTCCGCTGCATTTACTACAGTGATCACCGCTTTAATGGGTCTTTTTTTATCAAAAGAACCGGGATATAGCGGAGATGAAGTGACTACGCATAAATGGCTGGGCATCGCCTGCTCCTTACTAGCCTTCGGATGGTATGGCCTTAAAGACCACGTCAGAAGGAACAAGGCGATTACTACTGTTACAGGTATAAGCGTTGCGGCTGTCTTATTAGTGGCCGGGCATATTGGCGGTAATATAACACATGGTGAGGATTTTCTTTTTTCGCCCGTGCTTGCAAAAAGCGAAGGGCCGCAGGTCCCTTTCGAAGATGCGATTGTTTATACGCACCTGATCCAACCCATTTTTGAAAAAAAATGTATGAGTTGCCACAACAGCAGCAAGGCCAAAGGCGAACTGGTGATGGAAACCCAACAATTATTATTAAAAGGGGGCAAAGACGGGAAACTCTGGGATACAACGGCTGCCGGTTTTGGCTTATTGATGCAGCGTATTCATTTACCGCTGGAAAGCAAAGAGCACATGCCGCCGCAGGGCAAGCCCCAGCTTACGGATGAAGAAGCCCGGATGCTGTACCTCTGGATCAAAGCGGGCAGCAGCTTTACACAAAAACTGGCGACACTTCCGGATTCAGATTCGCTGAAAATGATCGCCCGCTCCTTCTTCAAAAGTAAGGATGATGAACAGTACACTTTCGCCGCGGCGGATGAAAATACAGTGAAAAAGCTCAGCAATTCTTACCGGGTGGTGGCGCCCATCGCAACCGGCTCCCCTGCCCTGGACGTAAGCTTCTTTAGCGCCGCACAGTTCAAAAGCGAACAACTAAAAGAGCTGGAAAAGGTAAAAGATAATATTGTATCCCTGCAATTGAGTAAGATGCCGGTAACGGATGAAGATCTTAAAACCATTGGCAGCTTTAGTAACCTGAGAGCGCTCAACCTTTCCTTCTCAAAAGTAAAAGGCGACGGAATAAAATACCTGGCCGGTTTGCCACATTTAAAACAGCTCTCCCTTTCCGGAACCGGCATTACTGCAAGCGGATTGCAACCGTTGGCCAAATTAAAAACCCTTACAGCTATTGAGGTATGGAATACGGCAATTACGGATAAAGATCTTGCATCACTAAAAAGTTCTTTTCCTAAAACCGGTTTTGATATAGGCTATAAGGGCGACACGGTTATTGCTAAATTGAGCACACCCATAATAAGTTCGGAAAACGACAAACAAATATTCAGCAATACATCGCTGATCAGCATTAAAAGTCCGGTTAAAGCTGCCATCATACGTTACACGACGGATGGCAGTCAGCCCGACAGCCTGAAATCGCCCGGCTATGAAAAGCCGTTTATCATCGACAAATCCGCTGTCATCCATGCGCGGGCATTCTTAAAAGGATGGATCAGCAGCGACACTGCTACAGCCGGTTTTTATAAAAGCGGGATAAAAGTGGACAGCGTTGCTCTATTGACCAGACCGAACCCGCGTTATATTAAAAATGCCCAAGACGGAAAAGCGTTTATTGATGCCGTTTTGGGCGGAATAAATTTTGGCACCCCGGAATGGGTGGGCTACCAGGACAGCGTGCTTGAGGTATACTTATTTTTCAAAAATCCTGTGAAGGTTAGTTCCCTTACATTAAACGGACTCGTAGGCACGGGGAGCGATATATTTCCTCCGGCCGTAATGCAGGTTTGGGGCGGTTCCGCTACTCAATCGTTGCAATTACTTTCCCAAAGCCGCCCTGCGCAACCTTCCGCTATGCAGCCTGCTTATCTCGCTGATTTCACCTGCTCTTTTCAACCCCGGCTGGTCAGCGTTATAAAACTGGTTGCAAAGCCCGTTCGGTTACCGGCCTGGCATCCCCGAAAAGGTAAGAATGGATGGGTATTCTGTGATGAAGTGTTGGTAAATTAGTATTATGTTAATTGTGAAATCTCGTATAGTATCGGGAGATGTGAGACGATAGGCGTGAGTTGTTCACGTTTATCGTTTGACATTTCACGACTCACTTAGCGCCAGTATCCAATTGCGAAAAACAAGTCGCTGAAGCTCTTAAATGATGAGATTTCTCTTCCCCCTCCTGCGTCGGGCTCATCGAAATGACGATGTCTTAATGTGTCATCGCCGCAATTTTTAGAACTACTCCCGCATCGATAAAATATAACTAACCATTACTTTTACATTGTCAAGAGCGAGCTGCGGATGAGGTGTCATTACGGCGTTGCCCCAGCTTCCGCTTCCGCCCTGGATTACTTTTTTTGCAAGATACTCTATATACGCCTGGTTTACCGGGTATCGTTTGGCTATATCTTTGAAAGCGGGCCCAACAGATCGTTGGTCTTCTTTATGACAGGAAAAACAATCTGAATAACCAATTAAGACTTCTCCCTTTTTTGCTGTTGCAACAGGCACCGGATCACTTGGCCCCGGTATGGCTTTAATATAATCGACAGGTGTTCGGGCCTCTTGTTTTGGTTGAGTACGGCAACCCAATGTATATAAGGCAACCCATACAATGCAGCCTGTTAAAAATAATATCACTTTTTTCCGGGGCATATTGAATACTACTAATCTATAGTAAAACTACGACCTCTGGCTTTTAGTTTTACAAATAATCCTGCTCCATCCATTTATTATTTTGTTTGAGCAACTTCCATCTTTTAATCCACAATAGTATAGTCCATAAGTTTAAAGTAAAAATCCATTGCCATAACGATCCCAAGTAATAAATTTGGTTGAAACATTCAGCATCTCTTTATTATTGCCTGTCGGATTTACAAACAATACAAATGAAACGAATTCTATTACTCTGCGCCCTGGTTCATTTTACATTTATGGCAAGCGCGCAAAATAGCCGGCCCAACATTATCTATATCCTGGCCGATGACCTGGGTTATGGCGATGTAAGTGCGTTGAATAAAAACTCCAAAATCCCTACCCTGCATATGGATCAGCTGGCGCGGGAAGGTATGATCTTTACCGATGCACACTCCTCCTCTGCCGTTTGCTCTCCCACGCGGTATGGCATCTTAACTGGCCGGTATAACTGGCGCAGCCGCTTACAAAGCGGTGTATTGTGGAGCTATGATCCTCCTTTAATTCCCGAGAGCCGTGCAACGGTAGCTTCGTTGTTAAAACAAAGCGGTTATCATACCGCCTGCATTGGTAAGTGGCACCTGGGCCTGGGCTGGCAACAAGCGGAAAACGGAAAGATAGATTTCAATAAACCTATTTTGGGAGGCCCCACGGCTATTGGGTTCGACTACTTTTACGGCATTACCGCGTCACTGGACATTCCTCCTTATTTCTATATAAAAAATGATCGCATTACCGCTACCGCTATTGATAGCATTAAAGGCACCACCGGCAAAGGGTTTTGGCGCGCCGGCCCCATTGGCAACGATTTTAAGCATGAAGACGTATTGCCACAGCTTACGCAAAAAGCAGTTGCATACATAAAAGAACAGGCAGCCGGTAAACAGCCTTTTTTTCTTTACTATGCCCTTCCCTCACCGCACACGCCTATTCTTCCGGCAAAGGAATATTTAGGTCGCACCCATACCAACGAGTATGGCGACTTTGTATTAATGACCGATGATATGGTGGGTAAGATCTTGCAGGCCGTTAAAGATGCAGGCATCGAAAATAACACCATCATTATCTTTACCAGCGATAACGGATGCTCGCCAAGCGCCAATTTTAAAGAGCTGGAAGCTGCGGGACATTATCCCAGCTATATCTTCCGCGGCGAAAAAGCCGATATATATGAAGGCGGCCACCATATTCCATTTATCGTAAAATGGCCGGAAAAAGTAAAAGCGGGCGCCACAACAGCCACTACTATTTGCCTCACTGATTTTATGGCCACCGCTGCGGCCCTTACCCACCGGGCATTGAAAGATAATGAAGGCGAAGATAGTTATGATCTGTTGCCGCTGCTGTTACAAAAAGGTGCGTATCAAAGAACCTATACCATCCATCATTCTATTGACGGTAATTTTTCCATTCGCAATAAAAACTGGAAACTGGAATTTGCATATGGATCCGGCGGCTGGAGCGCACCTGTAGAAAAAGCAGCCAAAGCTCAACAAATGCCATCCGTTCAGTTATTTGATCTGTCGAAGGATATTGCTGAAAAAAATAATATCGCCGGCAAGTACCCGGAGCTAGTGAAACAGCTTACCCGCCAAATGGAATCCATTATCAACAATGGCAGAAGCACTCCGGGCGTTCAACAAATTAATGATGTGCCGGTAAATTATTTGAAATACCGGTAGATGGCTAATCGAGTCAATAAGCTCAATAAATAAAAAATGTACAAAAACATCTTTATTGTTTTCTTCCTGTTCTATACAGGCCGTCTGTTCGCTCAGCCGCTGCCTACTGCCGCACAGGTAGCCTGGCAAAATGCTGAGCTGGGCGTATTGATCAGTTACGACCTGCATGTTTTTGATGGCAAGCGATATAACCAGCCTTATAACCGGATCACTCCTATACCAGATTATAATATTTTTAATCCCACGAAACTCAATACCGATCAATGGATCCGGGCTGCGAAAGATGCGGGCGCAAAATTCGCTGTACTCACGGTAACACATGAAACCGGCTTTGCCCTTTACCAGAGCGATGTAAATCCCTATTGCATGAAGG
>JAGIAQ010000140.1 GCA_017744795.1 Niabella sp. | reverse complement strand
GCCCGGGGATATTAATATGTTGAACCCAAATGATATTGCTTCAATATCAGTATTAAAAGATGCATCATCGGCAGCGATCTACGGAGCCCGCGGTGCGTTTGGAGTTATTTTAGTAACAACAAAAAAGGGCAAATCCGGAAGAATGACCATTAGTTATAGTGGTAATGTTGGCATTCAAAAACAAACCACGGCAACAAATTTCATGACCGAGGGTTACTATATGGACTCGCTGGTGGATGTATCTTTTGCCCGTCGTAATGGGGTGAGTTATACCGGGTTTACAGCTGACGACTATGCAAATCTGAAAAAAAGACTTACGGATCCATCGTTACCTGCGGTTGAAATTCAAAACAGAAATGGACAGAACCAGTATGTGTATTACGGAAATACCGACTGGTATCACTGGTTGTATCAGAATACCCAGCCGTCGCACACGCATAACCTGAGCATTTCAGGCGGTACCGATAAAGTGAATTTTCTCATTTCCGGGCGGTATATGTACCAGGAGGGAATGTATCAACCCTATTTGCATACAGATAAGTACCATGCGTATAATGTCAGGGCGAAAATAGATGCTAAAATTTCTAAAATTTTATCAATTTCCAGCAATACACAGTTTGCTGCTAATGATTATACCTGGCCGGGCTGGGGTTATAATTCCAATGTATTTAATTATGGGATGCACATGCTGGCTTCCTATGTACCGGCAAACCCCGACGGTGTACCAACCTATATCACCAACCTGAACAACTACCAGATCACCAACGGTTTGACCGCAGATCTGATACATGGAAAATCAAAAGGGGGGAATCTGAACTATAATTTTAGTAACACTTTTGGTTTTGTGCTGAAACCATTCGAAGGGTTTGATATTACCGGCAACTATACCTTTGTTTTTGCTCCCGCTTCTGATTACCAACGTCGTACTTTATTCCCCTATTCCATCTTTCCCGGTATAGTAAGTTATGCGGGGAACGACCAGTTAACAAAGAACACCTATTCTAATTACCGGCATGTGGTGAATCTTTATGGTACCTATCAAAAAACTTTAGGCAAGAATCATGCAAAAGTGATGGCTGGTTATAACCAGGAATTACAACATTTTTCTTCAATGAAAGGTGTGGCCAATAGCCTGTTGTCTGAAGATCTGAATGAGCTCAATTTAGGCACCGGCGTACAGCAAACATCAAGCAGTTCCAGCGAATATGCATTGTTGGGTTTTTTTGGCAGGGTTAATTATGATTTTGACAATAAATACCTGGTAGAATTTAATGGTCGCTATGACGGAACCTCCCGGTTTCAGCAGGGCCGGCGGTTTGGATTTTTTCCATCCGTATCTGCCGGCTGGAAAGTAAGTGAAGAGAACTTTTTTGAATCGATCCGGCCGGTGGTGTCGCTGCTGAAGTTCAGAGGTTCTTATGGATCACTCGGCAACCAGGAAGTTGGCAATAGTAGTTCCAACCTGTATCCTTATATTCCGGTAATGAATTCGGGAATGTCTTCATGGATTAATAATGGAGCCCAGCTGCAAACCATGAGCGTTCCCAACCCGGTAACTACAAATCTGACCTGGGAAAAATCTGCTACGCTCGATGGGGGTATTGATATCAATTTTCTCAGAGACCGATTGCAAACCTCTTTTGATATTTATACCCGTAAAACAACCAATATGCTGGTGCCGGGCCCAACATTGCCTTCCGTTTTTGGCGCAACGGCACCGACTCAAAATGCGGGTGACCTGAAAACGAATGGATTTGATTTGTCCGTTCAATGGAGAGATAATGGAACGGTGCTGGGTAAGCCGTTTAGCTATAACGTAGGCGTTGTACTTTCGGACTATACGGCAACCATTACAAAATTTAATAATCCCAATAAAATATTAAGCAACTACTACGTAGGGCAAAGAGTAGGCGATATCTGGGGGTATGTTACCAACGGCTATTTTACTTCGGATGCACAGGCTGCTGCCTATGATGTTGATCAAAGTTTTGTGAACGGATCAGATACCAAAGGTTCTCCCGGTGAGTGGGGAAAATTGCGTGCGGGCGATATCATTTTCAAGGATCTGAATGGAGATAAAAAGATCAATAACGGAAGCAATACCCTGGCCGATCATGGCGATATGAAAGTAATAGGTAACTCGCTGCCCCGCTATTCTTACGGGATCAATAGCGGCGTTAACTGGAATAACTTTGATTTGAATGTCTTTTTACAGGGGATCGGTAAAATGAATTGGTATCCCGGTACTGAGGCGGGTTTGTTCTGGGGGCCCTACGAACGTCCCTATTGGTCCCTGATCCCTGAAAATTTCATGAGTCAAATTTGGTCGGAGTCGAACCCCAATGCATATTTCCCTTTGCTGAGAGGCTATTCGGCGCTAAATGCCACCTTATCTAAAGCCAATGACAAGTATATCCAAAACCTGGCTTACCTGCGATTAAAAAATGTATCAATCGGCTACAGCCTCCCGGCAAATATGATTAAAAAAATAGGACTCAGTCGTTTGCACGTTTACTTCAGCGGACAAAACCTGTTTACCTGGACAAAACTGCATTCTAAATACATAGATCCTGAACAGGTCGGATTTGGAGGCGCAGATAAATCAGCTAATGCCTATCCGTTTTTTAAGACATTTTCTTTTGGTCTTGATATTCAATTTTAATCTATTTATTCACCAAAAATTGAATTACAATTATGAAAAATTTAATCTATATAATAGTTGCTGTAATGTTGCTTTCAGGATGTTCCAAATTTCTGGACCGGCAGCCGCTTGCGAGTATCTCTCCTAATAATGCCTTTAATTCGGAAAATGAATTACAGCTTTATGTGAATTCCTTTTATAGTGCAAATCTTCCAAATGCAGATGATGACAATAATGGCTTCTACAGCCTTTATAATGAAGATGCGGACAATATCGTAAAGAACAGTATGGGCGACCAACTTACCGGGAAAAGAGTGGTTCCTGTTACCGATGGGGCATGGGGGTGGTCCAAATTGCGCAACATCAATTATTTTCTTCAGAACTATGGGAATGGCCATTTAGATACGGCAGTTACCTATAAATATGTTGCGGTAGCCCGTTTTTTTCGTGCATTTTTTTACTTTAGTATGGTAACCCGGTATGGCGATGTTCCTTATTTTACAAAAGTGCCCAGCGAAGTAGACAGTACACTGTTAAAACTGCCGCGCACATCAAGAGTTGCCGTTACAGATTCGATTGTTGCGGATCTTGATTTTGCAATTAATCATTTGGGCACTGCTGCAGATCCTGCCGCGGTGACAAAATGGACGGCGCTGGCATTGAAATCACGTGTATGTCTTTTTGAGGGAACATTCAGAAAATACCATACTGAATTTAAATTGAGCGGGGCAGAAGATCTCTTGCAGAAATGCGTGGATGCCTCCACTCAGTTAATGCAGGGGCCCTATAGTATTTATACGGATGATCCGTCGACCTCTTATAGAAATCTCTTTTCCTCTTATGACCCGCAGCGGAAAGAAGTGATCCTTGCAAGACAATACAGCAAATCTGCCCAGATTTTTCATAACGTGAATTACTACACCATTGCAGCTTCTTACGGTAAGCCCGGGCTTGAGAAAAAACTGGTCAACAGCTATTTGATGAAAGACGGCTCCCGTTTTACGGATCTGCAAGGCTACGATACGATGACTTTTGTACATGAAATGCAGAACAGGGATCCCCGCTTGTATCAAACCATAAGAACACCTGGCTATACCCGTTTGGGAAGCACTATTAAATTGCCCACCTCTTTTACTGCCACTACAACCGGTTATCAATTGACCAAATATGTAATGGGAACAGCAGATGATGCTTACATGAAATGCTACAATGCGTTATCTATTTTCAGATATGCAGAAGTCCTGTTAAATTTTGCAGAGGCCAGGGCCGAGCTGGGCACCCTCACACAAGGGGATTTGAACAATTCGATTAAGTTGTTGCGCGGTCGCGTTGGAATGCCGGGCCTGGATATGGCTCAGGCAAATGCAAATGTGGATCCCTATCTGGCAGCACAATATTCAAATGTTGCAGCCGGCGGCAATCAGGGGGTTATTTTAGAGATCAGAAGAGAACGACGAATTGAAATGGTGATGGAAGGGCTTCGCTGGAACGATCTTATGCGTTGGAAGGAAGGTCATTTGCTTGCGCTTCAGTATAAAGGCGAGTATTTTCCCAAACCCGGCCAATATGATTTAGATGGCGACTTAAAGCCCGATCTGGAGATCTATACTACAACAAAAAGTAGTACTTCCGGATTACAGTTCCTGAAATTAGGCACCGATGTGCAACTTGAAAATGGGGCAAACGGAGGTGCTATTATTGTACTTGGAAATGTGTCGAAAACCTTTAATGAGAACAAGGACTATTTATGGCCCATTCCAACGCAGGAAATGCAGCTGAACCCCAATCTGGTGCAGAACCCGGGTTGGTAAGGACCTTAGGCTGAATTTGAAGACAATTGTTAGCGGCGCCGGATCGAAGCTGGTTGCCGTGATAAATAAAAAGTCACTGAAATCTTCAGTGACTTTTTTGTTTTTATGATTGAAATCCGGGTCCCGGTCCCGCTCAGTGTTCTATTCGTAAATTTGTATATTAGCCGTACCGATTAACCGGATAAATTATAGTAGATAATGCAAGACGCCATTTTTGAAGCGCTCTATGGGCAACTGCCCGCGGGAATTTTCTTGCTGGATGCGGAAGGACGGTTCCTGCAGGCAAATGACCATGCGAAACAACTGCTGGGCGGTCAATTGGCAGGAAACGACTGGAAAATTCCTTTTTCAACCGCCGCCGCCTGGGTGTTGCCAAAACAGGGTGGCGTTTTTGAAACAACAACGCCTTTGGCAAAGCAACAGGGCGCTGATCAAGGCGCAGTCAGGATAAAATTAATCCCTATCGAAGAAAAAAAAAGTGTAACGGGTTATTGGGGTGCAATAACTGCAATGGTTACGATGCCTTTGGACGAAAGCTATAAAAATGAGGCCACCCGTGAAAAAATACATTTGGACGGATTGCTGGATAATGTTCCCGTGGTTATTTACGAAATTGACAAGGATGGAATTTTTATGCGTTCACTGGGCGCGGGTTTGAAGGCATTGGGACTTAAAGATAATGAAGTGGTGGGGAAGAATGCGTTGCTGCTTTTTCCGACTGCCGCCGCTGAATTAAAAGCTGCCCTGGAGGGAAGGGTTACTGATTTTGTAGTAAAGGTTGAAGCCGGTGGGCGGTCGTTATACTTTCAAAATGACGTTTATCCGCATCCGTTTTATAAAGGGGCAATTATAGGGTTTGCATTGGATGTAACACAAAGGGAAGAAGCGGGGGTGAAATTAGAAAATCTGCAAAAGGAATTGGAGCGGACTATCGATTTGCTTGATACGGCGCAGGAAATCAGTAAAACCGGTGGGTGGGAATATGATGTGGAAAACGACCTGGTCTATCGCACCCGGCATATGAAAATATTGCTGGGGCTCGATGATCAAAAAACTTCACTGGATAATGCATCGATGCTTTATAAAATGGAGTTCCGGGAAATGGTCCGGGATGCAATGATCCGTGCGGTCCGGTTCCAGGAATCATATGAAATAGAAATGCAGCCGCAGCATTCAAACAAATGGTTCAGGAGTATCGGGATTCCGGTGGTGGAAAACGGAAAAACGATTCGCGTAAGGGGGGCGGTAACGGATATTACGGAACGCAAACAAGCAGAAGCCGCACTGGTGCGGGCCAAACAGGCGGCGGAAGCAGCGGTGCTGGTGAAGCAGCAGTTCCTGTCCAATATGAGCCACGAGATCAGAACCCCTTTGAATGCTATAATAGGAACTACTTACCTGTTATTGCAGGAACAATGGAAGGGAGAGTTGAAAGAAAAACTGGACATCCTGAAATTCTCCAGTGAATCGTTGCGCAGTCTTATCAATGATATCCTGGATTTCAGTAAAATGGAGTCGGGGCGCCTTTCGCTGGAGCAAATTGAATTCGATCTGCCGGACCTGATCAGCAATATTGAACAGCTGCACCGTTTTCGTGCAGAAGAAAAAGGTCTTTTATTTACTATTGAGGCAGATGAGCGGCTGCCCGCCGTTGTGGTAGGCGATCCGGTGCGGTTGTCGCAGGTATTAAATAACCTGATCAGCAACGCTGTAAAATTTACCGAAAAGGGTGGGGTGATGATGAAAATTGCGCTGCACGCAATGGAAACCGATGCAGTAATTATCGATTTCAACGTAACGGATTCCGGTATTGGGATGGACCCGGCGCTGCAGGAAAATATATTTGAAAGTTTCTCCCAGGGCAGTGCTGCTACCACGCGGCTTTTTGGTGGCACGGGGCTGGGCCTTGCTATAACAAAGCAGTTGTTGTTGCTGATGGATAGCCGGATCCACCTGCATACCCGGCCGGGACAAGGCTCTGATTTTTCCTTTCGTCTGAAGATGCCGCTCGGTACCAGGATCCGGCAATCCACTCCGGCAGCTCCGGATGCCGAAACCGGTGGCCGCCTGAAAGGACACCGGGTATTGCTGGTGGAAGATAATAATATCAACGCTATTATTGCCTCCCGGTTTATGGAAAAGTGGGGGTTGGAGGTAGAACATGCCATTAGCGGATTGGAGGCCGTAAACAGGGTGCAGCAGCAGCGGTACGACCTTATTCTGATGGACCTCCAGATGCCTGTTATGGACGGCTACACAGCAACGGAACAAATAAGAGCGCTGCCTGGCAGCCACTTCCACACAATTCCCATAATAGCGTTGACAGCTTCAATGTTGTCTGAAATCCAGGACCGGATCAAAGCCGTCGGCATGACGGATTGCATTTTAAAACCCTTTGATCCGGCAGAGCTGCAGCTGAAATTGCAAAAATATATTTAAGCTTTGTCAATCATAATACAGTTATTGAAGGAATAACTCCACTACCGGAATCTCATAGGGTGGTTTTTGTTTGGGGAGTTTTAGAACGATATCATTTCCCTCAACAGCGTACTGTAATTCCGATGCATCGTTAAGGAACTGCGCATAATTGATCTTATTAGCGAAGCCGGGCAATACGAATTTGCCCTCTGCGGGATAGGTAAATAAATGCAGGTAAAGCCTTTTGGTATGCGGATTATAGGTTTGTCTGATGTCTGCACTTTCGGGCAATTTATATTGATCCGGCGGGTAGGTACAGTTATAAACGGATTTGCTGTTGGCGTGCATCCAGTAGGAGAGACTGTCCAACGCGTTGTTGGCCCGGTAGTCAAATTCTCCGCGGGCGGTAGGCCCTACATTCAAAATTAAATTACCCCCATTGGCAACAGAAGTGATCAGCAGGTCCAGCAGCTGCCGGTGCGTTTTCCAGGTATTTTCATCGCGGTAATAGCCCCAGCTGCCTGAAAAGGTCTGGCAGGTTTCCCAGTATTTTCCCTTGTATTTGGCGAGCGCTGAAGGCTTTACCTGTTCCGGCGTTTCAAAATCATACCCATCTGTATAATTGTTCAGATCCAGGCGGTTGTCGATGATGATTCCGGGCTGCAATTTCCGGATCATCTTTAAAAGATCCACGCCGCCCCAGTCTTCATGACCTTTGCCGTTTTTACCCGGGTAAGAAAAATCGAGCCAAAGGATATCTATTTTTCCGTAGTTCGTCAATAATTCTTTTACCTGATTGTGCAAATACTCCCGGTAGCGGCGCATATCCTTTCCTTTGTTAAGAGCAGCATAATCGGCCTCAGTGGCATTTTCGCCCAAACGTTGAGGGTGCACCCTGTCGATAGTAAAATCAGGGTGATGCCAGTCGATAAGCGAATAATAAAAACCCACTTTTATTCCTTCGGCGCGGAAGGCCTCCACAAATTCCTTTACCAGGTCCCGTTTTGCGGGGGTATTGGTTGCCTTATAATCAGTGTATTTGGAGTCGAATAAACAAAATCCTTCGTGATGCTTAGTGGTGAGCACGGCATATTTCATGCCCGCGGCTTTGGCTTCTTTTGCCCATTTTTTGGGATCAAATTCATCCGGATTAAAATGGTCGAAATATTTCTGGTACTGGGTAGTGGTCATGCGCTCGCGTTGCTTTACCCATTCATGCCGGGCCGCTTCTGCGTACAATCCCCAGTGAATGAACATGCCGAAACGCGCGTCGGTCCACCATTCCATACGTTTCGCCTTTTGATCGGCAGTTTCCTTTAAAATACTTTGAGTTTGGGCATTCGCAACCATTGTGATCGCAAGTGTTGCGCCGAGGAGCAGTCTTTTTACATTCATTTTTAAACCAGATAAATTAAGATTTAACAACCGTTGGCGGTAAATATACAAAAGAAAAAGCCATCCCGCGGAAACGAGATGGCAAGGGGTTTGATACGAATGAAAAATCGGGTTTTATCTGCGATTGCTTTGCCTCTAAAGCTGTCAGACTGAAACAAAGCTAGTACCCGAAAATGAAGAAAGGATGAAGAATTACTCTTTGATATGCTTCGATGAGAATTGAAGGGTAAAAGCGGCCCCCTTGTTGGGAAAGGAGGTTACGGATATTGTAATGCCCAGATAATCAGCAATTGATTTTACAATGGAAAGTCCCAGGCCAAATCCTTCCCGCTGGTACAAACCCTTTTTAAAACGGTCAAATATTTTTTCTTTCTGGTCGGGATTCATGCCCACGCCGGTATCGGTTATGGTGATATAATAGCGCCCGCTATCGGTGTGGTCTTTTATGGTGATGGCACCGCTGGACTTGCTGAATTTAATAGCATTGTGAATCAAATTGTAAAAAAGCTGAAAGAGCAGGTCCTTGTTTACATATTGTAATATAAGCGTATTGGAGAGGCCTTCATTGATGATGAGCTCTTTTTCATTCACCCGGTGCTGCAGTTCTTCAATCACTTCGCGCACCATTCTTTTAACAGATACCGTATCGTTAAACTCGTATTGTTCATTTTCAATACGGGAGATGAGCAGGAGGGAGTTAACAATTTTTTTCAGTCGTTTCATGATCCGCATGGCGTCTTCCAGCTTCGCTACAGCATCGTCCGGGAGCTCGTCAGTTGTCAGCATGTTCTCGACCTTACTCTGTAGAATGCTGATGGGCGTCATCAGCTCATGTGAAGCATTCGATGTGAATTCCTTTTCTTTTTCAAACGCATGATTCACCTGTTCCATTAATGTACTGATGGAATCATCAAGGAACTTAAAGTCATTGGTGGAGGTGCGGAGCGGGTGTTCAGGCGCTTTAAAAGGAAAGGTTCTTTTAGTAAGCCTTGTTTGTACGATATAGTCAAGGGGGCGTAGTAAATAACGGGTGTAGAAGAGCTGGATAAAGATGATGAATATGGCCAGAAGAATTAGTATATAAGAAGTTGCTTTTTGCAGAGCAATGTCTTCTTCTGTAATACTTGTTACTTTTTTGCCAATTTCCAATAGGTAGGGTTGTTGGCCAACGGTAAAGGTGTCTGAAAGGATCCGGTAACTGATGGTGTCTTTTTCAATAACGCGCTGATCGGTTTGCAGGGTAGCGGAAATCGGCTCCTGCCGATAGGGTTCCAGCGATATATACTCATCCTTCAGCATGGAGTAACTGCCGTAAACAGAATCGCCGTCGAGGTAAAAATTAATCCCGTTCTTTTTAATAGCGGCCAGCACTTTGCCACGTTGCTGTAAAAGTGTTTTGTTGGTATTCTTGAAGGCGATCTCCTGCATCAGGTAGGGGAGCAGCCATACAAACAGCGCCAATACGCCAATTGTTACCGCTGCCGCAAATAAACCCAATTTAGTCTGCAGCCTCATTAGCTTATTTTTATCTTATAACCAATGCCCCGCACCG
>JAGIAQ010000013.1 GCA_017744795.1 Niabella sp. | reverse complement strand
CCGTAAAGGCGGCTTCGGATAGCGTTACAGCTACAGTTAAGGGGGCCGACAGCTCGCTCCGGAGCCTGGGCGATTCCATAAAAGCGGATCTTAAAGATGCCGCGCATAAGGTGAAAGAAGGATCGGCTGCATTGGGCAACAAAGCGAAAGAAAAAGCCTCCGAGGGGATTAACGCCGTAAAAGACGGTGCAGCCAAGGTGACCAATGCCGCTAAAGCAGGATATGAAGCCGGAAAAGAGGCGTTGAAAAAATAATACTATTTTATTTTTATTGTTCAACATCCAGCGAAAACCCGCTGGATGTTTTCTTTTGGAGGCGGCCGGTTTAGAACTGAGATACGAATGTTCTTTGGGTTTTATTGGTCAGCTCGGATAGAATAAACACGCGGCTCCCATGGAGCCGGAACATCCATCTTCAATCTTGCTATAAACACGGTGCTCCTGACGGAGCAATTGAAGATCTATTGATGCCTGCCCGTTTTCAGGCAATAGTAATGGCTGCGTTTAGGGTTGAGCGCCGTCAGGCGCCACGTGTTTATAGAAAAAGTGTTACATTAGTATTCCGGCTCCGGAGGAGCCGCGTAAATTCTATAGATATGGCTAACACCTTTTCCCAAATCTATCTACAGTTTGTATTTGCCGTACAGGGAAGACGTAATCTGATCCCCCGGCAACATAAAGAAGAGTTGCATAAATATATAACGGCACTTGTACAAGCCAGAAACGCGAAGATGCTCGCTGTTCATTGTATGCCGGATCATATTCATTTGTTTGTGGGGTTCAAGCCTTCCGTGCTGATATCTGATTTTGTAAAGGAAATTAAAGTGCAAAGCAATGACTTCATTCAGGAAAAGAAATGGATTCAGGACTGCTTTAACTGGCAAAAAGGATACGGCGTATTCTCCTACGGGCACTCTCAAATCGATGTTGTTTGCAAATATGTATTGAACCAGGAACAACATCATCAAAGGAAAACATTCAGAGAAGAGTATCTTGAGTTTTTGGAAAAATTCGTCATTCCATTCGATGAACGTTACCTTTTTGACTGGGTTGAATAAACACGCGGCTCTTATGGAGCCCGAACATCCATCTTCAATCTTGCTATAAACACGGTGCTCCTGACGGAGGAAAGCTATTCACCCTAATGAATATATGCCAAAGGTGCCCGGAAGTTGCGCCTGTTTTTTTGGAAGACGTAATCGATGACTCGTTAGTTCCCGCACGTTTGTTTTCAGAGAGGAGGCATTTGCTACGGCTTTTAGAATTGAGCGCCGTCAGGCGCTGCGTGTTTATAGAAACAATGATATATTAGGGGGGCGGCTCTGTAGGCGCCGCGTAATTATTGCAGATTGACCCCGATTATATTCGGTTAGTATTTGCTGCAAAGGGAAATAACAAACCTATTTATTAAAATCAGGATAAGGAAATCCCTTGCCGGTTTCGCAAAGAAATTTCAGGCTTCGGAAAAAAAGACCCCAGTCATGGGTGCAGGATGCAAATTCGGGCGTATAGGCCTTCCATCCATCGTGATGAAAAAAGAGCACGGTCCCTTTTTTATGCGGCTCTAATTCAAAAGTAAGCGTAGTGCCCACCCAATCTTCAAAGGCTTTTAAACAAACCCACTGCACTTTGCTGTAAGGCTTCAGCTCTGTTATTCTCATTTCTTTAAAATAATCGGGCCCAAAAGCAAATCGCGCTATGCTTCCTGTTACAGGGTTTGCTTTCGTTTCGGGCGTCCACCAGCCGGCAAGGCCTTTTTCTGTTGTAAGCGCTTCGTACACGATTTCGGCGGGCGCTTCAATGAGCAGCCGGTGGCAAATACTTTTGGTAGTTGCTGTATTGAGATCATTTAGCGAAGAGGAAAGAACGGGTTCTGCAGCCGCTTCTTTTGGCGTTGGCCGGCCTTTGCCGGTTTCAATGAGCTCCTTTAAACTATCCTGTATATAATGCGTCCAGGCATCGTGGCATACTTTAAAACACTCGTATTCGGGCACCAATCCGATGTGTATAAACGTGACCCCGGTTTTACCCTCTTTTTCAAAAATTTCAAACTGTATATGCGTGTTTTTCCATTCCGTTTTATCAGTTGTGAATTTAAAATAGTTATCCAGCACATGCCACACTATTTTTTTGTCCGGCACCAGCTCTGTGATTTTTATTTTTGCCCGGTGCACATCCTGGTAATGATATAAAAATTCGCTGTTGAGCTTGTCTGTGACGCCTTCAATATTTTCAGACCACCAGCCCCGTACATTGTTAATGGCTTCGAAAACCTGTTGTGGTGCGGAATTCACCAAAATCGTTGTTGTAAAATCTTCTTTTTTCATAATAGTATTTTTGTTTATCATAAATGCATTTTCAAAATTACCAATAGTTGCAATCGGGGCTCCGGTGTAAAATGGACTTTCTGGCTGGGCAATTTAGACAATATAAACACCCGGACATCTGCATTTAATGAAGTATATTGGCAGGTCAATAGAATATCACCGTTATGAACAAACGATGGCGCCTGCACGCGAAATTATTTTTTGGTCTTTCTTTTTTTTGCTGCGCGATGGGATCTGTTCGGTCAGAAGCGCAGCCGGCAGCGAGCCCTGATCAGGCTTCGATCAACGTAGATCTGAAACAAAGTATTGGACCGATGTGGCCGGTATGGGCCTGGTTTGGCTATGATGAACCCAATTATACTTATATGAAAGACGGGAAGCAATTGCTTTCTGAATTGGCCGCGTTGTCGCCTGTGCCGGTTTATGTGCGGTGTCATAGTTTGCTGGTAACCGGTGATGGAACTGCTGCATTAAAATGGGGGTCGACTAATGCCTACACCGAAGACGCAAAGGGTAACCCCGTTTATAACTGGACCATTATTGACAGTATTTTTGATACTTATATAAAAAGAGGGATGAAGCCGCTTGCACAAATCGGCTTTATGCCCGAGGCATTGTCTACACACCCTGAACCTTACCGGCATCACTGGCAGCCCGGAGATCCCTATGGGAACATCATGACCGGCTGGGCTTATCCGCCAAAGGATTATAATAAATGGGGGCAATTGGTGTACGAGTGGGTTAAACATTGTGTTGCCCGGTATGGTGCAAAAGAAGTAGCCTCCTGGTATTGGGAAGTCTGGAACGAACCCAATGGTTACTGGAAAGGATCTATGGAAGAGTATTTTAAATTGTATGACTATTCCGTTGCCGCAGTAAAGCGGGCCCTGCCTGAAGCCAAAATAGGAGGAATAGATATTGCCGGTACGGCCAGTGCTAATGCACAAAAATGGCTGCAGGCCTTTGTGAAGCATTGCCTTTACGAAATCAATTATGCCACCGGAAAAACAGGCACGCCGATAGATGCAATTTTATTTCACGCGAAGGGCGCGCCGAGGTTGGTGGACGGGCATGTTCGTATGAATATGGGCACCCAGTTAAGAGATATTGAAGCCGGGTTCAAATTTGTTGCTTCTTATCCGCAGTTAAAAGAGCTGCCGGTTATTATAGGAGAGTCGGACCCGGAAGGCTGCGCAGCCTGCGGCATGCACACCAATCCGGAAAATGCGTACCGGAACGGAACTATGTATTCCAGTTACACTGCGGCTTCCTTTGCCCGGGAATACCAGTTGGCAGATCAATATAAGATTCATTTCAAAGGAGCCGTTTCCTGGGCATTTGAATTTGAGGACCAGCCCTGGTTTTGGGGATTCAGGGACCTGGCCACAAATGGGGTTGACAAGCCGGTGTTAAATGTGTTCCGGATGTTTGGGATGATGAAGGGAATGCGTGTCCGGGCTGTTTCAGATCATGGCTATGACTTAAGAACGGCTGTCGATTCCAGCTTCAGAAAGCAGTATACGGATATCAGTGCGATCGCTTGTGGTACAGCACATGAAGCAACAGTATTGGTATGGAATTATCATGATGATGACATCCACACACCTGCGGCAACGGTAACCGTTCAGGTAAAAGGATTGCCTGCAAAAGGCGTGCGGGTGGAACAATACCAGGTTGACGACGCGCACAGTAATTCGTATGAAGTGTGGAAAAAAATGGGAGCGCCACAGCAACCTTCGGCGGCACAGGTCGCGGAATTGAAACGATCTGGTCAGCTACAGCAATTGCGCCCGCAACAGCCGGTTAAGACTGCCGGAGGGCTGGCCACCGTTGCTTTTCAGCTTCCCCGCCAGGGCGTGGCCCTCCTCCGGTTTACGTGGTGAAAAATAAACAATAGTATATGAAAAATAATTGTAATTTAGACAATTAATAGGCTTGTCATTTTTTTCAACTAACAACAATAAAAGTGAAATTGACTGTTCGACGCTCCCTGCTGATATGGATATTGGTGCTATCCCTGCAACCGGTTATGCTAAAGGCGCAACCTGGTTTTGGTGCTGCTACTTCATTAAATGCAGGCTGGAGCTTTGCTTTGTATAGCAAAGATACTACTGCCCTTATTCCGCCCAAAGACGCATCCTGGCAGCAGGTGACCCTGCCGCATGATTGGAGTATTAAACAGCCGTTAAATAAAAATAACGCAAGTTGTATGGGCTATCTTCCGGGGGGAATTGGTTGGTATAGGAAGCAATTATATATTCCCCGCCAGGATAAAAAAGTGTATTTATATTTTGAAGGAGTGTACAACCGGAGCGAGGTATTTGTAAACGGACATTCCCTGGGCAAACGCCCTAATGGATATGTTTCGTTCCTGTATGATATAACGCCTTTTGTTGTATTTAATAAAGAGAACGAGGTACTGGTACGGGTAGATCATAGTCGCGCGGCGGACTCCCGCTGGTACACCGGATCCGGTATCTACAGGAATGTATGGCTGGTGTATGCGGATCCGGTTCATATAAAACAATGGGGCGTTTATGCTTACCCCCGGTTGCAGGATCATACTGGGATATTGAACGTTGAAGTTGCAGTGACAAACACGGCTGCAAATGCTGCAGGTATTACTGTTCTGAACGAACTGATCGAACCGGGAGGTAAAATCGTTGCAAGGGATAGCAGACCGCTGACGGTTCCCGGGGCTGGAGAAAATAAGATCAACATTCAACTGACGCTGAAAAATCCGCAGCGGTGGAGTTTGAGCACTCCCGTTCAATACCGTTTAAAAACTATTCTTGTACAAAAGGGGAAGCAGTTGGATGCAACCCTTACTAAAACCGGTTTTCGTGTGTTTACCTTTGATGCGAACAAAGGATTTGCGTTAAATGGAGAATGGATGAAGGTAAAAGGGGTATGTCTGCACCATGATGCGGGCGTGCTGGGAGCCGCTTTTTACAAGGATGTATGGCGCCGCCGGTTGCTGCAATTGAAACAAATTGGCTGCAATGCCATCCGCACCAGTCATAGCCCGCAGGCGCCAGCATTGTACGACCTATGCGATGAGCTGGGCATATTGGTAATGAACGAAGCCTTTGATGAATGGGAATTCGCCAAGCGCAAGTGGATTGAGGGATGGAATGTGGGCACACCAGGTTTTGAAGGTAATAATGATTTTTTTGAAGCCTGGGGTGAACGGGACCTGGCAGACATGGTGCAGCGCGACCGGAATCATATGTCCGTTTTTGCCTGGAGCATTGGTAATGAAGTGGATTATCCGAATGATCCTTATTCGCATCCGATATTGAACGGGGTTGCCGAAAACGGTTTTACTCAAAAAATATTTGGCGGCTATAAAAAAGATGCACCCGATGCCAATCGCCTGGGATTTATAGCAAAGAAACTGGCGGCGGTAGTGCGGCAATACGATCGTTCAAGACCCGTAACAGCAGGACTTGCAGGTGTGGCAATGTCGAACGAGACGGAGTATCCCGCAGCACTGGATATTGCGGGGTACAATTATACCGAAAGCCGTTATATAAGCGATCATAAAAAATATCCCAACCGCGTGATCTTTGGCAGCGAAAACAGGAACGATCTCGATGCCTGGAAAGCGGTGGTAAACAATGAACATATTTTTGGTCAGTTTTTATGGACCGGTATCGACTATCTGGGCGAATCCGGCCGGTGGCCTTCCCGGGGCTTCTACTCAGGATTGTTGGATTTTGCCGGATTTATAAAACCCCGGGGCTATTACCGGCAGGCCTTATGGGGCGCCCAGCCAGTGGCTTACCTGGGCACTTACCCCATATCAGGAAAAGCGGGCGGTGGCCCGGGGCAGGATGTTTTAAATGAGTCCAGCCGTGGTGCTGAAGAAAAGGCTCCGTCAATGGATGCCTGGCCTTTATGGAATTATACCCCCGGGCAGCGCATCCGCGTGGTGTGTTATACCAATGCTGCAAAAGCACGATTGCTGCTGAATGGCAAAGTTGCTGGCGCAACAAAAGCACCGGATACCCGTACCGGGATCATTTTCTGGGACATACCTTTTGAGCCCGGAACGTTGACTGTTGAAGGACTAAATGCCGCGGAAACAATGATTGCGTCAAAACAGATCCATACCTCAGGTAAACCCTATGCGGTTCAACTCCTTGAAAAAATCCCTGTAATGGATCAGTCAGAAAGAGTATACCAGGTAGCGGTGCAGCTCGTGGACAAACAAGGCAATCCGGTAAAAACGGATGATAAAGAATTGACTTGTACGGTGTCCGGCCCGGCGGAGCTATTGGGTCTGGAAGCCGGCGACAACCGGGATATGGGTGATTACACTGATAATAAGCAAAAGACCTTCCAGGGCCGGCTGATGGCCTATATAAAGAGGAATGGAAAGGCGGGCCCCATTCGGGTTTCCTTTTCGGCCCAGGGGATTAAAAGTTTTGTAATTTCTTATAAATAAACAATGCGAAATTCTTTGTGTTTTTTGATCGGGATCATCAGTCTGTTTCATGGTGCCGTACATGGCCAGTCGGCTGGCGGCTATACATTGGTTTGGGCCGATGAGTTTAATAAAAACGGTAGGCCGGACACCACCGTCTGGCATTTTGAAAAGGGGTTTGAAAGGAACAATGAATTACAATGGTATCAGCAGCAAAATGCCTGGTGCCACAAAGGCTGTCTTATTATAGAAGCCCGGAGGGAGCAGCGGCCCAACCCCCTGTATCAGGCGGGGAGCGCTGATTGGCGCAAGAAAAGAAGCACTATAGAGTACACTTCATCCAGCATTAATACGCGCAATACACAAAGCTGGAAATACGGACGGTTTATAATGCGGGCAAAAATTCCAACGGCAGTCGGCTTGTGGCCTGCGTTTTGGACACTCGGGATAAAAAAGGAATGGCCTTCTGATGGAGAAATTGATATTATGGAATATTACAGGGGAATGCTGCTGGCCAATATTGCCTGCGGCACTGCTGAACGCTATAAGGCAAAATGGTTTTCGGTAAGGAAACCGCTGGCTTCTTTTGCAGATAAAAACTGGGGAAGGCGCTTTCATATCTGGCGCATGGATTGGGATGAAACCGCCATAAAATTATATGTGGATGATGTATTGCTGAACGAGGTGCCACTGGATGCTTTAAATAATGCTGACGGATTTAACCCGTTTAAACAGCCGCACTATATTTTATTGAATCTTGCTGTTGGCGGCGACAATGGCGGCGATCCTTCGATGACCCGGTTCCCGGGACGTTATCGGATCGATTATGTAAGGGTATATCAAAAAAAATAAGCTTATCTTAACCGCGGTTAAATACCGGTAGCTGCGTGGAATCCCCTCGTTTGTCATTAAATAAGCATAAGAAAAAAATGGATATCATAGTAAAAAGAATTGTCTGGGTACTTGTTTTTGTATCGGTTCTAAATTATTCCTACAGTCAGTCACAAAGCAGCGATAACGGGCGGGCACAGTGGTTATCCCGCTTGGATAAGATCGCGCGTCCTGTATTTGAAAACCTTGCCCGCAATACCTTGCGCAGCAATATGCCCAAAGATATATCGCCCATCAGCGACAATCCGAAAGAACGGATCAAAGCGCAGTACCTGGAGGCTTTCGGACGGGCGCTGAGTGGTATAGCGCCCTGGCTGAACGGGGAGGGCGGAACAAAAGAAGAAGTGCAGCTGCGCGATCAGTATCGTCAATGGGTGCTGGCCGCTATTAAAAATGCAACGGACAGTACGCGGGCGGATTATGTATTATGGAAAGGTGGTCAGCCCCTTGTGGATGCGTCTTTCTTTGCGTTGGGATTAATAAGAGCGCCCTGGATCTGGCAGCATCTGGATGAGTCGACAAAAAAAAATGTGGTGAGCTGTCTCAGGCAAACACGCGGTACGGTTCCAGGTTACAATAACTGGATCCTGTTTTCCGGAATGATCGAAGCGTTCTTTCTGAAATATGGATACGACTATAATCCCATGACCATCGAATACGGTGTGCGTACGTTTATGTACCAGTGGTATGTGGGCGATGGCTTATTCAGTGATGGCGATCATTTTCATAATGACTACTATAACAGCTACGTGATCCAGCCCTACCTTAAGGAGATCATTACGATCGCCAATGAAAAAACCGGGCGTTACAAAGCCGAGCAAGAACAGCTGGTAAAAATAAATAACCGTTATACTGAGATCCAGGAGCGCTCGATCAATGCCGACGGCAGTTTTCCGGCTTACGGGCGTTCCATTGTGTACCGCTCCGGTGTCTTTCATCACCTGGCCAATATGGCTTATAAAGAACAACTGCCCGGCTCTATGGCTCCGGCGCAGGTACGGGAAGCACTTTTTGCCGTTATTCAAAAAACACTGGCCCCGGCCGGCACTTATGATAAAAATGGCTGGATGGTGATCGGGCTGAACGGCAACCAATACGGACTGGCCGACACCTATAACAACCAGGGCAGCCTGTATCTGTGTACCGAGGTATTTCTTCCGCTGGGCCTGCCGGCCAGTGCTCCGTTCTGGAAAGATGCGCCGAAACCCTGGTCTTCAAAAGCCATCTGGAACGGGCAGGATTTTCACGGCGATCATGCAATGGATTTAAAATAATGGAGCTGTTTAGACTTTCAGATGCATTTGCATTTCCAGCATTCCGATAATTCGGAAGCCGATTTTTTTTGCGCAGATTGTCGCAGAAAATCAATCTGCGGATATCAGCGGTGTATTAAATCTGCCTAAAATCTGCGGGAAGCCCGTATAACTTTGTTTCTGGAAAATGCGTATATTCGATTAATAATTGTATAAAATACAATTAAAGTATTGTTTTGTTCCTCAACTTAATCGCCAACGATGTGCAGAATGTATAAACTGATTGTTGTATTGTTTTGTTTGTCGCACCAGCTTCGTGCGCAGTCTTTCAAAAACTGGGCTTTAACGCCACCCATGGGGTGGAACAGCTGGGATTGCTATGGACCTACCGTAACCGAACCGGAAGTAAAAGCCAATGCCGATTATATGGAGGCCCATCTGAAATCCTACGGATGGCAATATGTTATTGTTGACATCCGGTGGTATGTGGAGAACGATAAGGCCGGGGGATATAATCAAACCAATCCGCGTTATGTTCTGGATCAGTATGGAAGGTATTTGCCCGCTGTCAACCGGTTTCCCTCTGCGATTGATGGAAAAGGATTTAAAGTGCTGGCAGATTATATCCATGCAAAGGGACTCAAATTTGGTATCCACATCATGCGCGGCATACCCAAAGAAGCGGTTGCCAAAAAAATGCCGGTGAAAGGCACCGCTGTGACCGCGGACCAGATCTATACTGCCACAGGGCAATGCCAGTGGTTGAAAGATAACTATACCGTAGTGGCTAACCGGCCCGGTGCGCAGGAATACTATAATTCATTAATGGAGCTGTATGCCTCCTGGGGCGTGGATTTCATCAAGGTGGATGATCTTTCCCGTCCGTATCACCAGGACGAAATTGAACTGATCCGGAAGGCTATTGACCGTACGGGGCGACCGATTGTTTTAAGCACTTCCCCCGGTGAAACGCCCATTGATAAAGCCGCACACGTACAGGCGCATGCGAATATGTGGCGTATGGTGGATGATGTGTGGGACACATGGCCGCATATTACGCACCTGATAAAAGTTGCCGCGCAATGGTATCCCTATATAAAACCCGGCGGCTGGCCCGACTGTGATATGATTCCTTTAGGAAGAATTTCCATCCGTGGCGAACGCGGCGCCGACCGGCAAACCCGGCTCACGAAAGATGAGCAGTATTCTTTAATGAGCTTCTTTACCATTTTTCGCTCCCCGTTGATGTTTGGAGGCGATCTGCCCAGTATGGATCCTTTCACCTTGAGTTTGCTGACCAATAAAGCCGTATTAAAAATGCACAGGGAAAGTACAGATACACGGCAGTTGTTTTCCCGGGATGGACAAGTAGCTGTAACAGCGCGTAATCTCCGGACAGGCGAGCATTACCTGGCATTGTTCAATCTGTCGGATCAAACGGTTCCGGCAACGATTTCAGTAAACCTGCCGGATCTGGGGGTAAAAATGGGAGCAGACATCAGAGATATGTGGACGGGACAGCCGGCAGGGAAAGCCCGGGGGAATTTTTCTGTCAGCTTGTGCCCGCACGCGTCCGGACTTTATATAATCAAATAAATGAATATTTTTTTGGAAATTTATAAAGGATGCAATAAGTTTGGTTATTAATTGTATTAATGACAATTAATTTATTCTCTTGATTGTTGTGTGGAAACGAAATTGAAAACGGGTTGCTTTTAACGGGTATATGAAACAAAAAATCACTTTTTTTATTGTTCTCTTTTTGTCGCTGGGGGCTGTTGCGCAAAATAAAACTTTTGTAGTAGATGTAAACCGGCCAGGAGCCGCGGTTTCCCCCTCGATGTATGGTGTTTTTTTCGAGGACATCAATATGGGCGCCGATGGAGGTATCTATGCGGAACTTGTCAAGAATCGTTCCTTTGAGTTTTTTAAACCGTTGATGGGGTGGAAAGTGGAGCAGCGCAACTTCCGGGAGGGTGCGGTATTAGTGTTGAATCGTAAAGAAAAGAATACGGCCAACCCGCGGTTCCTGCGGGTTACCCTGGATCATAATAGTAAAGAAGATCTTTCACTGACCAATGAAGGTTTCAGGGGAATGGGCATCAAAAAAGGATTGCGTTATGACTTTTCTTTTTTATATGCTACGACAGTTCCGGGAATTAAGATTCATGCTGAACTATTGGATCCGGAAAATAAAGTAATTGGCGCTGCTACCGTAACGCCATCTGTTAGTGGCACTGAATGGAGAAAACAAGAAGCCAGTTTTGTAGCAACAGCAACCGAAGAAAAAGGCCGGCTGCGCATTTCTTTTGAAGGCGATGGCAGCATCGATCTTGATATGATCTCGCTGTTTCCTTCTGATACCTGGAAAGGCCGGAAAGGCGGAATGCGCGCGGATATGGTACAAATGCTGGCAGATATGAAACCGGGTTTTATCCGTTTCCCGGGGGGCTGTATTGTGGAAGGGTTTGACCTGTCGCAACGCTACCAATGGAAAAAAACAATCGGACCGGTGGAAGAACGGCAATTAATTATCAATCGCTGGAATTTCGAATTTCCGCAACGTGCGGCGCCGGATTATTTTCAAACATTCGGCTTGGGTTTTTTTGAATATTTTCAACTGGCCGAAGATATCGGTGCAGAGCCGCTGCCCATATTGAATTGTGGAATGGCTTGTCAGTTCAATTCTGCAGAACTGGTGCCGGTAGACCAGTTGGATCCCTATATTCAGGATGCGTTGGATCTTATCGAATTTGCCAATGGGCCAGCTACTTCAAAATGGGGGAAAATACGGGCGGATATGGGGCATCCAAAGCCCTTTCATTTAAAGATGATGGGCGTGGGCAACGAGAACTGGGGCCCGCAA
Source organism: Niabella sp. (assembly GCA_017744795.1). GTDB lineage: Bacteria > Bacteroidota > Bacteroidia > Chitinophagales > Chitinophagaceae > Niabella. The sequence continues at coordinate 38,528 of JAGIAQ010000013.1, read as the reverse complement.
TATTTAGCCCGCCTGCGCTTATTTCAAAAAGCAATCAAAGCGCATTATCCGGATTTTAAAATTGTGGCCAGTTCCGGAACCGATCCGGACGGCAAGCGGTTTGAATATTTGAACGACAGCCTGCGAAAACTGAAAGTGGACTTTATTGACGAGCATTATTACCGTCCGCCGCAATGGTTTTTCAGCAATGCAACACGTTACGATCGGTATCCACGCACTCAAACAAAAGTGTTCGCCGGGGAATATGCTTCTCACCCCAATGTAACTGCTGAAAAAAAGAATAACTGGCTGGCAGCCTTGTCTGAAGCGGCCTTCCTTACAGGACTGGAGCGCAATGCCGATGTGGTGGGCATGGCTTCCTACGCACCGTTGTTTGCGCATGTGGACGGCTGGCAATGGGCGCCTGACCTGATCTGGGTAAACAACCTGGATATTTTTGGCACGCCGGATTATTACGTGCAAAAACTATATTCATTAAATAAAGGAACAAAAGTGATCCCGCTTACAATGGATCAAAAATCCGTCGCTGGCCAGGATAGCTTGTATGCATCGGCGGTATTGGATGAACACACCAAAGAGCTTGTTATCAAAGTAGTCAACGCATTGCCAAAGGCTCAAACGGTTACGCTTTCGCTGGCAGGATTAAAGAAACAGCGGTTCACCGGTAAGCTTACCCGGCTGCAAAGTCGTGATCTTTACAAAACGAATTCACTAAAAACGCCGCGCGCCATTTACCCGGAAGAGGAGCTGCTGGAACTGCAGGGTAAAGAACCGGCGTTGCAATTGGCTCCGTATTCGTTTACGGTGTTAAGAATTCCGTATGCTCTGAACAATAGATAGGGAGGTTTCGCCAATATTGAAATTTCAGGTGCGGGCCATCAAAAAAAAATTTTCAAAAAAATAAATGTTGATTTGACAATTAAAATATTTTTTATATATTCGTGCAAACGTTTGCGCAAAGTGTTGCTGCTTGATGGAACGGATGCTTTACGTTGAAGAACAGGTGCTGTTATTGAAGGAAAGGGGATCGCTGGATAAAGAATTAAGGATGCTTGCTTGAATGGATCTTAGCGATGCTGTTTTATTTAAACTAACAATAGTAAAATCTTGCAAATGTCATTACCCGAATTGCCACGGCTTTACCTGATGCCAGGTTTTGCCAAAGCGCCTTAGCGATAGGTGCGATTCATGTTTTCAGGGTTGATGCCTTGGTTTTTTTTGCCTCTTTTTATAAGTGTCTTTTTGACAATTATAAGAGGCCCTGGAGCATATTGTCAAAAATTTACCAAATGATTTAAAACGAATATTAATTGTACAAAATGAAAAGAAGACTGCTGAAAAAATACGAAAAGAAGGTTTTGCTATTATTGGTTGCAGTTAGTTGCTGCGCTGCTGCTTTTGCGCAGCAAAATGTGGTCGTAAAGGGAGCTGTAACAGACAGTGTAGGAACCGGCCTCATAAATGCCACGATACGTGCGTTGGGTACAGGGCAGGTGATCAATGCGGATTCATCCGGAAATTTTCAGTTATCGGTACCCAAAAATGAATTGCTCGAAGTCAGCGCGGTAGGCTATAAGGCGATTCAGGTGGCAATAGCCCGTTACAAAGCGGACAACGATAAGGGCATTTTTGTGAAAGTTGTTTTGTTAAGAGAAAACAAGGCCATGGATGAAGTCGTAGTGGTGGGGTATGGTACCCAGAAGAAGACAACAGTTGTAAGCTCCGTAACCACTATTAATCCCAAAGAATTAAAGGGCCCCACCAGCAACCTTACCACCATGCTGGCCGGAAAGATACCGGGTATGATCTCCTTTCAAACAACGGGTGAGCCCGGAAAGGATAATGCTTCTTTCTTTGTAAGAGGCATCGGGACTTTTGGATCCGGGAAAGTGGATCCATTGATATTGATAGATAATATTGAATCAAGCACAACAGACCTTGCCCGGCTGCAGCCGGATAATATCGCCGGCTTTTCGGTATTGAAAGATGCCACTGCTACTGCTGTGTATGGCGCCCGGGGCGCTAACGGCGTGGTGCTGGTTTCTACAAAGACAGGACAGATCGGTAAACTGAAGTTTAATGTACGGCTGGAAAATTCAGCGTCTAAAAATACCAAGAGCATCGGCCTGGCCGATAATGTTTCTTACATGAAGCTGGCCAACGAAGCGGTGCTTACCAGAAATCCTTTGGGCGCTATCTTGTACCCGCAAACAAAAATAGATCATACAGCAGCCGGCGATGATCCGCTGTTATATCCCAGTAATAACTGGATCCAGCAATTGATCAAAAATACCGCTACCAACCAAAGAGCAAATGTGAATATCAGCGGGGGTGGAGATAAGGCAAAATATTATGTAGGGTTAAGCTACAACCTTGATAACGGTAATATCAAAAATAATTCATTGAACGGGTTCAATAATAACATTAAGTTGCAATCCTACTCCGTTCTTTCCAACGTAACGCTTACCCTTACCAAAACCACAGAAGCATTGATCAGCCTGAAGGGACAGTTTGATGATTACAATGGGCCCATTGCCGGAAAAGATGAGGCCGGGCACGATCTTTCCGGCGGGGCAACCGTTTACAATTACGCACTGTATGGTAACCCCGTTTCGTTTCCTGCGATTTACCCGGCGAGCTATATGCCTTATGCCAAACATCCTTTATTCGGGAATGCGGTAGTACCGGGATCCAGCGCGCTTTATACCAACCCCTATGCCATTTCTTTGTCGGGGTATCAGGGCTCTAATACAAGTACCATGAGCGCCCAGCTAAACTTAAAACAGAACTTCGATTTTATTACCCAGGGGCTCTCGGCCAACGCAATGGCCTATACCACCCGCTATGCAAATTTTTCGGTTACCAGAGCCGTAAGCCCTTATTACTATAGTCCTAATATTGTAGATGGTAAACTGCAAAGCATCAGCCTGATCAACGACGGCAGCAACGGTAATCCCTTTCCGGTACCTACAGAATATCTTACCTATGCGCCTGGCGATAAAAACCTGAATACTACTTTCTATGGCCAGGCATCACTCAACTATAACCGTACTTTTAACGCGAAACACGCGGTGGGCGGTATGCTGGTGGGGATCCTGAGGAACTATCTTACCGGTAATGCAACCAGCCTGCAGTTATCATTACCTTCCAGAAACGAAGGGGTCTCCGGCAGGTTTACCTACGGATATGACAGCCGCTACCTGGCTGAATTTGATTTTGGTTATAATGGTACGGAACGCTTTGCGCAAAACCACCGTTTTGGTTTCTTTCCTTCCGTTGGTGGAGGGTGGGTGGTTTCTAATGAAAAATTCTTTCAGCCGTTGCTAAACGTTGTAAACAGCCTGAAATTCAGGTTTACCTATGGTTTGGTGGGTAATGACCAGATCGGTGATGCCAACGATCGGTTCTTTTATTTATCAAATGTATCGTTGAATGGTGCTGCTGCCGGTGGCTTTGGTACCAACTTCAATTATAGCCGGAATACTGTATCTACCTCCCGCTACGCGAACACGGACATCACCTGGGAGCAATCGCAACAAACCAACATTGGTATGGATCTTACATTGCTGCATGATCTGAAACTGACCGTAGATGCGTATCACCAGTACCGGACTAATATTTTGATGTACCGGTACACCATTCCTGTTTCAATGGGATTGCAGGCCACCCCCGCAGCCAACGTGGGAAAAGCGGGAAGCAGCGGAATTGATGTGGCGTTGGATTATCTGAAAACACTGAACAACTCGCTGTGGATTCAGGCGAGAGGTACTTTCACGTACGCGCGCAGTAAAGTGCTGGTAAACGAGGAGCCTGCCTATGCGGCTAATAATGCCAACCTTAGTCATGTTGGGCATTCTATGGCACAGATATACGGTCTTGTGGCCGAGAAATTGTTTATTGATCAAACGGAAGTAAACAACTCGCCCACGCAGTTTGGGAATGTGCTGGCGGGCGATATCAAATACCGGGATATCAATGGCGACGGTAAAATAACCACAAGCGATTATGTTCCTATGGGCTATCCTTCCGTTCCTGAAATTCAGTATGGTGGTGGATTCTCGGTTGGCTACAAGAGCTTCGACATCAGCGCCTTTTTTCAGGGAACCGGCAGGGTTTCGTTTATGATCGACCCGATAAAAATTTCACCCTTTTATAATCAGCATGGCTTGCTGGACATTATAGCAAAGGACCATTGGTCCGAAGACAACCGGAACGCCTATGCCTTCTGGCCGCGCCTCAATATTAACAGTGATGCTGTAGGAAGCGCCCCAACGTACAATAATAACTATGCTTCTTCCTGGTGGTTGCGCAATGGGGCATTCCTTCGCCTGAAGTCTGCCGAGATCGGCTATAATCTTTCGGGCGCCTTGCTGAGACGGTCGCACCTGGCTTCTGCCCGGATCTATGTTAACGGAACGAACCTCCTTACGTTCAGCGCCTTTAAACTCTGGGATCCGGAAATGGTGTCTTCCGGCCTGGGGTATCCTATTCAGAAGGTGTATAACATTGGCGTATTGCTTGGACTTTAAAAAAATAAAAATTTTAGGAATGAACTATCATTTTAATAAAAACAGAAAAAATACGAACAGGTCTCTTTCGTTGCTGTTAGTTGTTTGTGCGGGTATAAGCCTGGTTTCCTGTAAGAAATCTTTTTTAAATGTTATACCAGACAACGTTGCAACGATCGACAATGCTTTCGCCTCAAAAACAGAAGCGGAGAAATATTTATTTACCTGTTATTCTTACCTGCCGTATGAAGAAGACCCCACGTATAACCCGGGGATTACGGCCAGTGATGAAGACTGGATCGAAGACAACGAAATACACATCCGCACATCCAATATTTTACAATTGCCCAGGGGCGGACAGAACACTTCCGATCCTATCTGTAACTATATGGGCGGAACGAGGGACGGAGCGCTCAATAGCAACGGTAACGGGATGTTCAGGGCTATAAGAGATTGTAATGTATTCCTGGAAAATATCAGTGATCAAAGTAAAGTTCCTGATCTTGATATTGATACCCGCAACCGGTGGATCGCTGAAGCAAAATTCTTAAAAGCCTATTATCATTTTATTCTGTTCCGCGCATATGGGCCTATTCCGATCACAGATAAAAATATTCCCATTAGCGCTCCGTTGGCTCAAACCCAGGTATCGAGACAGCCGGTAGATAGTGTCGTAAATTATATCGCCAACCTGCTGGATTCTTCGCTGACGAACCTGCCCGTTATTATTGCCAATACGGCATCGGAACTGGGTCGCATCACGCAACCGATCGCGTTAAGCCTGAAAGCTAAACTGCTGGTATATGCCGCCAGTCCTTTATATAATGGTAATACTGATTTTGCCGGATTGAAGAATCACGACGGAACCGCCTTGTTTAATACTGCCTATAGCGCAGCAAAATGGCAAAGAGCTGCCGCAGCCTGTAAAGCAGCAATAGATGCCTGTACGGCGCAGGGCATACAGCTATACACCTTCCCCGGATTGGCGGGTACTACGCTTACTGATACCACCACTACCCAGATGAGTATCCGGAATGCTATGAGTGAGCCCTGGAATTCAGAATTGGTGTGGGGCCTTACGCATTCGAGCATGGGCTTTAACAGTTTCTTTCAGGCGATAGGTGGAGCGGCTTATGACCGGGCCTATATTCAGAAAGGAGGGATCACTTACGGTAACGCGCTGATGGGGCCCACTTTGAAAATGGCAAAAATGTTTTATTCCAAAAACGGCGTGCCCATCAATGAAGACAAAACACTGGATTTTACTAACTATACCGCGCTGCGCATCGCCACACATGCGGAGCGGTTCAATGTTAAAGAAGGGGAAGCCACCGCACGACTCAACTTCGACAGGGAGCCGCGTTATTATGCCAATATCGGTTTCGACCGGTGTATCTGGTATATGGCCAATAGTGCTACCCATTCCGACGAGAATACTTTTTATCTTTTTTGCCGGGCAGGGGAGTTTGGACAAAACTCGCCGATCCCTATTACAACGATGTATATGAAAAAGATCCTTAACTGGCATTTTGACTGGAATACCCGTGTGTACACGCCTTACCCTTATCCCCTGATACGGCTGGCAGATCTGTATCTTTTATATGCTGAAGCATTGAATGAAGCTAATGGAACGCCTACACAGGAAGAGTATGATTATGTAAACAGGATAAGAGCAAGGGCGGGATTGGGAACTGTGCAGGACAGCTGGAATAATTATAGTAACAATCCGTCAAAATACACGACGCAGGCGGGCATGCGCGCCATCATTCAGCGGGAGCGTGCAGTGGAGCTCTGTTTCGAAGGACAACGCTACTGGGATCTGTTGCGCTGGAAAACGGCCCCACAGGAGCTTTCGGGCAATGTGACCGGCTGGGACCGGACCGCAAAAACAGCCGACCTCTTTTACAGGGAGCTTACTTTTTATTCCAGAAAATTTGTAGCGCCCCGTGATTATTTATGGCCGATCAAAGATGCGGATCTGCTTAATAATCCCAATCTGGTGCAGAACTCGGGCTGGTAAACAATTCAATTACTGATTTAAAAAGAAATTATATGTACACATCAAAGTTTAGGTTATATGCCTGCGCTTTATTCTTTACGGGGCTGCTGGCAGCGTGTAAAAGGGATTCGTTGAATACACCGATAATAATAGACGCAAATGCACCGGCGCCCGTTACCAACGTTACTATTCAAAACCTGAATGGCAAGGCAAAGCTCACGTACACCCTTCCTGCCAATACTGATTTATCGTATGTAAAAGCAGTATATGACATTGCTTCGGGCGTTACCGATCAGGCGGTAGCTTCACGTTATACCAACACCATAACATTGGACGGTTTTGGCGACACACTGGCACATACGGTAAAATTATATGCCGTTAATTCAAGCGAAAAAGCCTCGGCCCCTGTTGAGGTAACTGTAAATCCTTTAACGCCGGGATATATCCTGGCCCGCAGAAGCCTGCAGGTTGCGGCTACTTTCGGCGGCTTTACGGTGAACGCGGCCAACCCGGTAACAGATAATCTGGCCATTATACCCTTGGTGGATACAGCAGGCAATGGAAAATGGGTACAAACGGTAGGTATGAATAATGTGTATAGCAAGGATACACTTATTGCAGCCGTGATCCGGAACCAGCCTTCCGTTGCCCGCAAGTACGCCTTTGCTGTAAGAGACCGGTGGATGCACTATTCGGATACTTTATTTGTTAATCTTACCCCTTGGTTTGAGCAAATGCTCGACAAGTCGAAATGGAGCACTTATGTGTTACCTCATGACGCAACGGTACTGAACAATGGCGGGTATACCTGGCCCTATTATATGTGGGATGGTAACTATCACCCAACCTGGCCCAAGACGTATTTTACAGTAGAAAGCGCTGTTACGCCGCAGATGGTAACCATCGATCTGGGCGCTACGCATAATTTCAGCCGCTTCCAGGTGAACCCTTATCTTGAAATAGGGAATAATTATTACGTAAGAGGCAATCCGAAAGATTTTGAAGTGTGGGGCTCTAATAACCCGGATCTCAACGACCCGGTAGATGTTAGTAACACTCCCGGGCCATCATGGAACCGTATGGGAACCTTTCATGTTATTAAGCCCTCGGGGTCTCCTTATCAAACGGAAACGACTGCAGATCAGACATTGGCGTACAATGGCTGGCAGTTCGATTTCCCGGCGGGCGTACCTGCTTATCGCTATTTAAGGATCCGGCAGCTATCTAACTGGCAGGGGAGCTACTTTATCACGATTTCCGAATTTACCGTATGGGGCAATTAATTTCATTTTCCAAAACAAAACACACTAACAAAATGGACATAAATAAAAATATAACAATAGTGCTGGCTCTGTTTCTGGTCCTGATTGTTTCCTGTTCCCGGATGGATGCTTTCAGGGATCAATATATGAAGAACGGCGCCATTATCTATGCAGGAAGAATGGACTCAGTAAACATACTATCCGGAAGAAACAAGGTGGCTGTTACCGGATTGTTTACTTCCGATCCGAATATTGTGAAGTATCGTGTATTCTGGAACGGCCGGCAGGATTCTGTAGAAGTTCCTGTTACCAGAACAGCCCGTGTAGACACGGCCCGGGTAATTATTCCCAGTCTTACTGAAGGCACCCAGAGTTTTGAGATCCGGACTTATGATAAGCTCGGAAATGTTTCGGTGCCGGTATATGTGTCCGGCAACGTGTACGGCGACCTCTACCAGAGCTCCCTTGTAAACAGGGGCATCGCCGATGCTTCCATGCAAAAGGATGGATCCGCATTGATAACCTGGGCCGATGTGAATGCAAGCATGGGCATTCAGAATATGGAAATTAAATACCCTGATAAAAATAATGTACAACATGATACGATCATTGTTTCCCAACTGACAAAACAAACCACTTCGTTGCCCAACTTCAACCTGGGCAGCTCCTTCAGCTATAAAACGGCTTACCTGCCCAACCCAACGGCGATCGATACATTTTATGCTCCTTTTGAAATGCACAGTGTGAAGGCGGATGTCACCAGCCTGTATCTTACGAATGTGGGACCGGATTTTAAAGGAACATTGGGAAGCGATGGCCGGTTTGGGACGCTCAATGCGCCCTGGGTTACCAATGCAGGGGCAAAGAATAAAGGCAGCGGAAGCAGCACTTACGGCGGTTATCAACATGCTTCCTGGCAGTCTGCAGGAGTTATTACCTGGGAAACCTGGAATAACACGCCGGTAACAGATGGTAAAATATATCAGGTAACAGCCGCTCCGCTTCCTGCCGGGAACTATACCGTTTCGTTTCAATATTATTCAGAAATACAAGCAAATTCTTCGGTGTATGTTGTTGCAGCGGCGGGCGCAGCCGGTATTCCCTCGGCAAGCAACCTCTCGGATGCTTTAGGCTACGCGGCGTTGTTTAATGGAGCAACAGTAGGTGCAACTTCTCCCAACGTAACGGAAACAAAAAGCTTTAATTTTACTATTACCACTCCGCAGGTAGTGTCAATAGGTGTGCTGGGAAATATCATCGGCAGCGGTAATCCAGGAAGCTATTTTGAAATAAGGTATATGAATTTGATCAAGAATTAAGACCCGTGCGGTCAAAGAAACCGGATCATGAAAAGGCTGTATATATTATTGCTGTTGGTATGCTTTACGACGGGATCCTTCGGGCAGGATAACGCCCGGGAAAAGGACATGGCGGCCTACCTGATGGTTTATTTTAAAGATGAAACACACAGTTTGTATTTTGCACTCAGCAGGGATGGCTATTCGTTTACAGATATAAACAGCGGGCAGCCCATTGTCAGCGGCGACTCTATCGCCGGGCAGCACGGCGTGCGGGATCCGTATCTTATGCGGGGCAATGACGGCTGGTTTTATATGGCCGCTACAGACCTTCATATTTTTGCCAGGCAAAAAGGGTTGCGTGAAACGGAATGGGAGCGCGATGGCAAAGAATTTGGCTGGGGCAATAACCGGGGACTGGTCTTAATGAAATCCCGGGATTTGATCCATTGGTCGCACACGGTAGTACGGGTGGATAAGCTCTTTAAAGGCTGGGAAAATATGGGCTGTGCCTGGGCACCCGAACTGATCTTTGATGAGGTCAAAAATAAGATCATGATCTATTTTACAACCCGCTTTGGCAATGGTACCAATCAAATGGTTTATGCGTACGTTAATAAAGATTTCACTACTTTAGAAACCGAGCCGCAATTGCTGTTTCAATATCCAAAGATCAACAAAAGTGCTATAGATGGAGATATAACGAAAGTTGGGAGCGGGTATCATTTATTTTATGTTTCGCACGATGGTGTGCCGGGCATAAAGCAGGCAGTGTCCGGCAGTATTAACACCGGCTATCAATATGATGACCGGTGGTATGATCCTGAGCCCAAAGCCTGCGAGGCACCAAATGTTTGGAAACGCATTGGCGAAAATAAATGGGTATTGATGTATGATATTTACGGTATCCAACCTAATAATTTTGGTTTCAGCGAAACAACCGATTTTAAAAGGTTTAAAGATCTGGGCCATTTTAATGAAGGGGTGATGAAGGCAACCAATTTCAGCGCTCCAAAACATGGTGCTGTTATTTGGTTAACAAAAAAAGAAGCCCGGCGACTGGCGGACTTCTGGAAATTAAATATGAAATATTGAGCAAAAAATTCAGAATGAAGCGAAGTATCTTTTTTGCAGTATTTGTATGCATCGGTTTTACATTGACGGGGCAAACGCGTGCCAATAAATCGTCCTGCAGTGCCTATCTCTTTGTATATTTTACGGGGAATCAAAAAAGTGAAGAAGCCATCCGTTTCGCACTAGGCAATGATGGATATCATTTCAGGGCATTAAATAATAATGCACCTGTTATCGCTTCTGAGCAGATCAGCTCCACCGGCGGCGTGAGGGACCCCCATATCCTGCGTGGGGCGGATGGTAAAACCTTCTATATGGTAGCCACCGATATGGTATCGGCCAATGGCTGGAACTCCAACCGGGGAATGGTATTGCTGCGGTCAGAGGACCTGATCCACTGGACATCGGCCATTGTAAATATCCCGGAACGGTTTAAAAAATTTGCAGCCGTGAACCGGGTTTGGGCGCCCCAAACAATTTATGATCCCGTTGCAAAAAAATATATGATCTATTGGTCGATGAGGGCCGGTAATGACCCGGACGTGATCTATTATTCTTATGCCAACAAGGATTTTACCGGACTGGAAACCGAACCGAAGCAGCTTTTTTTTAATCCGAATGGCACTGCCTGTATTGACGGCGACCTTGTTTTCAAAAACGGTAGATACTATCTTTTTTTTAAAACAGAAGGAAATGGCAATGGTATAAAGATCGCCGTTTCAGATAAACTCACAGAAGGCTACCAGCTGCGCGATACCTATGTGCAGCAAACCAAAGATCCGGTTGAAGGATCGGGCACTTTCGCCCTCAACGACGGAAGCGGTTATATTTTAATGTATGATGTGTATACCAAGGGCCGCTACCAGTTTACCAAAACATCCGATCTTAAAAACTTTAAAGTAGTCGATAATGAAGTGTCGATGAATTTTCATCCACGGCACGGAACCGTAATGCCGGTTACAAAAGACGAGGCAGCACGCCTGGTGCGCCAGTGGTACAACGCTGAATCGGTGATTACTTCAGCGCAATCGACCCAAATAAAAAAGAACAATATTGTTTTAGACACTGCGGCGAAAAAACTGTACCTGCCGGTAGTACCGGGCACGGCATTGAAAAATTTCGATCCGCAGTTTATTAAATTTCCAGGGGTTACTATTGCACGGGCACGAAATGACTTTTCCAAAGGACCGGTTCCTTATACCGTAACAGTAAGCGGTCATAGGCCCGAAACCTTTGCTGTTGCAGTATTGCAGGATCATAATCCTGTCCTTAACGGTTATTACGCGGATCCGGAGATACTCTACTCAAAAAAAACAAACCGGTTTTATATCTATCCCACCAGTGATGGGTTTGATGGTTGGTCGGGTACTTATTTTAAAACATTTTCTTCGCCCGATCTTGTGCACTGGAAGGATGAAGGGGTGATCCTCAATTTGCCTGCCCAGGTACAATGGGCCCATCGCAACGCCTGGGCTCCTGCAATCAGCGAAAAGAAAATAAACGGGCGATACAAATATTTTTATTATTTCTGTGCGGCACAAAAAATAGGAGTGGCTGTTGCAGACGAGCCAGCCGGGCCTTTCACAGATTCAGGAAAACCCCTGATCGATACGAAGCCGGAAGGAATAAAAAACGGGCAGGAAATTGACCCTGCAGTATTCACCGACCCGCAAACCGGTAAAAGCTATTTATATTGGGGGAATAATTATATGGCGGGAGCTGAACTAAATGACGATATGACTTCACTGAAACCCGGCACTACAACGGTAATAACGCCCGATAAAACGTTTCGCGAAGGCACTTATGTATTTTACAGGAAGGGACGTTATTATTTTATGTGGAGTGAAAATGATACCCGTAGTCCGGACTACCGCGTGCGTTACGGCACGGCAGCAACGCCGCTGGGCAAAATAACAGTACCCGAAGAAAATATTGTTGTTGAAAAAGAACCGGCCCTGGGCATTTATGGAACAGGGCACAATTCAGTGCTTCAGATCCCGGGTAAGGATGAATGGTACATCGTATACCACCGGTTTACTTATCCTAATGGCATTAAAATGGGGAACGCAGCGGGTTATAACCGGGAAGTTTGTATCGATAAATTAGAGTTTAACGCGGATGGAAGCATTCGCAAAGTAAAACCTACACATGCCGGTATCACCCCGGTTCAATTAAAATAGTTAAGATGAAAAAATACGGGTTGCTGGTAGTTGCTGCTCTTGCTGTTTGTTTTAATATAAAAGCCGCCGGGGTTGATTCAGCCTATCTTTTCGCCTATGCAACAAAAGCAAATGAGGGCAGAAGCGGACTGCATTTTGCCTGGAGCCGGGATAAAACCCACTGGCAGGCAATAGGGCAGGACTATGGCTTTTTAAAATCGGACTATGGCCGCTGGGGAAGTGAAAAGCGTATGATCAATCCCGTTCTTTTTTTTGATAGAGACAAGCAATGGCATTGCATATGGAACCTTAATAATAGGGATGGAGCCGTAGCGTACACCATTTCTGAAGATCTGCTGCATTGGAAACCGCAGTCGTATTACGTGAACGAAAAGGACCTGGTGTATGTCAGTGCATCGGAACTGAAAACGCAACGCAGCAACTGGCAACGGGCAACCATCGATGAAAAACCCGAAACCGGCAGTCTGGTAAAGCTGCCCTGGTCGCTTATCAACGGATTAATCAAACAGGTAGCGTTTTCAAAATACCGTGACCAGCTATGGGCGGAAAATACCAAAGAGGACCCGGTCCGGTTTGCAGCCTTAAAACCGGTCAGTATTGCCATTCGTCCTGATTTTACCAAAGCCAAAAAGATCAGCAATATGCTGTTCGGTGCGTTCTTTGAAGATATTAATTATGCCGCAGATGGCGGACTCTATGCCGAATTGATCCAGAACAGGGACTTTGAATATGACCCCGCGGATAAGGAAGGAAAAGATCCCGGCTGGAACAGCAAAACAGCCTGGAGTATTTCGGGAGACGATATGACTTTTACAATAGACAGCCTTGCGCCTATTCATCCGAATAATAAACATTACGCTGTACTCATTAGTAGCAAGCCCGGTGCAGCCCTGATCAATGAAGGCTTCGATGGTATTGCACTGAAAGCCGGCGCAAAATATAATCTGTCTTTATTTGCACGGATGCTGAGCGATGGCAAAGGAACGATGAGGGTGCAGCTTACCGATACGAAAGGGAAAATTTACGGGACGGCAGTTATGAACGGCGTTACCGGTACATGGCAAAAATTAACGGCAGTCATAACGGCCGGTGAATCGGTGTCCGGTGCCCGGCTGGAGATTGTTCCAATGATCAATGGAACTATTGCGCTGGATATGATCTCGCTTTTTCCACAGCAAACCTTTAAAGGAAGAACAAACGGTATGCGTGCCGATCTGGCGCAGACGATCGCTGCGCTGCATCCGCGTTTTATCCGTTTCCCCGGTGGATGCGTGGCGCACGGCGATGGAATAGAAAATATTTATCACTGGAAAAATACCATCGGCCCGTTGGAGTCGCGCAAACCGCAACGTAATCTTTGGGGCTACCACCAAAGTATGGGGTTAGGATATTATGAGTATTTCCGGTTTTGTGAAGACATTGGTGCGGCGCCGCTGCCCGTGGTTGCAGCAGGCGTGCCCTGCCAGAATTCAGGACAGCACGGCCATCCGCTGGGCGGCCAGCAGTGTGGTATTCCCTTGTCTGGCATGAATGATTATATTCAGGAAATACTAGACCTGGTGGAATGGGCCAACGGAGCGCCAACTACAAAATGGGGTAAACTGCGGGCGGCTGCAGGTCATCCGAAGCCATTCAACTTAACGTATATCGGTATCGGCAATGAAGACCTGATCTCGGATGTGTTTAAAGAGCGCTTTACCATGATCTACAAAGCCGTAAAAAAGAAATATCCCGAAATTACCGTGATCGGAACGGTAGGCCCCTTCTTTGAAGGATCGGATTATACCGAAGGCTGGAAGTTTGCTACGCAGTTAAAAGTGCCGGTGGTGGATGAGCATTATTATGTTCCTCCGGGCTGGTTTATTTATAACCAGGACTTTTACGACAACTATGATCGCACCAAACCGAAAGTATATGTAGGCGAATATGCAGCACATTTGCCGGGCCGGCCAAGCAATCTGGAAACGGCATTGGCGGAAGCCGTACATCTTACGGCATTGGAACGTAATGGCGATGTGGTGCATATGTCGTCCTACGCTCCCTTGTTAGCCAAAGAAGGACATACCCAATGGCGGCCTGATCTGATCTATTTTAATAATACAGCAATAAAGCCCACCGTGGATTATTATGTACAACAGCTTTTCGGACAGAATGCAGGCGATGAATATATTCCCGGCAACATCGTTTGTTCCGATAGGGACCCGAAGGTGAAAAACAGGATTGCTTCCTCCGTGGTTCGGGACGCGGCAACCGGGGATGTGATCATTAAACTCGTGAGCCTGTTGCCGGTAGCGGTTAGCACTTCGTTGGATATTCCTGCACTCAAAACAACCCCTGCAAGCGTCATAAAAACAGTGCTGGCAGGCAGGCCCGATGCCGGTGAGCTGAAGCCGGAACAAACAACCGGGTTATCTTTGAGCGATATTCAAACAATAACCCTGTCGCCTTATTCTTTTACTGTGCTGCGGATAAGCAGAAAAAGATAATAAACCTGGTATAATGTAGATTCAATACCGTTTCCTTAAGCGGCGGATTCGGGAGAATGCAGAATAAGAAATATTGAATAAGGAATGTAGAAGGGCATTGTTTTGGTGATATGCAGTGTTCGTTCTTTTTTGATGTTTTTTAATCGGGAAAGAAGGCATCTGAACGGACAGTCTTTGCATATTTCATATTGATAATTCAGTATTACTTTCTTAAAAAATACATCCCGATAAAAGGACAATCGAACTTTCTGGAACGGACGTTACTTAGAAGGATTTACGCCGGGCAGTGAAAGGGCAAATCAAGCGGAACGACGGTTTTGACGCCGCCAGGTGCCTTTTCAAAAACAGAACAGCAGGAAGGCGTCATAACCAGGCCTGTAGCGCAGAGTTGACCGGTTCCGCCCCGGCCCGGCCGCGAAACAGGGGGCGGAATTCACCTTCCGGCGGAAAAAGATTTTTTGCTTACTTTTTTATTCCCGATTGATCGGGAAAAAAGTAAGAGAAGAAACAAAACAGAATGAAGGCATCAATAAAAATGAAAAAACAATATTAGCAATCAAATTTTGAAAAAGATCCGTTCCAAAAGCTTAAGGAAACGACATTAAATGTAGATTGGTAATGCAGGTTGTAGCCGCGCATAAATATGCCGTTGCTTCATGCGATTTAAATAGCCGGCAGCTTTCCGAAAAATATCTCAAAGAACTGGACTGGCTCCCGGATAAGGACGCCGGCCCTAAACCGTAAATGCTGTTGAAAACAAACGATTTGCTCTAAAAACATGCTTTTTGGACCGGATTAATTAATATTGTGGCCTGAAATGTCAAAACTGAAGCTGTTTGGAGCCCGATAGCTTTAAATAACAATATAATTAAGCGTTTTTTGAAAGCTGCCGATTTATATAAAGTGATAGTTGAAAATAGCCGCGACGGGATCGCTGTTATTGATAACGCCACCGGTTTTTTTATTGAGGTGAACAAGGCTTTTTGTGCCATCACTAATAGGGAAAGCCGTTTTCTGTTGTCGGGAAAAGACGTAGCCAGCATTGTTCCTCAATCTGTTTTGGAAGCAGATTTTGAAGCCTTTCAGAAAGTACTGAACAGGGAAGACGATCTTTTTGCAAGATATTACCATTTTCAGCGCCAGACGGGGGACGTAATATACCTGAAAGCCCAACTGGCCCCCCTCAGCAAACAGTTATCCCTCCTGACACTGGAAGACATTACAGAGTCGAGCTATTCCAATATAAAATGGAAAGAATCCGAAAAGCATTTTCGTCACCTTTTTGATTCGTCACCGGTGGGATTATGGGAAGAAGACTTTTCAGCAGTGGCCGCTTACCTCGAGTCGCTGAACCTGATCGGCCTTACCCGTGCCGAAGCCCAAACCTTCCTGGAACAACATCCCGATGTTATACAGAAATGTTCTTCTCTTGTAAAGATTGTTGATGTGAACCAAACGGTGCTGGACCAATATAAAGTAGCAGATAAGACGTATTTTTTGGAGCGAACAAATGAGCTCATCTTTACGGAAGAAAGTGTGGAGGCGGCGAAAAGTTTTCTCGCGGCCATTTGTTCCAATGCAGATGCGGATGCGTTTGAAGTTACGGGAACCACAGTTACGGGGGAAAAGATCTATTTGCAGCTAAAATGGAATGTAACGCCCGGTAAAGGCAAACATAAATATAAACGGGTTATTCTGGCCAGTATTGATATAACGGAAAGCCGGAAAATACAAAAGGCACTGGAACAGGCTTCGGCCCGGCTGGAAACAATTGTAGACACGATCGACGGGATCGTTTGGACGGCTGACCCCGAAACATTTAAGCTCAATTTTATTAGTAAAAGCGTGCAGGATATTACGGGTTACCCAAGTGACCAGTTTGTAGGGAAGGATCTGTATAAATTCAATTTTGATTTTTATACAGAGCAAAAACAAATGAGCCGATTCCGTGCGAAAATAAAAAAGGGGATCCCCGGCACACTCGAATATCCCATTAAAACCAAAAGCGGCGAAGAGAAATGGCTGCAGGTCAACGTCAGCTTTATTAAGGAGGATGAAGCCATCCGGTTAATACTGGGTATTGTCATTGATATAACGGCGCTCAAGAAATCAAAGAATGAGTTGAACCAGTCGATGGAGGACCTCTCGGAGCAGAACAAACGGCTGCTCAATTTTTCTTATATCGTTTCCCATAATCTGCGTTCGCATTCAAGCAATATCCTTTCACTATGTGAGCTCATCAAGCAGGCTAAAGACGCAGGAGAAAAGGAAGGCCTTACCCGTTTATTGGGTGAAGTGGCAAAATTGCTGCATAATACTATGGAGGGGTTAAACGAGGTAGCAAGCATTCAGTCTTCAGCCGCAATACCAAAAGAAGCGTTAAACTTGCGCGATTATATCGATAGATGTTACTATGTATTGTCCGATCGGATCGCACTCAAAAATGTTCGTTTTATAAATAATGTAGCCCCTTCCGTGATGGTACAGTATAACCGGGCCTACCTGGAAAGTGTTTTGCAAAACATTATTGCTAACGCTATTAAGTACAGTCATCCCGATCGGGTTCCTGAAATTAGTCTGGATTTTTATAATGCCGGTAATGAAAAACTATTGGCCATTACAGATAATGGGGTAGGTATCGATCTTAAAAAAAACGGGAAACGACTGTTCAGTTTATTTAAAAATTTTTCGGTAGATGAAAAATCCAGGGGAATTGGGTTGTATATTGTGAAAAACCAGGCGGAAGCAATGGGAGGAAGTGTAACCGTGGAAAGCAAACCAGGCGTAGGAAGCTGTTTTAAAATTTTTTTTAAATAAGGCAAATGAAAGTGTTTGTTATAGATGATGATCCGGTATATAAGTTGATTGTACAGCGAATGTTCAACGAGATGAGTGAAACCGTTTCGGCACGTTTTTTTAACGATGGAAGAAAAGCAATGGACGTGCTGGAAGGGTGGGAGCCTGTTGCATTTCCTGATATTATTATGCTGGATATTGAAATGCCCGAAATGGATGGGTGGGCATTTATGGATGCGTTCCGTACGCTGCCGGCAGCCGCCACGGCACATACGAAAATTTACATCATCACCTCATCAATAGCAAATGAAGATGTTCAAAAGGCAGGCCAGTATCCGGAGATCATTAAATATATTCCCAAACCAATAACACAGGAAATACTGAAAGGTATCATTGGCCGGCATTGAAAAAGCGAATGTGTTCCGGTAGTTGGATGGAGATCATCAAACCTGTAACAGGATTCCGTTTACATATGTAGCACCAGCAAAGGCAGGTTGCAGCGCCATGCCAGGCTCTTGGTAACGCTTTTATGAAAAAGCCCTGCAATGAATCCCCGCATTTTATGAATGGAGATCACCAGTGCCGGCACCGTGGAGCCAGCATAATCGGCAATGGCAGTGGGCAGATCTTCCACTTCCTTGATAATATGCACCTGGCAATGATAGTTTTGCAGCTGTATTTGTAATTCGGTCGCAATCCGGGATTCCTTCTCGTTCAGCTGCCCTTTTAAACAACGATGAATGGCCGTTACCTTGCCGTTAAAACGGTGCAGGAATTTGTGCAGTTTAATTTGGATGGATTGTGTCAGCGGCTCGCGGAAAGGAGCCGCAAGGATAACATTTTGCGGCACTGCTATCGAAACGCATTTCGGCAGCAGTAATACAGGGTAATTGATCTGATCTACCGCTTTCTGAATGGTGCTCCCTAAAAACAACGCCTCCAGGTTGTCCTGCGGCTTAACCCCAATGATCACCATGTCAATACCTTCCTCTTTGCAAACCTGGTTTACGGCATTGGGCAGGGCGTCATTAATAATCAGTGGCACCAGCGTAGTGGTATTATGGAGCTGGCGTCCGATGCGTTGCTTCAATAATTTAAAAGATTCGATGCGGGAATTTTCCAGCTCATCCGCCTCCTGCATGGACAGCGCAAGCGAACCCGCTTCGCCTGAATCATACACCGGAATAATTTCGTAAGTATTCAGCAGGAAAAGATGCTCAATATTCAGTTTATTGGCCAGGTTGCACGCGTAGTCAACCGCATGATCAGCTACTTCCGAAAAGTCAGTAACAACTAATACTCTTCTCATGTTTAACCATTTTTAGCCGTTGTAATTTACAAAATTTTATACGGATATTAAAATAAAGTGTTGTTTCCGGCCAGGCAGATCCGGGCTATCTGATTAAAATAGGGTTCCAGGATTATTCGGGCCAAAATAGAAAACCTTTTCTGCGTTTTTCAGTGTTTTAGTGGCAAAAAAACAGCGGCTCTCCCATTCAGCCTCTTTGGCTTACATTTGCCAAAATCTTACCGGAGTGCAGTTTAATTATTACTCGTTCCGCCTGAAATTCAGGCATCCTTTTACTATCTCAAAAGGTACAAAAACACATCAGCCTACGTTAATTGTAGAACTGGAGCATTTTGGCATTAAGGGGTATGGAGAGGCTCCCGCCATAACCTATTATAATATAACGGTGGAGGACATGATTCGCGATCTGGAGATCAAACGGCCAATGCTGGAAAAATTTGCATTTACAGAACCCGAACGCTACTGGCACTTCCTGCATCATTTGCTTCCGAACAACCCGTTCCTGGTGTGCGCGCTGGACATGGCCGCCTGGGATATCTGGGGTAAACTGAACAATAAGCCCCTGTATAAGATGTGGAACGGAGATATAACAAAAAACCCGTTAGATGATTTTACCATCGGCATCGACACCGTTGATAAAATGGTAGCTAAATTAAAAGAATTTCCCTGGCCGGTTTACAAGGTGAAAGTGGGTACGGCGGATGATATTGCCATAGTAAAAGCCTTAAGAGCAGCAACAGACGCTCCTTTGCGGGTAGATGCCAATGCGGGGTGGGAGCTGGAAACGGCCCTGCAACTCATCCCTCAATTAAAGGCATTAGGGGTGGAGTACGTGGAACAACCATTGGCGAAGGATAACTGGGAAGGAATGCAGGTGCTGTATAAAGAATCCGTATTACCCCTGTACGCCGATGAGGCCTGTGTATTTGAATCCGATGTGGAAAAATGTGCCGGTTGTTTTCATGGCATCAATATCAAGCTAACCAAATGCAGCGGCATTACGCCGGCATTGCGGATGATCGATAAGGCGCAGGAGCTGGGACTGAAAATTATGGTGGGTTGTATGAATGAAAGTACCGTGGGCTCCGCTGCTATTGCGCAGTTGGCGCCGTTTGTAGACCACCTGGATGTGGATGGACCTTTATTGCAAACGGAAGATGTGGCAACAGGACTGGGATTCGACTATGGAAAATTAATTTATAGTAATGCACCGGGGCTGGGTATTACGTACACTGGATTGTTTGAGAAGAAGTGAATGGGCAATGGTGAATAGTTAATAGTGGATAGGAAGTAGCGAGTAGGAGTTGCAGGAACCTAAAACCAGCAACCTGAAACAGGCATTAAGCATTATGCGTTCATCTGTGAAATAAAAAATGTTTTTAAGTATGTAAAATTAAGGAGTGATGCATCACATTACTAATTAATTATTTTTAAATCAGTATTTTATGAGAAGTGCTTTTTGTATAGCTGTATTTGTTTTAATGGCAACATATTCCCAAGCCCAGAACAGGCAAGCCGATAGCCTGACTGCCGCATCTGGTGATTCCTCACGGGTTATAGCGATCCCATTGGGCAAAGGGGAAAAAGACGGCAGCTCTTTCGAAAATGCTATTTTCATTAATAAAAGTAGCGAAACGGAAGGCGTGGCTGAGGAGTATAAATGGGTGAAGGCCCATATCCTTGGGGCAAAAGTGGTACAACAGGCAACAACCCGTAAAGGGAAAAAACAATATGATATATTAACCATTAAAACGGTGGCCGGAACTGAAGAAAAAATATATTTTGATATCACCAAATTCTACGGAAAATTTTAAAATAGCAATTTTGCATTGATGTTAGATAATAATGCTATTGACGGGGTAACCAGAAACTGGAAACCTGAAACAGGCATCAAGCATTATGCATTCAGCATTGAGCAACAAATGATAAACGACAAACGACAGACAAAAGATGGCATATAAGAATCAACAGGAATTTATACAGGCGATAGAGGACGCGGGTGAACTGGTGCGGGTAAAAACATATGTAAATCCCAAGCTGGAAATTGCGGAGATCACTGACCGGATGAGTAAAGAACCCGGCGGCGGAAAAGCCATTCTTTTCGAAAATACGGGCTATGATTTTCCGGTTTTAATGAATGCATATGGTAGCGAAAAACGCATGTGCCTGGCGCTGGGTGTACAACAGCTGGATGATGTGGCGCGGGATATAGAAGATCTTTTTAAATTATTATCGGCCCCAAAAGAAGGCATTCTCGATAAGCTGAAATTGCTGCCCAAATTGAGTGCATTTGCATCCTGGATGCCAAAAGTAAAAAAGGGCCGGGGCGCCTGCCAGGAGGTGGTCATAACCGATGCGCCTGACATCACTAAATTACCCGTGATCACCTGCTGGCCGCAGGATGGTGGTCCGTTTGTAACCCTGCCTATCATCAATACAAAAGACCCTAACACGAATATTCGCAATGTGGGCATGTACCGGATGCAGGTGTTCGGTCCGCAGTTAACGGCCATGCACTGGCACAAACATAAAGTATCAGCGAAGCATTTTAATGAATATAAAAAGCTGAATAAAAGGATGCCGGTGGCGGTGGCCCTGGGCGGCGATCCTGCCTACGCTTATTCCGCAACCGCGCCGTTGCCGGAAAATGTGGATGAATACATGCTCGCCGGTTTTCTTCGCAAAAAGAAAGTGGAACTGGTAAAATGTATCACACAGCCCGATATCGAAGTGCCGGCCGACGCCGATTTCGTTATCGAAGGCTATGTAGATCCTAACGATGAACTGCTTTGGGAAGGTCCCTTCGGGGATCATACCGGGTATTATTCTCTGCCCGACTGGTATCCTAAATTTCATATCACTGCCATCACCCATAAAAAAGACCCGGTGTACCCGGCAACGATCGTGGGCATTCCGCCGCAGGAAGATGCCTGGCTGGGTAAAGCAACGGAACGTATTTTCCTGGCCCCGATAAAAATGACGCTGGTGCCGGAGATCGAGGATATGGAAATGCCGGTAGAAGGTGTTTTTCATAATCTGGTAAATACGAGGATTCAAAAAGACTATGCCGGCCAGGGGCAAAAAGTAATGAATGCCATGTGGGGCGCGGGGCAAATGATGTTCAACAAAATACTGGTGCTGACCTCCCAAACACAGGAAGGAAAAAAGATCCCGTTAACGGATTATAAAGCAGCGGCAAGGGAAGTGTTTAAAAACCTGAACCCCGCAACAGACGTATATTTTAGCCAGGGGCCAATGGATGTGCTGGACCATAGTTGCAGCAAGCTGGGCTTCGGCGGAAAAATGTGCATCGACGGAACCCTGAAGTTTGAGGAGGAAAAACGGGAGGGCTATTTATACGAATTGCCAAACGATGGCACAAGCCCGGTTGCGGCAATCCGGCAACGATTTTCCGAAGTGCACCAGGTGAATGACCAATTAGTAAAGGCGGATATACCTGTACTGATTATTTCCGTACAGAAGGAGCGCAAGGGGCATGTGAAGGCCTTGCATGAAGCCATTGCGCAATTGCCGGGTATGGAACGGATCAAGATGATCTTATACGTAGAACATACGGTAAACGCCAATGACCTGCCGCTGGCCCTGTGGCGTTTTTGTAATAATCTGGATCCTTCAAGAGATCATTTGCTGTCTGCAACCTCCAAAGAAGATTATTTTTGCCTGGGACTGGATGGCACGATTAAAACAAAGGCTTTTGATCATTTCCAGCGCGACTGGCCCAATATTATTGTTGCCGACGACGACACAATAAAAAGCGTGGATGAAAAATGGGATGCACTGGGTATTGGTAAATTCATTCCATCTCCCTCCCTGAAGTACAAGGATCAAATGTACGGGCAGGAGGCAGTGGCTAATGTTTAACGTGCTTTTTCACACATTTCCGGAAGTGCATTTCGCTTACGGAAGGTAGCGGGTTTACCAAACCCTAACGCCAGCCCAGGTCAGGTGCAATATGCTCTAAAATGGAAGACAGTATATGCACGTTATACTCGACACCCAACGTGTTGGGTATCGTTAAAAGGAGGGTGTCCGCTTCCCGGATCGCCTCGTCTTCAGCCAGTTCCTTTATTAACTGATCGGGTTCCGCGGCATAGCTTCTTCCAAAAATGGCACGCTTGTCCGCTTCAATCATTCCAATTTTATCAACCCGATCGGCCTCCTGCCCAAAGAAAAGACGGTCCTGGTCGGTAACCAATGCGAAAATAGAGCGGCTCACGGACACCCTCGGCTCCCGCTGGTGGCCGGCTTTTTTCCAGGCTTCTTTATACAGCCGGATCTGCTCCGCCTGCTGTACATGAAAGGGTTTGCCGCTTTCGTCATACTTCAAAGTAGAGCTTTGCAGGTTCATCCCGTTTTCGGCCGCCCAAACTGCCGTGGCGTTGGACGCAGCGCCCCACCAGATCCGCTCCCGAAGCCCCTCTGAATGGGGCTCCAGCCGCAGCAGGCCCGGCGGGTTCGGAAACATGGGGTAGGGATTGGGTCGGGCAAACCCTACGCCTTTGAGCTTATCGAGGAACTCCAGCGCTTTACGACGCCCCATATCCGCATCGGTTTCCCCTTTGGCAGGTTCATATCCGAAATAGCGCCATCCGTCAATTACCTGTTCCGGTGACCCACGGCTGATGCCCAGCTGCAACCGTCCTTCGGAAATTAAATCGGCGGCCCCGGCATCTTCCACCATATACAACGGGTTTTCATAACGCATATCAATAACCCCTGTTCCAATCTCCATTTTACTTGTTTTGGCGCCAATGGCAGCAAGTAAAGGAAAAGGCGATGACAGTTGCGCGGCAAAATGGTGCACCCGAAAATAGGCTCCATCCAGGCCAATAGCTTCCGCAGCAACCGCAAGATCGATCGACTGTAACAATGTATCACCTGCCGTCCGCGTGCGGTAAGCAGGATGATTCGCCCAATGGCCAAACGATAAAAATCCTATTTTCTTCATACCTCTTTTTTTGCTTCGTATATAAATGTAATAAAAAAGGCGTTTCAAAAATAATGCACAGGCCGGAAAGACGGTGAGAGGGTAAAGATGAATATTGAAAGCCGTATTTCCGAATAATTATTTAATAACAAGTTTTTAATGCTTATTTATATTGTATGTCGAATGCCACGAATTCACGAATATGCGCCGTCGGCGCATTTCGATTCGTGTCTGTTTTTGAAATAGGAGCGCTAGATAATTTATTCGTGTATTTGTGGCGGCTTTAAACTTATATATCCGGCATGGTGTCATTACCAACCGTTAAGAGACAATAGGTTAGAGGCAGCCATAAAAAAACCGCCCCGGTATTATTCCGGGACGGTCTGTTATCTTAAAAGCGTTTAATTGCTTACGCGTTTTTGCCGATACAGTTCAGGTCAACAAAGGCTTCTTCCAAACGTTTTACAAAAGTATCTTCACCTTTGCGCAGCCATACGCGCGGGTCGTAGTACTTTTTGTTAGGTTTGTCAGCCCCTTCAGGATTGCCCAGCTGGCCCTGCAGGTAGGCTTCGTTCTTTTTATAATAATCGAATACGCCTTCAGCAAATGCCCACTGCATATCAGTATCCAGGTTCATTTTGATAGCGCCGTAACCGATCGCTTCAGTAATTTTAGCTTTCTCGGAACCGCTGCCCCCGTGGAATACGAAGTAAACCGGTTTATCGGAAGCGGTACCAAATTTCTGCTGAATGAATTTCTGGCTGTTATCCAGGATGGTTGGTGTCAGCACCACGTTGCCGGGTTTGTAAACACCGTGCACATTACCAAATGCAGCGGCAACGGTAAACAGGTTACCTACTTTGCTCAGTGCTTCGTATGCCTGTGCCACGTCTTCCGGCTGGGTGTATAATTTGGAGTTGTCAACATCGGTATTATCAACGCCATCTTCTTCACCACCGGTAACGCCCAGTTCAATTTCAATGCTCATGCCCAGGGGCGCCATGCGCTTAAAGAATTCAACTGAAGTTTCAATATTCTCGTGGATCGGCTCTTCACTCAGATCCAGCATGTGTGAGCTGTATAGAGGCTGTCCTTTTTCTTTATAGTATTGTTCGCCGGCATCGATCAGCGCGCTGATCCAGGGGAGCCATTTTTTTGCCGCATGGTCCGTATGCAGTACAACTGGCACGCCGTAGTATTTTGCTACATTGTGTACGTGCAGGGCGCCGCTGATGGCTCCTGAAATATTTGCCTGCAATTTGTCATTGGGCATTCCTTTACCTGCAAAGAATTGCGCTCCGCCGTTGCTGAACTGGATCATAACGGGAGAATTTACCTTAGCAGCGGTTTCCAAAACAGCATTTACGCTATCGGTTCCGACTACGTTTACTGCAGGTAATGCAAATTGATTCTCTTTTGCGTCGTTATAGAGGTCTTCCAGCTCTTTGCCAAACAGAACCCCGGCTCTGTATTTACTCATTTGATAAAATTTTTTAAAATAACTTATTGTTTGATTTGCGAGGCGCTAAGTTAACTATTCCTGATAAATTATTGGCTATTTTGGAGAATATATTGAAGTTGTTTAAATTGAATCAAAGAAATATGAATTTTTATAAATCAGAACCCGATATAAGCCAATGTTATGGTGGATGAGAATATCTTCTTGCCTCGGCAAGGGATTTTTGAGGCCGGTAAAACGGTAAATTAAAGGGGAGCAAAGACAACTAAGAGCTGAATAGAAAAATTATATACAATGTATTAAATGTATTAATATAAATTATTTGCCGCGTGTATGTAAAATTAAATTTAACATTCGCTTCTCTTCCTGGTCTTTAGTCTTTACGCCTTCCCGGTTATTGATTGGCAACAATAACAGCTAACTCCGCTTCACCGGGCCAAAGACGGGTTTTTTCAGGGATCGGGTTTTTTCCTGGATCAGTTTCAAATTCTCCCGCAGCATATATTTTAGGTGCAGCTTCAATATCTGTCCCATGGAATTACAGCGGTTAAAAGCAGCTGTATGAAAATGTTGATTCAACTGTTCGGCTAATTGTTTTTGTTTAGCTGGAGGAGAAATCGTGTCGCGCGACATAATGTTCAGCAATTCCATTAAACGAAAACGGCCTGCAGCCACCCGGAAGGCCATCGCGGAGCGCTCTTCCGCCTTATATTGCTCAATAGATTCTTTATTTAGATGCGTTAATACCGTTTGTACCAGCCTGTTATTCTCTTTAAAGAATTGGGGCATATAAAGACTTTTGCGCCCTTCATAACTCTGTTGATCAAAGTCGATGGCCCGGATGCGGTACTGGTATCCCTCGATATCCGGTGTACTTACGATCACGAAATTGTAACTGCGCATATCGCCCAGCAGGCGTACAAAGCAACGTTCATTGAATTTTACAAACTCTTTTGCAAAACGGGTTTTGTTGGTTTCGGGCAGATCTAAATAGTTGTCCACGAAAACATCACCGGGAAGTCCCGGGATATGTTCTTCCACCAGGGTGCCGCCATCGGTATAAAAAGTGATCCGGTTGGGGGAGAGGATATGTTCCATTTCCAGTCCGTAGATGCGCGAAGCATCGGTGATCTTCATATAATAATGATCAAAGTTGGCGTTGAACTTATTAATGATGCGGATGCGAAAAGGCAATGAATTGCCAAAATTGCAGAAATCGATCCGTGCCACGTCCAGCTGATCGGCAAAGGTCATATCGCCTTCGGTTTTAAGGATGGCATAGATCTTCACCAGTCCCTCTTTTAAAAAGTCCCATTCCCGCTTGTCGTAAATGGCTTTTTCCCAATGGGTATAATTGCCGTCGTTGTCTTTAATAGGGATCGACCAGGTAAAATTGAGCAGGTCTTTATGCGATACCGGAAGCTTCACTTCGCGCCCCTGGTGCTTTAAATAAGCGGATAGTTCCGCGTTAACAGGGTATAATAATTTTTTCCTTGAAGGCTTGTCGTTCAGCTGGTCAATAAGCGAAGTATCCATAGGGCAATTTAAAATAAGGAATGAAGAATATCAAATTTTAAAGTGAGGAAGGCGGAAGTCATCATTGGCGCTCCGGGACCAGGGCCCTGATCGGGGATTCTTAGTTTAATAGCAAGACGGGCATTAGGCTCCCGCTGATTTTCGCAGATGAAAGTACGGCACAGATTTTCACAGATCTACTTTCTGCGATTATCTGCGAAAAAGCTCGGCGGTGATCTGCGGGAAATATTATAAAATGAAGCGTTTAAATGGTTTCGCTGCTGCCTGACACTTCCTAATTTCTCATTTCCCATTGGCGCGCTCAAGCAAAAGCGCATGAACGGTTAGCGCCTGTTCAACCAGCGAGATCGTCCCATTATTGTCAATAACAAAATCACAAAGCGCCATTTTTTCCGCTTCATTCATTTGCTTGCTCATGCGCGCCCGCACCTGGACTTCAGATAAATGACTGCGTTCCATAGTGCGTTGAATACGCAGCGCTTCGGCAGCCGTTACGCCGATCACATAATCCACAAATTTATCACTGCCGCTTTCAAACAGGATGGCGGCTTCTTTAATGGCATAAGGGGTTTGCTGCTTTTGAAACCAGTTAGCGCTGTCGCGGATGGTGGCGGGATGTACAATGCTGTTGAGCAATTGCCGTTTGGTATCATTACCAAAGATCTGCGCAGCAATATAAGACCGGTCCAGCTGCCCGGAAACATAGGCCGCTTCGCCAAAAGATTCGATTATCTGGTCACGAATTCCGGGATCTGCATTCATCAGCTGCCTGGCGGCGGCATCTGCATCATATACGGGAATGCCCAGTGTTTTAAAAAGGGAGGCTACCAATGTTTTACCACTGCCAATACCGCCGGTTATACCTACTTTCAGCATTTGTATTAAAATAAAAACACGACAAAGATAGATCCTTGTCGTGTTTATTGTTATTCGTTACAGGTTTCAGGTCTGACGTTTCACGTCTCATCATTCACCATTCACATCTCTTTATTTCGCCGGAGTAGCCGTTCCTTTATTCAGCTGGGTCGTCCAGTCCATGCTGATCGCCGATTTTTCGATCTTGATATAGTTGCCGGGGCTTACTTCAATGTTCAGCGTGCCGTCTTCGTTCACCTGGCTGATCTTACCATGAATACCAGCGATGGTTACAATCTTATCGCCTTTTTGCAGGTCGTCGATAAATTTTTTCTGATTTTTCGCTCTTTTTGCTTGCGGGCGAATAAAGAACAGCCAAAACACCACGATCATTCCGATCATAAAAACCATAGTGGTCATGGAGCCGAAAGGTCCGGGTGTCGCTTGTGCTTGCAGGATTGCTTGTGTCATTCTAATTGTTTGTACTTTAATTAATTAACTATATTTACCTTGAAATTTAAAACAGTTTCAGTAAAGGGCTTTGTATTGGCATGAACCACCATGTTTTTGGTGTGTGACCCTTCGCTCTGGCCTTCGCTATTAAACTTCGCTACTATTTTGCCTTCTTTTCCGGGTAAAATGGGGGCTTCCGGTTTTTCTGCCAGCGTGCAGCCGCATCCGGGCTGAACAGAGGCGATAACCAGCGGTTTATCTCCCGTATTCTTTACGGTAAAGGGGATTTCGACAACCTGGCCTTTTTTAATATTACCAAGGTCCTTAAACGTTGAATCTGTCCAAATCACAGTGGTGAAGTTTGCAGAATCTTTTAACGCATTTTCTTTTTGGGCGGCGGCGGCTTTATCGTCCGGCTTGCCTGAGGTAGAGTTGCAGGCAACAAACAGGCCGGCAAGAGCGAAACTGAACAGTATTTTTTTCATGCTTGTTTATTTGGAAGAGCAAAATTACAGGATCAGGCCTTTTTATAATCTGTTTTCTTAAGGCGGCCCTGTTGTACCAGTTCTTTATGAATATTATCCAGGATGCCGTTTACAAAATGCCCGCTTTGCGCCGTGCTGTATTCCTTCGCCAGATCGATGTATTCATTAATGGTAACCTTTGGCGGAATGGTTTCAAAATACAGGAACTCAGCCACGCCCATTTTCATGATCACCATATCCAGCAATGCGATCCGCTCGGGGTCCCAGTTTTTAAGCTTGGGTGTAATCAATTCCAGCAGATACTCATTCTTATCAATTACAGTGGCCAGCAGTTGCTGTGCAAAATGCAGTTTATCCGTGCTGATAATTTCGTTGAACTTTACTGTGCCGGGTTTATAAATATAACCCTGAAGCAGCTGCGCCACCATATCTCCATCATCATTCCAGTTGGAAAACAGTTCTTCAATATGGGCGATAAAATCCTCATTTCCCAGCATATAATCATTCAGGATAAATTCGAAGATTTTCCGGTCTTCCTGTTTGCTTTGCTGATTTATTGATATATAATGATGATATTCAGCTGTTTTTACGAGTTGGTTGTATATTTTCTTTACAAGCTCTTCGTCAAGCTGCAGCTCCGGCTTATCTTTTTTAAATTGTTCTTCCAGTAGTTTATCTTCCAGCATTTGCCAAAGCAGGTTGCTGCCGGCCAGTTTGGTATTTACATTCAGGTCGGTAGCTGAAGGGATATATTTACTTGCTTTTTTGTGCGCGTCTTTTTCTGCGTAGCGCGCAATCTGGGTCAGGAAGTAGATTTGGTAAACGAATAAGCTCCGGGTTTGGTTAAAATGCTGGTCTAAAACTTTTGATGGGGATGGGATCTTGCTATTCTCCGCGGACTCCGCACTCCAGGCATATAAGGTTTGCATTACCTTTACCCGTATGTTTCTTCTGCTAATCATTGATTGAATGAACTGTTTTTTTGCGGGGGCGAAGATAGCTGTTTTCCCGCGTACTATATAAAAAACAATGCTAAATGCTATTTTGACAGGCCGCGGGCCCGTTTTACTAAAAATGAGCGTTAAAACTGAAAAATTTTCACACAGTCGCTCCGTGGCATATTATTTATGCTACATTAGCCGGCCATATTAAAATACATTTTGGCACTTTAAATTAAAAAATTTAAAAACAATACGACTATGTCTAAAAAATCGACTGTTACCCCTTTACACGACCGGGTAATTGTGAAACCAGCAGCAGCAGAAGAAAAAACTGCCGGCGGAATTATTATTCCTGATACCGCTAAAGAAAAACCACAACGCGGTACTGTTATAGCAGCAGGCCCTGGTAAAAAAGATGAACCGGTAACCGTAAAACCCGGCGATACCGTTTTATATGGTAAATATGCAGGAACCGATATCCAGATCGGTGGAGAAGACCTGTTAATTATGAGAGAAAGCGATATCCTCGCGATCATTTAATTTGAAAATTTGAAAATGTGCTAATATGAAAATGATTGGCCGTTTCAATAATTCAGATTGATCTTCAAATTTTCAAATTCCCAAATTTTCAAATTAAATAAAAATGGCAAAACAACTTTACTTCAACGTTGAAGCAAGAAATAAAATGAAAAAAGGCGTTGACTCTCTGGCCAACGCAGTAAAAGTAACATTAGGACCTAAGGGCCGTAATGTGGTATTAGAGAAAAAATTTGGCGCACCCGCTATCACTAAAGACGGTGTTACCGTAGCAAAAGAAATTGAGCTGGAAGATGTGGTAGAAAACATGGGCGCACAAATGGTAAAAGAAGTAGCTTCCAAAACCGCAGATATTGCAGGTGATGGTACTACTACCGCTACTGTTTTAGCACAGGCTATTATTGGCGAAGGACTGCGCATGGTTGCTGCAGGAGCGAACCCAATGGATCTGAAACGCGGTATCGACAAAGCGGTTTCTCTGGTAGTGGAAAGCCTGAAGGCGCAAAGCCAGACGGTTGGTAACGACAGCAAAAAGATCAAGCAGGTAGCTACTATCTCTGCAAATAACGATGAGCAGATCGGTGACCTGATCGCTCAGGCATTTGGTAAAGTAGGTAAAGAAGGCGTGATCACTGTTGAAGAAGCAAAAGGTACCGATACTACTGTTGATGTGGTAGAAGGTATGCAATTCGACCGTGGGTATATCTCTCCTTATTTCGTTACCAACAGCGAAAAAATGGAAGCTGAATTACAGAATCCTTATATACTGATCTACGATAAGAAGATCAGCACGATGAAGGATATCCTGAGCATCCTGGAAAAAGTAGCACAAAGCGGTCGTCCGCTGGTGATCATTGCTGAAGACCTGGAAGGTGAAGCTTTGGCTACTTTAGTAGTAAACAAACTGCGCGGCACCCTGAAAGTGGCTGCTGTAAAAGCTCCTGGCTTTGGCGACCGCAGAAAAGAAATGCTGACCGATATCGCTATCTTAACCGGCGGTACCGTAATTTCTGAAGAACTGGGTCATAAACTGGAAGGTGCTGAGTTGAGCGCATTAGGTCAGGCTTCTTCTATCACTATCGACAAAGACAATACCATTGTTGTAGGCGGTAAGGGTAAAAAAGCAGAGATTACCGGTCGCGTAAATCAAATTAAAGCGCAGATTGAAAATACAACTTCTGACTACGATCGCGAAAAATTACAGGAGCGCCTGGCTAAATTAAGCGGTGGTGTTGCAGTACTGTATGTAGGTGCGGCTACTGAAGTTGAAATGAAAGAAAAGAAAGACCGTGTGGATGATGCGTTACACGCTACAAGAGCAGCGGTTGAAGAAGGTATCGTTCCTGGCGGTGGTGTGGCTTATATCCGCGCTGTAGACAGCCTGAGCGTAAAAGTAAAAGGACAGCTCGAAGACGAAGCAACCGGTATGGCGATCGTAAAACGCGCGCTGGAAGCTCCGATCCGCACCCTGACTGACAACGCTGGTATCGACGGTTCTATCGTTGTTCAGAGAATTAAAGAAGGCAAAGCTGATTTCGGTTTCAACGCAAGAACAGAAACGTATGAAAACCTGTTCAAAGCAGGCGTTATCGATCCTACAAAAGTAAGCCGCGTAGCTTTAGAGAACGCCGCTTCTATTGCAGGCATGTTGTTAACAACTGAGTGCGTAATTGCCGACAAACCCGAACCTAAAGCTGCGGCTCCTGCTATGCCAGGCGGTCCTGACATGGGTGGAATGGGCTATTAATACGGTGAATAGTCAATGGTCAATAGTTAATGTTGACCGTTCAATAAGAAAGGTCCTGCTTCAAAAGAGGCGGGACCTTTTTTTATGGGCTGTCAGCTGCAGTGCAGTGCCCGGCAGCGGTCCCGGCTATCCGCTGTACCTCCGCTGTGCTCCGGTGCCGCTGCTATCCGGCAGCCCGTGGACAGCAGGATAGGGGGCGTTCCGAATAACCTGCTGGTGTTTGCCCTTGTTGGGGTGTTGCGCATTGGCGGCGCGCGATGGTAAAGCACCAACAAGCCAATCCATCCTTCCCGCCATGCCGTTGGTGTTTTTCCCCTGCACCTGTCCCCCCTCAACACCAACGACGGCGCAGACTTGCGCAGATTCATTCTTGCGGGGGGAATTACTTTTGAGACAGCTTCACCGATCATCCGCCCCATGGGGGCGGCCGGTTGGTAGAATACAGATAGGGAGAGAGGGATTGCGGCCCTACAGGCCGCAACACCTCGTTTAATTTATTAGCTACCGACCAAATTGCCCATCCGGGCAATCAGGGGCGCATGCATTTGCGTGCTCCGTCAGGAGCAATCTGTTTATAGCACTGTTGAATGACATGGGTTTTGGGCTCCTTAGGTGCCCCGTGTTTACGCGGCATCCTACGGAGCCGATTCCTCGGGTCACAATTGTTTTGGGCCCTTGATGGTGTTGCGCATTGGCCATGTGCGATGGTAAAGCACAAACAAGCCAATCCGGCTTCCCGCAGACCTGTTGGTGTTCTTGCTTATCGGGATCCCCCGCTCAACACCAACAGCGGCGTTGTTTTTCCCTTGTATCAGCCTCCCTCAACACCAATGATGGCGCTAACAGCGGCGTTAGTGATTGAAAAATACCACCTTCTTGTCTCCCCGCCTTCCCGGCTGCCATTGGATAAAAATCTTATTCTGCCTGGATTTTAAATTGCTCCACCTGTCAACTTTGCGTTACCTTTGCAGCAATTTTTAAAAGCATATTGCATGATTAGTGTAAAGGATCTGAAGCTGGCCTATGGCAAGCGCGTCTTATTTGAAGAAGTAAATGTAAATTTTACCAAGGGGAATTGTTATGGGGTTATTGGTGCCAACGGCGCGGGTAAATCTACCTTTTTAAAAATACTAAGCGGAGAAATAGAACCTAATAAAGGTACCATTAGCATTACCCCCGGGGAGCGCATGGCGGTGCTGAAGCAAAACCATTTTGAGTTTGATAACGAAACCGTTCTGAACACGGTGCTGATGGGACATAAGAAAATGTGGGATGTGATGACCAGGCGTGATGCCATTTACGCCAATCCTGATGCTACAGAAGACGACTATATGAAGGCCAGCGAACTGGAGGCGGAGTATGGCGAAATGGGCGGCTATGAATCGGAAAGCGATGCGGCGGCCTTTTTAAATGGCCTGGGTGTGCATGATGAAATGCACCAGCAGTTAATGAAAGATATTCCTTCCAATATGAAAGTGCGGGTGTTGCTGGCGCAGGCGCTTTTTGGAAACCCGGATATCTTGCTGCTGGATGAGCCTACCAACGGATTGGATATTGAAACCATCGGCTGGCTGGAAAATTTCCTCGCCGATTATGAAAATATTGTATTGGTGGTAAGCCACGACCGTCACTTCCTGGATGCCGTTTGTACCCATGTAGCGGATGTGGATCGTCAGAAGATCAAAGTATTTACCGGTAACTACAGTTTCTGGTATGAAAGCTCGCAGCTGATGGCCCGCCAGATCTCTGATAAGAACAAGAAAATGGAGGAAAAGCGCAAAGACCTCCTGGACTTCATCGCCCGCTTTAGCGCCAACGCTTCTAAAAGCAAGCAGGCTACCAGTCGTAAGAAAGCATTGGAAAAGCTCACTATCGAAGAAATCGAGCCCAGTTACCGCAAGTACCCCGGCATCATTTTTCAACCCCTGCGGGAAGTAGGTAATCAGATCCTTAACGTTGAAAAACTGAAAAGCGTAGTAGAAGGGCGTACCCTTTTTGATAATGTTACATTTAGTGTAAATAAAGGTGATAAGATCGCTGTGGTAAGTAAAGACCCGCTGGCGGTAACCAGTTTCTTTAATATTATTAACGGAGACACCAAAGCGGACGGTGGTAAATTTGAATGGGGCACCACCGTTACACCAGCCTACCTTCCTGTGGATAACAGTTCCTTTTTTAAACAGGACCTGAACCTGATGGACTGGCTGCGTCAGTTTGTACCACCACATGTTACGGATGTGGATGAACCCTTCCTGCGTGGTTTCCTGGGCAAGATGTTGTTTAGCGGAGAAGAAGTGCTTAAGAAAACCACCGTACTGAGCGGAGGAGAAAAAGTACGTTGCATGCTTAGTAAAATGATGCTTCAGAATCCCAACGTGATCGTTTTGGATCAACCCACCAACCACCTGGACCTGGAAAGCATCCAAAGCTTTAACGAACAGTGTACGGTTTACAATGGAGTGGTGTTGCTCACCAGTCATGACCATACCTTTATGCAAACGGTGGCCAACCGGATCATTGAACTGACTCCCGCCGGCATCATCGATCGCCTGAGCACTTTTGATGAATACCTGGAAGACGAACGGGTAAGAGTGCTGAAAGAGGAGCTGTATGCGTAAGGCTTAATGCGGAACGCGTAAGGCTTAACGCTGCGTTGGGATAAACCCCGAAAGATTTGCGGTATAACGACTATTCAGGCGCTGTACATTCAGATACTTCTTTCGCCAATTAAAAAATAAAAAGAAGGAACACTGAATGTTACTGGAATAAGGCCCCTTTTACATTTCTTATTCTACATTCCCAGGTTAACCGTTCATCAAAAAAATGGCGCTAATTAACGTTAGTGTCTTTTCTTTGCAGTTTGCAGTATTGCTTTGTTAAAATTAATATCAAAATGATTAAAAACTATTTTCTTGCAACGGCTCTGGCGGTTGCTTTTGCTAACTGTGGTGTTTTACATGCACAGGATGATCTCATAAAAAAGATCAGTTCCAATAAAACAGAGGGGAAAGCGGGTTTTACCTTCACCCGGATCATTGACCTGGCCAGCACACCCATCGAAAACCAGGGCTCTTCCGGGACCTGCTGGAGCTATTCTGCTAATTCTTTCCTGGAATCAGAAATGATCAAAGCCGGCAAAAAGCCGCTGCCCCTGGCAAAGATCTATACAGCCCGATGCTCTTATATGGACAAGGCTGAAAATTTTGTACGTATGAATGGCGCCGTTAGCTGGGGCGATGGAGGCGAGCCGCACGATGTTATTAATATGTATGCCAAATATGGTATTCTGCCGGAGGCAAATTATACCGGGCTGATCAACGGAGCTACAAAGAATAATTTCGGGGCAATGCAAAAAAGCCTCAAGGGAATGCTGGATTCTATTATCAGGAATCCTAACGGCGCACTGGACCTCTCCTGGAAAAAACAATTTGCAGACACGCTGGACGCCTACCTGGGCGCTGTTCCTCCCATGTTTACCTATAATGGCAAGCAGTACACTCCCAAAAGTTTTGCAAAGGAAGTGGTAGGATTAAATCCGGATGACTATATTGAATTTATTTCCCAGACGAATACGCCTTACTGGCAAAAAGCGATGATGATGGTGCCGGACAATTGGGCCTTTCAGTGGGATTGGAATATTCCTGCGACCTCGTTCACTGAAATTATTGACAATGCATTAAAGAAGGGTTATACTGTTGCGTGGGGCGCCGATGTTTCGGAGCCTTATTTTAGCTGGCCAAACGGTGTGGCTTTTGTTCCTGAACATCCGGAGCAATATAAAAAGGGAGTAACCCTTGAGCAAAAAAAAGCACTGTTTAACGGTCCGAAGCCCGAGCCGGTAATTACGCCCGAAATGCGCCAGGAAGCTTTGGAAGACCTGTTGACAACAGATGATCACGGAATGCACATCGTAGGGCTCGCAAAGGATCAGAACGGCAAGGAGTATTACCTGGTGAAAAATTCATGGGGTGCAAGTAATGATTATAAAGGTTATTTGTATGTATCCAAAGCTTATGTGCAATATAAAACCACCGGGTTAATGGTAAATAAAAAAGCAGTGCCCAAATCCGTTGCTTCCAAAATAGCTTTATAGTATTTGAAAAAATGAGCCGCACCAATCGGTGAGGAAATAACTTACATCATTAATAAAGAGGAGCGATCGCTCCTCTTTTATTTTTCCGGTTCTACATATCGCTCTATCATCAATAATTTCCCGGTGCTCGTAATGCCCTCGGCAACTATTTTAAATCTTTTTGTGCGGTCGTTGTTGTAGAAAGATAT
Source organism: Niabella sp. (assembly GCA_017744795.1). Classification (GTDB taxonomy): domain Bacteria; phylum Bacteroidota; class Bacteroidia; order Chitinophagales; family Chitinophagaceae; genus Niabella. The sequence continues at coordinate 2,374 of JAGIAQ010000013.1, read as the reverse complement.
AGGCAATACCGGGTTTTTGCCCGAAAGAAATAGCTCCGGTTTCCAATCCAGGGTGAGGCGGTAATCGGTGTATTGATTTTCTGCGCCGGTTGAATAATCGGGCGCATAAAATTCTTTCAGGATACTGTAACCTTCATAGTCGACCACGGATGCAGCCGACTCCATAGCGTCATTCAGATCATTGCCCCGTTTGGTGTATACCGCAAGCACGCCATTGGCACCGCCTCCCGGCGCCCCAACAAAGCTGGGAAACAGTTTCACCAATGCAATATCATTAGGATTTAGCGATGCAATCATGCCCGGGTCCGTGGGCATTTCATCCAGGTATAATTGCATAGGCCGCCTTACCCCTCCCTGGCGGTAGTACAATTGATAATCGCCAAATTGTCCGCCCCTCATTATGGTAAGTCCAGCAATGCGTCCCTGGAGATAATCGAAAATATTCAGGTTGGGTATAAACTCCCTGGTCAGGTCAATTGTTTTGGCGTCAATGCCCCCGGTAAATAATCCGCTCATATAAATATCTTCCAGTTGCCGCATCCGGTTGCGCGTACCCAGTACTGTTACACTGTCCAACGTTACGCCTTCGCCGCGCGTATAGTCGAACCATGCATTATTCATTTTGTTGGCGATGCTGATATTGGTGAAGGGCTCATAGGGTAGCAGCAATGGCGGAATGGAAAAGGACCTTATAAGAGAGTCCGAATTAAGTTTTATAGTGAGCTGCTTGCTCTTTTTCCCATGAATATCGCTAAACAGGATCCTGGCTTTATTAAAAAAGATCAGGGAGTCCATTTTAAAATGACCAGCGGCGTCTGTTTTTATTGTTTGTAACCGGCGATCGGAATCTGTTGCCACCCAAACCAGCAGATCCTTGTCTGCAAAGGATTTGCGCGACCCGGCCAGATTTACTCTACCGGAAAGGCTGATGAATCCCGGGTCTTTATGTGCGGGAAGCGGCAATTGATTTGCTACTGCGTCTTTCCACAAGAACCGGCGCCAGCCGTTGGTAAGCATTACTAATTCCACATCTTCAGCAACATTCGGACTGTCTGAAAAATAATACGCAGGCTGGTGAACATATCCCGGAATATCACTGGTGAGCAGGAAGGCGGAATAGATATTTCCCGGACGGTACGTTGCGGGCTCATAGTCGGCATCGGTAACCGCAACTGAAAAATTTCCGGTAACGCTATCGGCAAATGCAATACTGAAATGATTTTTCTTTCTTGCGCCGGTTTGCAGCGTGTCGGCTTTGAAGGTGCTTGTTAAAAGATATTCCTTGTTATTTATAAAGGTAAGCCGTTCGGCTAACGGCAGGCCGTCCTTATTAAAAAGGGTGAGTTGCAATACACCAGAGGGCAACGCGCCGGTTTGCAACACCCCATTGATTACGCTACCGCCGGGTTTTACAGGCAGTGCCTGTTTTATAAGCACCTGGTGCTGCATTTGTCCCACTATATAAGCGGGCACCTGCTTGCTGCCGCTGTAATTAATGGAAAATATTTTGCCCTGTCCGGCATTTTTTATTATTAGTGCAACTCCTTCGGCAGCTACTTCCGGCAACGCAGCGGTTTGCCCATTATCAAGCAATGCCCGGTATTGGCTGCCTGTAGCGGGTAAAAAAGCAAATTGCCCCATGCCGTCGTGCTGTGTTGAAAAGGAGGATACCGTCTTGTTCTGCTGATCCACGATCCTACCGGAAACGGTTGCGGGCAGGCCTTGCTGATCCGTTGCTTTGAAAGCAATATTGTTTTTAAAACCGGCAACAAGGTTGCCTCCTTCGGGATAAAACCGGATGGTGACGGATGTTGCTGGTGTTGTAACCGGTTTTAGCTTATTGTTTCCAAACACTTCGATGCGCCGGGAAAAAAGATAGTTTTTGTCGAAATTCAACATTAGCGGGGTATACGCCCGTAGCTGGTATGATCCGGTGGCAAGTGTGTTGGGCAGGTCGATCTGGCCATAGGACAAGGCGCCGAAGACCGGCAGTACTTTCTTTATCAACGGTTGCGACTTATTATCCAGCAGCTCTACAAATAAAGTTGAGTTGGCTGCAGAGGGCAGAAAGTCTGCCATAAAATAGGCCTTAAACCAAACGGTTTGCCCCGCAAAGTAAGCGGATCGATCTAATTGCAAATAGGTCTTTTGAATCGCATTTTTTTTACCCCAGTTGTCCAGGTTATTTACAAACTCCTGGCTGTGGAGCTGCATTGCGATTATTCCAATTCCAGAAAGCAGGATGTATTTTAAGAAGCGCATGGTTCGCACCTTTTATCTTTAAAAATTACAAAATATTCTGCAATTTGGTTTAACAACTGCAGATTATTTTGAAGATGCGCGATCGTTAAAAATTACATAAATGCTGCTGAAG
>JAGIAQ010000139.1 GCA_017744795.1 Niabella sp. | reverse complement strand
CTTGTATTTTTCATGAATCTGTGCCGTATCAGCGTTGCCGCTGGCAGTATCGGATGCGCCGGGCTGCGGCATTACGGCAACCGCAGAATCGGTAGTGGTTTGATTAGCGTCATGCGGGTTATTTCCGCAAGAAGTTACAATTGCAAGGATAAAAAGCAGCGACGCTATGACCCAACGGTTTTTCATTATTCCTATTGAACAAATGTGTTTAGAGATGCTATTATAAAGTCAATAGTGAAATGTCAAAAGTGAAGCGGAGAAAACGTACGCCTGGCGTTTTATGTCTTAACCAACAACACGTTGCTTTGTAATTAATCAAAGACAATATTGTGTCAGCGATTAATCTCTTTCACCTGCCTATAAAGCTATCACGATTACTGGTGTAAAACCATCGCTATTTATGGGTATTTTTATCGGTGTTCTCCAAACACTTCTGCCAGGGCGCCCGCAATTTCGCCCAGGGTGCATTTGGCTTCTACGGCCTCGATGACCAGAGGCATAATGTTCTCCGTGCCGGTAGCCCGTGTTTTTAAGTTGGAAAGGATACGAGCGCATTCGGCCGCATCGCGATTATTGCGTAATGATTGCAGTTTCTGTTTTTGTAATGCGCCGATAGAATCGTCTACTTTAAAAATGGGAATGGTATTGGTTTCGTTGACCTGGAATTTATTAACGCCAACGATGATCTTTTCCCCTGTCTCTATTTTGAGCTGGTAATCGTAGGCGCTGCGCGCGATCTCGTCCTGGATAAATCCTTCTTCAATTGCGGGGATGCTGCCGCCCATGGCATCGATCCGGTCGATAAGCTGCTGCGCTTTTTGCTGCATTTCATTTGTCAGCGTTTCTACAAAATAGGAACCGGCTAATGGGTCAACCGTGTCCGGAACGCCGCTTTCAAAGGCGACGATCTGTTGCGTGCGCAGGGCGATGCGTGCGGCTTCTTCTGTGGGCAGGCTCAGCGCTTCATCAAAGCCGTTGGTGTGCAGGGACTGTGTGCCCCCCAGTACAGCGGCTAGTGTTTGAACGGTAACTCTTGAAATATTGTTTTGCGGCTGCTGTGCCGTTAACGTGCTGCCACCGGTCTGTGTATGAAAACGCAGCATCAGGGCCTTGGGATCCGTTGCGCCCAGGTCTTTCATAATGTTGGCCCACATTTTTCTTGCGGCGCGGAACTTGGCCACTTCCTCAAAAAGATTATTGTGGGCATTGAAGAAAAAAGACAGGCGCCGGCCAAATACATTTATGTCCAAACCCTTTTCCAGTGCGGCTTTCACATAAGCTTTACCATTGCTTAAAGTGAAGGCGATTTCCTGTGCTGCCGTGCTGCCGGCTTCGCGGATATGATACCCACTAATAGAAATGGTATTCCATTTGGGCAATTCATTCGAGCACCATTCAAAAATATCGGTGATGATGCGCATGCTGGGTTTGGGCGGGTAACGATAGGTGCCACGGGCGGCATACTCTTTTAAAATATCGTTCTGGATCGTGCCGGAAATTTTTGAAAGGTCGGCACCCTGGGTTTTGGCCTGTGCCACGTATAAGGCCAGCAATATAAAAGCCGTGGCATTAATGGTCATACTGGTGGATACGGTTTCCAACTGAATGCCTTTAAACAGGTCCGCCATGTCCTCGATGCTGTCGATTGCAACGCCTACCTTTCCCACTTCGCCCTGTGCCAGCGGATGGTCGCTGTCGTATCCTATTTGTGTGGGCAGGTCAAAAGCGACGCTTAAGCCCATTACGCCCTGGGATAGCAAATAATGATACCGCTTATTACTTTCCTCGGCGGTGCTGAAGCCGGCATATTGCCGCATGGTCCATAACCGGCCCCGGTACATATCCGGCTGTATACCGCGTGTATAGGGGAATTGGCCGGGCTGTTCGCTGTCCGGCACCGGAACATCTTCCTGTGTGTACAATCTTTTAACAGTGATATCGCTGTCGGTGACTATTTGTTTGTCTTCCATTTTTTCTTAGTTCATGGTTCATAGTTTTTCCTGAACGGACTATGAACTACAGGCTGTTTGTCAAAATTGTTTCCTGTCAATTTCTTTGCGTTTGCGCGGTAAATATATTAACAGTTGTTCGTATCTTCTATATTTGCAAAAATAAAACGATTCTCTATGGATTTCCAATTGTCCGATGAACAAAAAATGATTCAGCAGGCTGCCCGTGATTTTGCCATTCAGGAATGCTTACCCGGTGTTATTGAACGCGATGAACAGCAGAAATTTCCGAAGGATCAGATTGAAAAGCTGGCGGATCTTGGGTTTATGGGCATGATGGTAAAACCGGAATATGGCGGCGCCGGTCTGGATACGATGAGCTATGTGCTGGCAATGGAAGAGATATCAAAAGTAGATGCCAGCGTAAGCGTTTGTATGAGCGTTAATAACAGTCTGGTTTGTTACGGACTGCAGGAGTTTTGCTCCGAAGAACAAAAACAGCAATATCTTGTTCCCCTGGCACAGGGTAAAAAAGACGGACAATTATATATCGGTGCCTTTTTGTTAAGTGAGCCGGAAGCCGGCAGTGACGCCACTTCCCAGCATACCACTGCGGAGGATAAAGGCGATCATTACCTGATCAATGGTACCAAGAACTGGATTACCAATGGCGGCAGCGCTTCCGTGTACCTTGTGATTGCGCAAACCGACCGGTCGAAGGGATCCAAAGGTATCAACGCATTTATTGTGGAGAAAAACTGGCCGGGCGTAACCGTGGCCGCCAAGGAAAATAAAATGGGCATCCGCGGCAGCGATACACATACTATTTTGCTCACAGACGTAAAAGTGCCCAAGGCAAACCGGATCGGCGAGGATGGTTTCGGTTTTAAATTTGCAATGAAAACACTGGCCGGAGGCCGCATTGGCATTGCATCGCAGGCGCTGGGCATTGCCGGCGGGGCTTTTGAGCGCGCGCGCGATTATGCAAAAACAAGAAAGTCGTTTGGCACTGAAATTATGAACCACCAGGTTATTGCCTTTAAGCTGGCGGATATGGCGCTAAAGATCGAGGCTGCCCGTTTGTTATGTTTAAAAGCCGCCTGGGAAAAAGATCAGCATCTGAATTATGACATCAGTTCTTCCATGGCAAAATTATATGCTTCTGAAACCGCGATGTGGGCTGCGGTTGAGGCCGTGCAGATACATGGCGGGTATGGTTTTGTAAAGGAGTATCATGTGGAGCGGCTGATGCGTGATGCAAAAATTACCCAGATCTATGAAGGCACCAGCGAGGTGCAACGGATCGTGATCAGCCGGGGGATATTGAAATGACCAACGGCACTAATGTGAAAAGCATTTTATGAAGCCAAAGACCAAAAATGAAAGCCCCTACAGACCGGAAGTAACTCCGGATTTTGGGAAACTGCCACCATTAATACAGGAGCTGGCGCAAACGATTATGGAACGCGCTGCGGGGGATCTGATCGGGGATGTCGAGTTTACTATAGCCGTTATTTATGATCATGAAAAATATTTTCAGGCCTGTCCGGATCGGGTTATGAATCAGGCAATGTATGATAATAAACCCGTACCGAAATATGAATTGCACTATCATTACCTGCCGGAGGGTAAAATAAGTGATGAGTATTCCTTCACTCTTGATTTTGATGTTTATGGCCAGATAATGCAGTTTGGCCTGCCCCGCGATAGTTATTGTACGAAGAAGGGGCTCCGGGGAAAGGAAGAGGCAATAGCCCTGGCTGTTGAATACGCCACGGGTAAGGGTTATAAGACGAAAATTGAGAATGCCCGGATATACTTTCAATTGTGTCGTGACAATCTGTTATGGATGGTATTGCTATTTCAAAAAAGGGAGAAAGTAAATGGTCATTATGTAAAACATTGCAGGGCGATACTGATAGATGTAGTGAACCGCCTCGTTGTGGATGATATGGAAGCCAAAATCAGTAATGGCAGAAACAGCTCATCGCTATTTATAACAGAGCGGGTGGTGGAGCCTTGATGTGAAAACTTTTTTCAGGATGATATTGTTCAGACTTTCAGATCCCTTTGCATTTCTCGCAGATTACCGCAGATTTTCGCAGAAAATCAATCTGCGGATATCAGCGGTGTATTAGATCTGCTTAAAATCAGCGGGAAAGCCCGATCCAACAAAAAAGTTTAAACAACTTCGGTGCTTACCTTCAGCGAATAATAATTACATTCTAAAACATTTGTCGCGCAAATAGGTAACTTAGCAATCGTAACAAATCCTTGCTAAATGATGCGCATTTCTGTTTGCCGGATTGCCCTTGCAATTTCCGTCTTATCGTCCTTTACCGGTAACGCCCAGCTGCCATCGCCTAATTATGATGAGTCGAAAGTAGGAACATATACGTTGCCTGCCTTGCTGACCACTAACGGTGGAATACCTGTGCGCTCCGGGAAAGAGTGGAAACAGACACGGCGTAAGGAAGTATTACAGCTGTTTAAAGATAACATGTACGGGCAGTATCCCGGTGGTACAAAGGATATGCACTTTAAGATTCAACAAATAGACAGCGGAGCTGTTGCAGGCACTGCAATTGCAAAACAGATCCGCATCTACCTGCAAAAAGGGGAGCAGGGGCCTTTTATTGATCTGTTGTTATATGTTCCGATAAACAAAAAGAAGCCGGTACCCGTGTTTGCGGGGCTGAACTTTTTCGGGAACCAATCTGTGTCACCTGATGAACATATCCTGATCTCTGAAAAGTACCGGGAGTTCTTAAAATTTAAAAATAAGAATACCCCTGTGGTGCGGGGCGAGCAGGAGCGCAACTGGTGTGTGAAGGAATTGATACAACATGGATATGGATTGGCCACTGCCTACTATGGCGATGTGGAACTGGATGATTCCACAGGCTGGAAGACAGGCGTGCGCAGCGTTTTAAGCAAAGCCTTACAATTAAGGCCGGAGCAATGGTCGGCTATGGGAGCATGGGCATGGGAGCTGAGCCGGATATTGGATTACCTGCAAACGGATAAAGATATCGCCGCGGACAAAGTAATTGTTATTGGTCATTCCCGCCTGGGCAAAGCCGCCTTGTGGGCAGGTGCCGATGATGAACGTTTTGCCGCAGTTATTTCCAATAATTCCGGTGAGGGCGGGGCTGCATTGGCTCGGAGAAATTATGGTCAAACCCTGCAAAATATTACCAAATCCTTTCCGCATTGGTATATTTCAAAATATACAACCTATGCTGCAAATGTAAATGCACTTCCTGTGGATCAGCACATGCTGCTGGCATTGATGGCTCCGCGGCCGCTTTATGTGGCCAGTGCCTCCAACGATCGCTGGTCCGATCCCTATGGCGAGTTTCTTGCTGCACAAAGTACAGCGCCCGTATATCAGCTCTTTCATTTAAAAGGGCTGGGGACGGGCCAGATGCCTCCTCCGGATACATCAATAGGTAACAGGGTTCGCTATCATATTCGTACGGGAGATCACGATATCCTGTTATTTGACTGGCTGCAATATATCCGCTTCGCGGATGAATTAGTAAAGTAAGAATTTATGAACAACTACTGACTACTGTTTTGGGAGAATATGAGCTGCGTACAAAATGATGCGCTGCACCCAGGGCAACCGTTTGCGCATTTTTTCGAATTCTAAAATTGATATATTCACTGGTATTAAATAATGCTTATGAATTGGAAAACTGCTATTTTAATAACTACCCTGTTGTGGGCAACTACAAGCTTTTGTGCTTTTGGTCAGCGACGGATAGCACTTAAAAATGACAGGGACTCCGCCAGCTATGCCCTCGGAATTAAAATAGGAGAGGCGTTGAACGTGGATGGACTGCCGGAAATGAACAATACTATCTTTCTGAAGGCGTTGAAGACGAAGCTTGATAAAAAGCCAGTATTATTTTCTTTGACCGCGGGCGATTCGATACTGGAGCTTTACGTGAACCGGATGGAAAAAAAAGCCACTACCGCTCCCGAATCCGTTCAAACAGATCTGAAGGTATTTGAGACAGGCATGGCGTTGTCGCTGAAGAAGGGCGTCAATAAAGCGGACATAGATCAGATTAAGCACCCGCAGTTAAAAGCGCTTGCAACGGCATTACTGAATAAATCATACGATACCCGATACCGGTACGCCCGGTTCAAGGCGCTCCGCAGCGCCAAAAAGCTTGGCAGCGATCTGATGATTGGTGATGGGTATAGTAAATATGAAGGCATTACAGGCATTTATTTACCCGAGGGCGAGCATATTGTTTTAGTGGACGGAATCGCTCCCGGCAAGTTCGTAAATCTGTTGTTGCCCAACTGGAACCGGCATGCGCCCGATAGCCTGCACCCGGAAAAGGACCCTGCTGGCTGGGGAATAAAAGCACAAACATTTGCATTGCAGAACGGGGCAAATATTATAAATGTGAAGGGTTTTGACGGATTGGCTTATATCGACTATTATTCTGAAAACCCCGAAAGTGAAAATGAATTGAAGGTGCATTTTGTGAACGGTAAGGTTAACGGGTATTTTGATCTTGCAAAGAATACTGATGCAGACTGGAACCGGCTTCTTGATAATGCAGTATACCCCGTTATAGATGCGCGGGGAACGCATATACAAATAGCCTACCCCGTAGCTGCCTGTAAAAAATATGCCTATGGCAGAGGCAGGGAATTGATCCGTAATTACGATTCACTGGTGGCGTTGCAGCACCGTTTGCTTGGCCTGTATAAGTACAATCGTGTTCCGGAAAATCATATTCTGGCCCGCGTAAACTATAACTATTATATGTTTAGAGACGGTGATGGGGTGGCCTATATGGGCACCAAGCCGGGCAACGCGATGCCGTTGGTTGTGAATCCTGCAAGTGTTATTAAAGGCGACCCCTGCTGGGGCTTTAGTCATGAAGTAGGGCATGTGCACCAGTTGCGCCCTTATTTTAATTGGGGTGGTTTGGGCGAAGTGAGCAACAATGTTTTTTCCCTGTTCGGGACCACAACCTTTGGCACTAAAAGCCGGCTGGCAGAGCAGAAGAATTACCAAAAGGCCAGGGATAGCATCATCGCGCGAAAAATCTGTTACCTTCAGGATCGGGATGTATTTGACCGCCTGGTTCCGTTTTGGCAACTGCAGTTATATTTTAACGGGGTGGGGAACAATAAAGACTTTTATCCTGATCTGTTTGAAGCGTTTCGTTTGCAGGGCGCTGCCGAAAGTAGTAAGGAAAAGCGTTCCGGCGGCTGGGGCGACCGTGGGAAAAATCCTGCATTATACCAGTTGAATTTTGTAAAAACAGTTTGTAAAGTTGGCAAAACCGATCTCACCGATTTTTTTGACCGGTACGGATTTTTTTATGTAGGAAAGTTCACGTTTGATGATTACGGACATTATGAGTATGAAATGACCCAGGAAATGGTGGACGCCTGTAAAAAGGAAATTGCGGCAATGAAACTTTCCAAACCCGGCACGGACCTTACAACGCTGGAAGACTAATGGTTTTTTTGAAAACGGTTGAGCGGTGTAAGTATTTACTGGTTACTTAGGTTAAATGAATACGGATTTAATAAAATAATACTTGATGAAAAGACTATTTTCAGCTCTTTTGTTGTTGCTGGGAAGTGCCCTCGGTGCACAAAATAATTCGGCGCTTCCCCTTCAGGGAAAGCAAACCCCAATGATGGGCTGGGCCAGCTGGAATAACTACCATGTGCATATCAATGAAAAGATAATAAAAGCGCAGGCAGATGCGCTGGTGGCAAGCGGGATGAAAGCTGCCGGGTACCAGTTTATAAATATAGATGACGGCTTTTTTGGAGGAAGAGATGCCAATGGCGCTATGAAGACGCATCCGGTCCGTTTCCCAAACGGAATGAAATCACTGGTAACCTATATTCATTCCAAAGGATTAAAAGCCGGCACGTACAGCGATGCCGGGATTAACACCTGCGGATCTTACTGGGATAAAGACAGCATCGGCATTGGCATGGGCTTGTATGGGCATGAGCAAAGCGATCTGCAGCAAATGCTGGAAGGCTGGGGATTTGATTTTATAAAAGTAGACTGGTGCGGCGGCGAATGGCTGGGGCTGGATGAACAAACGCGGTACACTGAAATTGGAAGATTGATTCGTGCCATAAGACCGGAGGCGCTTTATAATGTGTGCCGCTGGCAATTTCCGGGCAAATGGGTGGTAAACGTGGCGGACTCCTGGCGTATTTCGGGAGACATTCGTGCCAGCTTTGAATCAATAATGAAAATAGTTGACCTCGATGCGAACTTATGGCCTTATGCCGGACCGGGCCACGTAAACGATATGGATATGCTGCAGGTGGGCCGGGGCATGAGTTTTGAAGAAGATAAAGCGCATTTCTCGATGTGGTGCCTGTTGAATTCTCCTTTGCTCGCGGGCAATGACCTGACAAAAATGAGTAAAGAAACACTTTCGATCCTGACCAATCCCGAACTTATTGCCATCAACCAGGATCCGCTGGTGTACCAGGCCCGGCGGTTGAAGGATTATGGCGACCAGGAAGTATGGGCCCGGCCGCTGCATCACACCATGAGCGGCGAAGTGGCCGTAGCTTTACTGAACCGTTCGAAAAATAAAGCGGCTATTCATTTTGATCTGGACTCTGTAAGTATCGATTCAAAAAAAGGATACAGGATGCGAGACATATGGAATAAAAAAGAATTTTCCAGATCTGATAAACCCACACAGTTTTTTGAAGTACCCGGCCATGGGGTGGTGGTGTTAAAAATAAAAGGAACGGCACTGCCTTATAACGTTTTTCAATACAAATAATTATTCGCGTATTCTGTGCAATTATTTAGCCAACCCAGTGCTGCTATCAGCTTTACTTGCGTCGCACATTTCAGGGCTAGCACTACTATCAGCAATTAAGAGGTTGTGATGTATTGTTACGACCGGTACCCCCGCGTCGTTGCGTGAAATGTAACCGTCAAGGCCTCTGGAATTTGTGACATTATCTGTATTTTTACCCCATGGCGGTGAATGAAGAAAATTACAGGCAGGTATTCGAAAAAGCAAAAGCGGCGCAAGCCACGCTGGTAGCAGTCTCCAAAGTGAAACCAGTAAGCGACATACTGGCTTTGTATGCGCTGGGGCAGCGCGATTTTGGAGAAAATTATGTGCAGGAACTGGTGGAAAAAGAGGCGGTATTGCCTAAAGACATCCGGTGGCATTTTATTGGGCATTTACAATCGAACAAGGTAAAATATATTGCGCCTTTTGTACACCTTATTCATGGTGTGGATGGCGAAAAATTGCTAACCGAGATTAATAAACAAGCGGCCAAAAACAACCGCATCATTAATTGTTTATTGCAGGTGCATATTGCTGAAGAAGAAACAAAATTTGGTTTTGACGGAACGGAAGTAACCGCATTGATCCATCGCATCAGCTCCGGTGACCTGGTATTGCCCAATGTGGCGGTTAAAGGATTAATGGCAATGGCCAGTTTTACGGATGATATCGAAAAATTAAAAAAGGAATTTGCTGTCATGAAAGCGCTTTTTCAACAGCAGGCAAAACCTGAAACCTCAAACCTGAAACTTGAAACCTTATCCATGGGTATGAGCGGCGATTATGAGCTGGCGCTGGAATATGGCAGCACAATGATAAGGGTGGGGAGTTTGTTATTTGGTGCGCGTAGCTAAAGTGATAATTTCATTTATTATGGAACAGTTGATAGATGCTTTGGAAGGAGAAAAAAGGTTGTATTGGATGCACTGCATCCGTTTTCATACAAACCCGGAAGTTATCTTGAGCTCCTGTGATAGTGCTGTAACAAAGCAATTATAAATCCTTCCCGTACTGAATACTACTGTCTTAATGAGCAGCCCAGCAGAGATTCAAAAGCTTAAGTGTGCGACGCAACCGGGTTACATAGTAGCATTGAAGCCTGGCTAAAGGATAAACAAAAAACTTCCGTGTAAATCAGTGCATTCTGTGAGCAACAAAAATGTTCTGTTCCTTTTTAGAAAAAAGAATTAAATTCGGATCTGAAAAATAACACCATGAAACACCTGATACCAGCCCTGGTAGTGCTCTTTTGTTGCGGGGCCTGCAAAAAAGAGATCCCTCAAAAAACGCTAGTACCGGTTCCTGAAGAGGACACTACACAATTGGTCCATTACAACAAAGACCTCATTATTGT
>JAGIAQ010000138.1 GCA_017744795.1 Niabella sp. | reverse complement strand
CCGTAACCGGGTGATGGATCGTATTGTACAACTGCTGGCTCCTGATGTTTTAACGGGTCCCCGGCTTGCTTCCGCTATATTAAATGCCAACAGCCTGGAGAACGTTACGGCATTGTCTACAAAAGAGCAATTCTTCATTACACAAAATGTGCGCAATAGTTCGGAAGAAACGCCCCGGACCACCGACCTGTTCTTTACTCCCACCGATAATTACATCATCAATAAGTGCAGGGTCAGATTTGCGGCAACAGGGAACAAGATCTATCGGTACCCGGGCGGTGTTACCAAAGAGCTGATGGGGGTAGCCGATGAACAGCAATGGCTGGAGCCTTCTGTTTTATGGATTGCCGTGGATCACAAAGAAATCGACCTCAATAACACGCAATTTTATTTTCAATACAGAAGCGAGGTAAACCGCGCCATTTTCTATAATCAGCTGAAACACGCCCGCTGGTCAGTGGCGGGTCATACCCTGAATACACAGAAAGGATATAATGTTGCCGGGGATCATAATCCCGATTGGTACGCGGCCCAGCTGATACAGCAGGAAGCCAGCGCTACCTCCCGTTATATCAAACTGGTAAAGGACCTGTATGAAGAAGCTTTTATAAGCATCAAAGAACCTCAGTTGCGCCGGTATATTGCTGATGACAAGGGATTACCGGATGCCATACAAGCTGTATTCAGCGGCAAAGTAGTGCAACAGTTGCAGGAGCCTTTGTGCTGGATCAAAATTACTTTCCCTGAAAATATCACCAGCGCCATGCTGGAAGATGTAAGCGTGTTTTCCAACTGCTTCCCCGTTGTAAACAGGAAGCTGCATGACGTAACGCACCGGATACAGGAAATGATCAATGTGGTGCCGCTGCTTACGGGGGAGGATCAGTTTTATGACCTGGGCGAGATTACTGATGAAAACGGCCGCCCGCTGCACATCCGGCAGCATACGGAAGAAGAAAATGGCGGAATGAATATCCTGCTGCGCAATGGTGGCGCCGGGCGTTTTGACGAAAGGGATGCTACAGTTGTGGTCGAAAATCTTATTCAGCTCCTGCGGGATGAAAGTGCGGCTTTTTCTAAATTAGGAAAAGATCTTATTTCGCAGGAAATAAAATCACTTCAGCAATCCATCACTAAAATTGAACACTTAGTGGGCGAAAATACCGGTAACCAATCGGCGTACACACCCTACCTGATGGTAAGAAATCAAAAACAGGGCAATTCCCGGTTTTTATATATCGAATATTGGAGCACCAATGGTTATGCCGCGAACGGTCTGCGGCCGGGTACAAGGCTCCAGCCGTATAAAACAGGCTCGGTAAATCACTCTTCCGTCTTTTTATTAACGAATACCCAAAATGGTAAAAACAGGTTAAGTCAGACGGATAGTGTTGTTGCCTATAAATACGCGCTGCTGTCGAAAGACCGCGTTATGAGCCGTAATGATATTGCCCTTTACTGCAAATTATTCCTGGGCAATAGCGTGCAGGATGTAAAAGTGGATAAAGGTTTTATGGTATCGGCGGAAACGACCAAGGGGTTTATGAAAACGATCGATGTTACGGTTTTTATAAAAAGAAAGGAATTTATTGAAGCACAGGAAAAAGAGGAAGTGTTGCAATGGGAAAAAGAACTGGCGGCCCAGTTAGCGGAGCGATCGATGGCTTTTATTCCCTACCGCGTATTTATAAAAGAAGCGCCGGGCTTTTAAAAATGACCAAAGAAGAAAAAATAGCACACCTGTCAAAGTTGTTGCAGGAACGGGATACCGACATTAAAGCAGAGGTATTGCTCAACCATGCACTGGAAAATGGTTTTCCGGAGCAGGGCCATGTAGTGCGCAACAGCGGCTTTTTTTACCGGGAATTTGTAAAAGATATTTTTGATGCAACGGTAATTGAGGACGACTGGTACCGCAATTTTATTGAAGTACGGCTTTCGCGCCCGGGGTTTTATGATATGCTTCCCGAAGCCCTGTTTCACCAGCCGGACACCAGTGAGTTCCGGGAACGGGCAGGGGTGCCGGAAATGATCGACCGCTACAAAAAGAATCAGACCAAAGAAACCGAGGCCCGGAAGTTCTTTCAGCCCTTTGAAAACGAATTTTTTTATCAGCAGCTCCTGCTGGAAAAAGAGGAGATCAACCTGCTGGACATTCTGAAAAGTAAGTTACTGACACGGTATTTTCTGAATTTCTGGGGACTGCCGTCAACGTTTAAAACCTTTGAGGCGGCCTCGTTCCTGCTGCTGTTACCCTACGCACATGTTATCAGCGGAAACCTTCCGGTTATGGAATCCTGTCTTAAAGCACTCCTGAATGAATCCGTGAAAATTGTGCGCAAAGAGCCGAAGGTCATTGATGTGGCACATGCCGGCGGGCTGGGCAACGACGGTGGGTTAGGAGAACAGCCTTTGGGCGATTATATGGTGTGCGGCACAGAGTTTATGGAAGATTACCCCGTGCTTCAATACCGGATAGGCCCTTTGCGAAAAGGAAATGTGAGTGATTTTATCAACGATAAAGAAAAAGATATATTGATCCAGACCTTCAACAATTATTTTGCGCCGGTTGAAGCAGATATTGAAATAGAAATACTGGTAGATCAAAAAACAACAGAAATGACCTTTGATGAAGACAGCGAAGTGATCCTGGGTTATTCTTCGGTATTATAAAATTGAATTTTTAATAAATGGAAAACTGGTTTTCACCCTCTTTAAAATCGGCCTTGCCCTACCTGGGGGTGAGCTTTATAAGCATGTCCATGATCATGGGGCTGATCGTTTCAAAGATCCGGGGCAGCTTTAAGCCGTTTACAAAACCTACTGTTTATTATATATTGTTGTATGCCGCCGGGTTTGCCGTTGTGGGCCTTCTGTCCTGGTTTACATTTTTGGAAAGTAATACCCAGCTATTCCTTATGTTCCAGCTCTTTTTCCTGGGCCTGGGGATTTTACATGTATACACCCTTACCACCAAATTAAAGTGGGTAAATGAAAAAACCTATTGGGCTGAGATCTTTCTTACCCTTGCCATCCTGTTTCTGGGCGGATTGTGTTTTATAATGGTCTATCGCCTGTTCAGGAAAAATGCAATGGACATAACGATGGCTACGGCCGCCGTGATCTTTTTTGTGCCGTTGATCGTTTATTATACCTACCGCAGTGCGATCGCCATCCCCTTTAAAATTCTGAAGCAATGGCAATATCCGGCACATATGGAGCTGGCGGAGATCGATGAAAAAAAATTGAGAAACCTCCTGGTGATCAGTTTTGAATTTTATAAAAAGAATAATGATAAGCATTTCACCAATTTTCGCGCAAAAGCGCCCCTGGATATGGACTTTGGCGAATTATTCTATTATTTTATTAATGATTATAACGATCGGCATCCGAATGCCACGATCGCCTATCTGAATGAAAAAGGAGCGGCCTCCGGCTGGATCTTTTTCAAAAAACCTAAATGGTACACTTTGTTTACAAAATATATCGACCCCGAAAAAACCATATTTGTTAATAAGGTAAGGGAGAACGATATTATCATTTGTTCACGCATATCTTAAAAAAACTAGTATGAACCGCACGCATGAATATAAACCGGTGAACTGGGTAAACGGGATGAAGATCAATAAAAATCACTTCATCGCCCAGCAATACGCAACACAATCGCAGCAAGCATTGAGCAACACTGTTTTTCTGAACGACCACAATTACGGTCTGTTGCCTATCAGCACTACTATTGAGCCCCCAAAAATATGGGTTACCGTGGATAATATGCAGCAGGTAAGTGTGCGCATATTAGCCTGCACCGCTATTACCCGGGGTGGCTATGTGATCCGGTTCAGTTCAGACTCCACTGATAGCGCCAATCCGCTGAGTGCCCGCATACCCGGACTAAGCGTGCCCTTCAAAGAACTGAAAGGAAAGGCCGATGAATATTACGTGATCATTTCTGTTGATCCTTATAACCCCGTTCCAACCGGTGTTGCCAACCCAGAGGAGCAACCCATCCGGCTACCCTTTACGGAACCGGCTTATACAGTGTCGTTGCTGCCGGTGGCGGAAACTTCTTTAAATACATTGGGCGCCTTTCAGTTGCCGGTGGGCAAGGTGATCATAAGGGATCAGACGGTTGCATTGGAAGAAGATTATATTGCACCCTGCACTTCGATTAACAGCCACGGAAGTCTGGTGCAGCATCATGCCGAAACGGAACAGTTTTTTGGAAGAATGGAATTAAACGCGCTGCAGATCCTGCAAAAGATCCTTCAGAAAAACCAGCAGAATGATCTCATCGATCCGGTAAGAAAATTGAGTGAACAAGTGTTGTTCTATATTTCGCAGGTGTATGGCAACTATCGCCATAGCGCTTTATTTGGGACACCGGTAGAGCTGATCACGGTCGTGTCCGGACTGGCGCGTACCATTAAAAATGCGATCGACATCTATATCGGCTCCGCCAAAGAAGAAATGATCAATTACTTTACAGAATGGTGCAATGTAAACCAGGGCGAGCTGGAAGATGAGATCACCGATATTACCAATTACCGGTATGATCATTTGAATATCCGCCAGGGGATAGATAAAAACGTAAAATTCTGCGCGCTGATCCTGCAGCTGTTTACCAACCTTGCAGCCCTCGATTATATTGGCAAGAAAAAAGAGACCGGCATTTTTGTAAAAGAAAAACTGATCGTTCCGGAAGAAGAAGTGCAGGCAAGAAAACGCGGATTCTTCCTGGCAGATTAACCTTATTTGACGAATTAAATACTAAAGGATGGCACAAATTGTAATTAATGCGAAAGAGCGCCAGCAGGCATTCTGGAAGTTTTTATTGTTATTTATTCTGGCGATGGCCTTCGTCCTGGTCGCCTTCTTCTTTGATACCCTGGTTCCTACAAAAGATAACCGGATGATGCGGCAGCAGTTGAATACGTTTAAGCTGCAGGAAGCGGCACAGGACCGTTTTGTGCAAACCATGGAAGAAGCCAAAGCGCTCATTGATTCCATCCGGAAACCCGGTGCGCAAAAAGCCTATCTGAATCAGCAGATCACGGAAAAGTTCCGCATCCTGAACAATCTGCAATACAAAGACAGCAGCATGTATTCCCGTCTGAATACAAGTGTTATTGATGTATTTCAGCGTTACCAGGAGGCAACAAATAAAGCAATAGACATGGGAGATATGCCGACAGACCTGGAACGCCTAAAACAGGAAAATGCACAATTGAACCGGGACCTGATCGAAACAAGAACAGCCCTCACTAATTGTTTGAACACGCCGAGATAAGAATGCCGGCAAGCTCTTTGACTAATTTTTTGTGACACCGCTGGCCAGCGCGATATGCCTGGACCTGCGTACGATCAGCCTTCCGGCGGCAACATATTTGGTAGCCCAGTAATAATCCCTCAGGTTTCCGAAGCTTACCCCTTTTGACGAAGAAGCATTGATGAAGATGTTATTGCCCAGGTACATGCCCACATGGGTTATGGGGTTACCGGGGATCGTTTTAAAAAAAACAAGATCGCCCTCTGACAGATACTGTTGGCCGTTAAAAGGTTCTACATTGTCGGTATAAAACTGCTGGATCGAAGTACGGGGGATATGGAGCTGATACACATCCGCAAGGAGACGCTGCATAAATGCGGAACAGTCGATCCCTCTTTTAGTGGTACCCCCCCATAAATAAGGGGTGTTGAGCCACTGATCAATAAAGCGATACAGGCGCAGGTTTTTAATACTATCTGCCGGTAATTTCAGGTAGGCGGCATACCGGGCTTTTAATAAAGAATCTTCAACACCCGTTTTTTTAGCTGCTGCTGCACGGGTTTTTAAAGCAGAGGAATCGGCTGACTGGGTATTCGTGTAAATGGAAGTGCTGTAATCCGGTTTGGTAGCTTTCTTCGAAAAAAAACAACTGCTGAGGCCTGTGATAATGAATAGGGCGGTGAGTATTTTCTTAAGTAACATGGCACAAAATTAAGTCTTAAAATAAACCGGCTGGTAAAAAATATATAAAATGCAAAAGAAACAATTCATGGTTTTTCGTCTGGACGACAATGTGATCATAACGCTCCTGGCGGTATGTACATTGGCGTCGATGGCGTTTATTGTACGCTACAGAAGCTACAAGCCATGTAAAGATTTCTCAATCAATACTGTTGGAACAATATTGACCGTAGGTCATATCGTTCGCTTTGAAACGGATGCAAAAGATTTTAAACGGTTGAGTTGGGATTTTGGCGACAACCAAAAAAGCGAAACAGAAGTTGCCTCTGCATTGCATTCCTTCGATGATCCGGGCAACTACACCATTGCCCTGCTGGCCGACGGGAAATGCGTTGAGTATAAAACGATTACGGTAGTTGCGGCGCCGGAAGTGATCGATTCATCATTGGTGGCAAAAGTGGTGATGCCGGCAACAGCCATCGTGGGTGCCCCGGTATTATTCAAGGACACTTCCTCAAAAGCAAGCTCCTGGGAATGGCGCTTTGGCGAAACCGCTGTTGTAGACGGCGTACTGCGCAACCAGGTGTACACATTTACCACGCCTGGCATAAAAACCATATCGGTGGTGATCAATGGCAACTACAAAACGCCGCTGGTAAGAAAAATATACGTGAGCCCTAAAGAAGAGCGGAATATACCGGTTGCCGTGGCCCAGCCCCGCCCCCGGGTAAACGAACGTCCCAATACGGACCCGCTGACACAACAAATTAATCCGCAGCCGCAGCAACAGCCGCAGGAAGCTCCGCCTCCACCTCCCACGCCCAGTTACCCGGATGTAGCACCGGCAGATCTGAATCAGATGTTTCGCAACGCCGCAGGCGGTGGAAAACCGATCTCCGACTTTGCCAAATATTTTTGCGACGGCAACCTGAACACTACCGTTATCCTGAATGGCAAGTCGGTATCGTTTCAGCAATTTTATAATAAAGTGGCTGCAGTAAAAAGAGGCGATAAGCTCACGTTTACTACAACTGTGTTTAAAAACAGGCAAACCAATTGTATCAATAAGCTTGAGATCATCGGCAAGGTAAAAGCAGGAATGTTTAATATGAGCTGGAGGGATCTGTAAGGTATAAAAATAAAAGCATCATGCAATTCTCAGAAACACTTGAAAAAGCGATCACCATTGCCAAAGCAATCGCTAAGGAAAACAGGCATAATAAATACGCGGCCCCGCATTTGCTGAAAGCCTTGCTGCATAAGGATGTAGCGCTGGATCCCGTATTGGTTCAGGCAGATGTGGATGTCTATTATCTGGCCGATTGGGCGGATGTGCGCATCGAGGCTTTCCCCAAAGCATCTGCATTGAAAGAAGAGCTTCCGCCGGCGGATGATATTGCCGTATTATTGGATGATGCGGACGCGATCCGTCTGAAAACCAACGATGATGCAATAGAACCGCTGCACGTGCTGGCTTCTATAAGTACGCCGGGTATCGCTTTTTCTTTTGATCAGCTGAAAACCTTCCCGGTGCAGCGCCAGCAATTAATTGACCTGGCTTCCGTTTCCATTGCGGGTGTGAATCTTTTAAATGAACTGGAAAAAAATACAACGAACGGAACGCCTAAAACGATTGCAAACAAGCAAGTGCTGCAGAAATATTGTATCGATAAAACAGGGATGGCCTCGGAAGATAAACTGGATCCGATCATCGGCAGGGAACAGGAGATCCGTATGATGGCCGAAATACTCAGTCGCCGTACCAAACCCAATGTACTCTTGATCGGGGAGCCGGGCGTAGGAAAAACAGCGTTGGTAGATGGATTTGCCCGGACCATTCAAAGCGGACAGGTACCTTCCTTTTTAAAGAATGCAACCGTCTTTGAACTGAACAATGGCGCCATGGCCGCCGGAGCATCGTATAAAGGGGAAACAGAAGAACGGTTGAAATCCGTGCTCAATGAAATAAAGCAATTCGAAAAAGGAATCTTATTTATTGATGAGATCCATGTGCTGCTGGACAAGAACGGCCCATTTGCAGGAGCGGCTAATTTGCTAAAACCGGAACTGGCAAAAGGGGCTATTACCATCATCGGGGCCACCACCATTGATGAATACCGGAAAAATTTTGAACGGGACGAAGCTTTTGCACGCCGGTTTGAAACACTTACCGTGGAAGAGCCTGCGCCGGGTACCGCCTTCCGGATGATGAAGGTAGTGATGCCGCTTTACGAAGCCCATCATAAAATAAAAAGCCCGGATGATACGCTGCACGAAGCGATCCGCCTGGCGAAGCGTTATATAAAGGACCGTCGCTTGCCGGACGCTGCTATTGACCTGGCCGACCGCTCCATGGCAGCTTTGCGCCTGGTAAAAGATACAGGGTCGGCACTGCTTGCAGCACGGAAAGCCGAATACGAGGCATTTAAAAATAATACGGAAGCGCCTGTACCGTTGGAGGAATACCAATGGCATTACCAGCAATTGAAAAGCGGCATGAGCCCGGTGGTGTGGAGCGCCGTTCCAACCGGTGAAAATCCGCTGGAAATGAAGACGACGGATGAGGTGGTAACCTACCTGGATAAGGTGTATGATCTGCTGCAGCCGCTGGTGGAACAGGATCGCACCGAATTGGAAAAGCACGATGTGATCGCTGTGGTGGCCGACAAAACCGGCATCCCGCTGGGTAAGATCCAGGCGCAGGAGAAAGAGCGGTTGCTGAATATTGAGGAGATCCTGAAACAGCGGGTGGTGGGGCAGGACGCCGCCATAAAGATCATTAGTGAATCAATACTCGAATCCCGCTCCGGATTGGGCAAGCCGGGCCAGCCCATCGGTTCTTTCTTTTTCCTGGGTCCCACCGGTACCGGTAAAACAGAATTGGCCAAGGCATTGGCCGATTTCCTGTTCCAGGATGAAACCAATATCATCCGCTTTGACATGTCGGAATTTAAAGAGGAGCATTCTGCGGCCTTGTTGTACGGCGCACCTCCGGGATATGTGGGTTACGAAGAAGGAGGTTTGCTGGTAAACAAGATCCGTCAGCAGCCCTATTCTGTAGTGCTTTTTGATGAAATTGAGAAAGCGCATCAATCAGTGTTTGACATTTTTTTGCAGCTGATGGATGAGGGAAAAATACACGATAAACTGGGCAAGGAAGGCGATTTTTCCAATGCCCTGGTCATTTTTACCTCAAATATCGGCAGCAAACACGTAGTGGACTCGTTCAATAAAAATGATGCCCCGCCGGATGGGGTCAGTCTGCTTAATATTATGAGCAATCATTTCCGGCCGGAGTTCCTGGGGCGTCTCACTGAGATTGTTCCGTTCGCCCCAATGAAAGAGCAAATGGTAGAGCGCATTTTGGACATCAACCTGAAAGGATTATACGCAGCCCTTGAGAAACAACAGGTTAGCATAGAAATAACTTCCGAAGCAAAGAAAAAGCTGGCAGGCATGGGCTTTACGCCGGAATATGGTGCCCGGCCGCTGCACGGGGTAATCCGCTCACAGATCAGAAGACCGCTGTCAAAAAAGATCATTTCAGGCGAGTTACAACCCGGCTCAAAAGCGCAGTTAAAAGTTGAAAATGATGAACTTATCTGGGAAAATATTGACAGCCAAAAATGATCGCACAGGCCCTACTTGTTTCCCGGTATTTTAATATTAAATTATTATTCAATTGTTTTTATTTTTAAATTTGTTTGGAATTAATTCCTATTTTTGGAATAAGCTAACTCAGAAAAATACACCCTTATGGTGAACTATATTTCTGATAGCTCTCGGAAGTATATTTATTTGGACCTATTAAAAAAATTATAAGCTATGCCTTTAGAACCTTATGGTATTGGTGGCACGGAAGTTAAAACTGACGCGTTTGAAGCCTTTGCCGATATTCCCCAGAACAGAGTATTGTTAGCTGAAAAATTAACGGACCTTCCTCCGGTTAAACCTGAGATTGTCCAGGGCCTTACCAATGTGGAAGCCGTTTTCGCTCATTTTTCACCTTCCGTGTCTATGGATTTTGAAACCGAAGAGGGTGCCTCAAAAAAGGAGGATCTGCATTTCAACGGGCTGCAGGATTTTGGCGCCAATGGCATCACCCACCAAAGCACGTATCTGAGCGAGCTGGACATGAAACGCAAGCAATATCAAAAAATTGTAAAGCAGCTGAAAACCAATAAAC
>JAGIAQ010000137.1 GCA_017744795.1 Niabella sp. | reverse complement strand
TTAACAGTCAGATGCTCTAACCAACTGAGCTAAGGAGGAAGGCTCTCCCCAACTGCTTACCGCGATTGAGGGCTGCAAAAATAAGGATATTTTTTATATACAGCATAATTTACCCTGCTATTTTTTTATCACCGGTGCTCTTTATAAAAATTCGCGGGTACAGCTTCCGATAATTGCTCCAGATCGGCTTCAGCCACCGGTTGAGCAGCTTCCAGTAGCTCCGAAAGTTGCCCGTTGGTTCTTATCCCCGCAACCACCGTCGTTACCGCAGGATTTTGCAACACAAAGTTTAAGGCAAGTTGCTGGGGCGTATATCCTTTCCCCGCCAGCTCTTTCTGTAACTGTTGAACATTGCCCACTTCATCCGCACTGCGCCCCAGGTAATCCTTTGCCGGTTTGTTAATCAGTAACCCTTGTGCAAAAGCACCGCGCACCAAAACCGCTTTATTATTAGCTTCCAGTAGCGGAAGTGTGCTTTCCTCCGGCCGCCGGTCCAGCAAACTGTACTGCGTCATTACGCTCACAATAGATGACCGCTGCACATATTCCCGGATCACAGTCGGGCGGATGCTGCTGATGCCATACTGTCGTATCTTTCCTTGTTGTTTCAGCGTTTCAAATGCATCAATCGCCTCGTCAATATTATCTTCAAGCGTGCCCCCGTGTAACTGATACAGGTCAATATAATCGGTCTGCAAACGTTTCAGACTTTCCTCCGCGCAGCGCAAAATATAGTCACGGCGCGGGTTCCAGTCCCAGCCCGAACCGTCTGCCCGCCACTGGTTACCAGCCTTTGTGGCAATGAAAACCTTGTGCCTGTAGAGCTTCAGCGCACTGCCCACTTTTTGCTCGTTCACGCCTTTTTCATACAAATCCGCTGTATCAAAAAAATTGACCCCCGCGTCAACTGCCTGGTCAATAAGGGTCGCAGCTTCAGTAGCCGTACCGCCTTCAAGTGACATACAGCCAAAACTCAATGCCGATACCTTCCAGCCTGTCGCCCCAAAAATCTTATACTCCATTACTAAAATAATTTAACATCCTTCATTATTGTCTTATGCACCGGAAATGAGATTTTTTTACTAAATTTCGTATTCAAATCGTTTCAAAATCATTTCCATTTGAAAAGATAAGAAACTAAATCGTGGTTATGTCTATTCAGGAAAAATTAAACCAACGTACTTTTAAAAACAGCTACCAAAAACTTGCGCTCAATCTTATCTACACAAGCGGGAATCTCCAATCTTTTTTAAAGACTGGTTTTAAAAGAGAAAATCTTACCATTCAGCAGTATAATATTTTACGCATATTAAGAGGATGCCTGCCCAACCCCCTTTCCACCCTGCAGATCCGCGAACGTATGATGGATAAAATGAGCGATACCAGCCGCATCGTAGATCGCATGGTGCTGAAAGAACTTGTTACAAAAAACATAAATAATATTGATAACCGCCTGGTGGACGTGGCGATCACTAACAAAGGACTGGAAAAATTAGAACTGCTCGACAATACGGAAGACCATATTGCTGAATTCTTTAGCGCCGTAAGCCCCGAAGAAGCCGAACTGATCAGCGCCATGCTGGACAAACTGCATAAGTAACATCGGTTTGTTATTACCCCCGGTTCAATTACATTTGTAAGCTATGAAACAGATCCGTATTGCCCTTTTTTGCATTATACTTTTTTCGATATGCACCCGCTTAACAGCACAGAATCCGGAATATGAGTTTCGCGGAGTTTGGATTGCCACGGTCCTGGGAATCGACTGGCCTCCGAAAAACGCAACAGTCGAACAGCAGAAAGCAGAGTTTATCCGTCAGCTGGATATGCATAAACGAAACGGGATGAATGCCGTAATCGTTCAGGTACGCCCCAGCGGTGATGCTTTCTATCCCTCTCCTTACGAGCCCTGGAGCGAGTGGCTTACCGGCGTACAGGGCCGGGCTCCCGTTCCTTTTTACGACCCGCTGGCCTTTATGATAAAGGAAGCACATAAAAGAGGGATGGAATTTCACGCCTGGCTGAACCCATACCGCGCCGAATTTAAAATAGGCTCTTCGTCCATTGCGCCGGATAATATGATCCGCAAAAAGCCGGACTGGTTTGTAACCTACGGAACCACCCGCTATTTTAACCCTTCGAATAAACAGGTACAGCAATTTGTGATCGATATTGTAAAAGATATTGTACGCCGCTACGATGTCGATGGCATTCATATGGACGATTATTTTTATCCCTATCCCATCGGCACAAAGCCCTTTCCGGATGATTATGCATATAAAATGTCGGGCACGCGGTTGAGCAAGGCGGATTGGAGAAGGGCGAATGTGGATTCTATGATCCGCAACCTGGACATTGCCATTAAATCCATCAAACCCTGGTGCAAATTCGGGATCAGCCCTTTTGCTGTATGGAGAAATGCATCGCAGGATCCTGATGGCAGCAATTCAAAAGCGGGAATGACCAACTACGACGACCTCTATGCCGATATTTTATTATGGCTGCGCAAGGGCTGGATCGATTATGTAACGCCGCAATTGTATCGCGAGATTGGCGACAAACTGATCCCCTATGAAACCATGGTGGATTGGTGGGCGAAGCACAGTTATGGCCGGCACGTATATATTGGCCACGGTGTTTATCGCTACTATGAAACCAGCAACGCCAATTGGCGGAAACCGTCGCAGATCCCGGACCAGATAAAGATTTTAAGAAAGAATCCTAAAATAGAGGGCAGCGTTTATTTCAACAGCCGGAGCTTTGATAAAAACCCGGCGGGATGGAACGATTCTTTAAGAAATGACTATTATCGCACCCCTGCAAAAATTCCGCCCATGCCCTGGCTGCCGGCAAAGCCCTAGCACCACACTCCATTATATTTGATCTTAATCAGAACCTGCTTCGCATTAAATTTGCCGGGGAACCCGGGTCATGCATTTTTATTGCAGCAATATCCCGAATAAAAATCACTTTTGAGAGATGAATAAAGCAAGTGCCATGTATAAAAAATTCTTTCTTATCCTGTTCTTTGCCATTAGCGTAGGTTTGCAGGTAACCGCGCAGCAACCCAATATTGTAATGATTGTCTCGGACGATCACGCGTACCAGGCTATCAGCGCCTATGGCAGCACCATGATGCAAACCCCGAATATCGACCGGCTGGCCAAAGAAGGCGCGCTGTTTAACAAAGCCTACGTTACCAATTCCATTTGCGGTCCGGCACGTGCTACTATCTTAACCGGAAAATATAGTCATCTTAACGGTTTTAGAGATAATGAAAACTCCAACTTCGATTTCAACCAGGACCTCTTTGTAAAGGACCTTCAAAAATCGGGTTACCAAACCGCCTGGATCGGGAAAATGCACCTGGGCAACAATACGCCGCAGGGTTTTGATTACTATGATATTCTGCCGGGACAGGGTCAGTATTACAACCCCGATTTCATTGAAACCGGCAATATCCGCAAACATTACACGGGCTATGTTTCTGATGTGATAACGAACATTTCTGAACAATGGCTAAACAAAAGAGACCGCAGCAAACCTTTTTGTCTGGTCATTGGTCATAAAGCCACGCACCGCACCTGGATGCCCGATCTCCAGGACCTGGATCGCTTTGAGAACAAAACCTTTCCGCTTCCAAAAGATTTCTTCGACAATTACGCCACCCGACCGGCAGCAAAAGTGCAGGACATGACCATCGCTAAAACCATGATCATGGGGTACGATCTGAAAATGTTCGATAGTGAGGCCCAGGCCGAAAAAGAAAGCACTATTGCAAGAATGACGCCGGAACAAAGAAAAATATTCCTGGCGCATTACAATAAAATTTATGCCGATCTGAAGGCGAAACATCTTACCGGCAACGCACTTACCGAATGGAAATACCAGCGCTATATGCGCGATTACCTTGCCACCGCTGCCTCCCTCGACAGAAATATCGGGAAAGTATTGGATTACCTGGATAAAAACGATCTTTCTAAAAATACCATCGTTATCTATTTGTCGGACCAGGGATTCTACATGGGCGAGCACGGGTGGTTCGATAAACGCTGGATGTATGAAGAATCCTTCCGAACGCCAATGTTGATGCGTTATCCGGGCGTAATTAAACCGGGCACAAAGATCAACGATTTTATCATGAACCTGGACCTGGCGCCGACCTTGCTCGACGCCGGCAAAGCGGCCATCCCGGCCAGTATGCAGGGGCAATCATTCCTGCCCTTGTTAAAACATCAACATTATTCGCCGCGGGAGGCCATGTACTACCACTATTACGAAAACGGAGAGCACTCCGTATCCCCGCATTTTGGCATTAAAACAACGCGTTATAAATTGATCCGCTTTTACAAACGCGTTGAAGGCTGGGAATTGTTCGACCTGGAAAAAGATCCCCATGAATTAAAAAATATCTACAACACGCCGCGTGGGCAGCAATTAAGCAAAACGCTCAAAAAGCAACTGGACGGACTGATCGAAAAGTATCAGGACAAGGACGCCCGGAGTATTTTAGATACGGAAATAAAATAATGATGCCGGGCCCTGCTTTTGCACTACTATCAACTTTTCTTGGAGCCTGTCCCGCCGAAAGCGGGATCGCACTCTTTGGCTTCAGTGCTGCTATCAACAGATGCCAGATGATTTTCGTGAATTGTCTGTCTCACGGTAGAGTATAGGCGCGTAAGAATAAAGACTGCGCCCATCTGCGCGTCGCCGAAGGCGATGATCTGCGGGAAAATTTAAAATATTATTTTATTGCTCTATTTTATTCAATAAAAAAAGGCAGGCTTATTTAAAACCTGCCATTTTAATACATATTTTACTTTTCTCTCTAAAATTCCGCGCTCTTCGGCGTCCGCGGAAACGCGATCACATCCCTGATGTTACCCATACCCGTCACAAACTGGATCATTCGCTCAAAGCCCAGTCCAAACCCTGCATGTGGCACGGTTCCAAAACGGCGCGTATCCAGGTACCACCATAATTCTTCCTCCGGAATACCCATCGCTTTCATTTTTTCCAGTAATACATCCAGCCGCTCTTCCCGCTGCGACCCACCCACGATCTCCCCGATGCCGGGCGCTAAAATATCCATTGCTGCTACTGTTTTACCATCTTCATTCATCCGCATATAAAACGCCTTTATAGAAGCAGGATAATTCATTAAGATCACCGGTTTTTTAAAATGTTTTTCCACCAGGTAGCGCTCATGTTCACTTTGCAGGTCCATGCCCCAGCCGGTAACCGGGTACTGGAATTTTTTCTTTTTATTATGGTTGCTTTCTTTCAGAATATCAATCGCCTCCGTATAACTCAGGCGCTGGAAGTCGTTATTCAGTACAAATTCCAGTTTTTCGATCAACCCCATTTCGCTGCGCTTATCCTGCGGCAGCTGTTTTTCCTCCTCCGCCAGGCGCTGGGCAAGAAATTCAACATCTTCCTTATTGTTTTCCAGCACATAACGGATAATATATTTAATAAATTCCTCCGCAAGATTGGCATTGTCCTCTAAATCACAGAACGCCATCTCCGGTTCAATCATCCAGAACTCCGCCAGGTGCCGCGCCGTGTTGCTGTTCTCCGCACGGAAAGTAGGTCCAAACGTGTAGATCTCGCCGAAGGCGGTAGCTCCTAATTCCCCTTCTAATTGACCACTTACTGTAAGATTAGTCGATTTTCCAAAGAAATCTTCTTTAAAATTTACAGAACCCTCTTCATTCCGGGGGGTATTTTCAAAAGGCAGCGTGGTTACGCGAAACATCTCGCCCGCCCCTTCTGCATCACTAGCCGTAATAATGGGCGTATGTAAATAAACAAACCCCTTTTCATTAAAAAATTTATGTACGGCAAATGCCAGCGCATGGCGTACGCGAAAAACAGAGCCAAATGTATTGGTGCGAAATCGTAGATGTGCCTTCTCCCGCAAAAATTCCAGGGAATGCTTTTTCGGCTGGAGCGGGTAGGCCTCCGCATCAGAATCGCCTAATATTTCAATGGCGGTCGCCTTTATTTCCAGTTTTTGACCCTTACCCAATGAGGGCTCAACCGTACCGGTGATTTTAAGTGATGCAGAAGTAGTAATTCTTTTCAGCAAGGCTTCCTCAAATTTACCTAACTCGGCCACAACCTGCAAATTGGTATTGGTAGAACCATCGTTTAACGCGATGAACTGGTTATTTCTAAAGGTCCGTACCCAACCCATTACTGTTACCTGTTGCCCCTCCGGTGTTTGCTGTAAAAGCTCTTTTACTTTGATTCTTTTATTAAACATTATTATACACTTAGGCAACAAAGATATTAATTGCTTTTTTGATCTTCACATTCTTTATACCTTTACTGGTATGCGACTGCTTTTTATTTTCGGGGCTGGCCTTATTTTCGCCGGTTGTAAAAACCAAGGGCCGGATCCCAACGAAACAGCAACGAAAAAAGAGTCCGTTACCGTTGATTCCGCTATTACGATCACCGCTGTAGGAGACCTCATGCTGGGAGCTGACTATCCGAACAGGTCAAGAATGCCAAAACACAATATATTGCTACCATTGGCAGATTCTCTTAAAAACAGCCATTTTTTGATAGGAAATATAGAAGGAGTCATCACAGATTCCACTATTCCCGAAAAGAAATGCCCGCTCTACGGCAGTTGCTATGTTTTTCGCATGCCGCCGGGAACAGAAAAACAGTTTAAAAATGCGGGATTTGATTTTCTCAATCTTGCCAATAACCATTCCGGTGATTTTGGCACAGCCGCCCTGGCGCAAACCATGCAATTGCTGGACAGGGCAGGAATTGCCTACGCCGGGATCCGGCCCCGTCATTCCTATAAAATTATTTCCAAAAACCATATCCGCTATGGGATCATTGGGGTGGGCTTTGGCTGGCGACACCTGCAAATTGCGCAGCCCGAAGCAGTGGTAAAACAGATAAAAAAAATACGGGACAGCACTGATATCCTGATGGTTTTTTTTCACGGCGGCGCCGAAGGAGATACCACGGAGCACGTTACCCGCAACACGGAGGTCTTCCGCGGCGAAAACAGGGGGAACGTTTATGCTTTTGCCCGGAGCTGCATTGATGCCGGGGCTGACCTCGTTTTAGGCAGCGGCCCCCATGTAACCAGGGGCATTGAGCTCTACAAACAAAAACTTATTGCCTATAGCCTGGGCAATTATGCCACGTTTGGAGCCATCAGTTTAAAAGGACCGATGGGAATGGCGCCCATTTTAAAAATACGGGTGAACCGGAAGGGGGATTTTATCAATGGCCGCATTATTTCCACCCGGCAATTGGCCGGAGACGACCGCACACCCCAGCTGGACCCCACAAAAAAAGTGATCGGCCGCATGCAGCTCCTCAGCAAACTGGATTTTCCGGAAAGCCCGTTAACAATTACCCAAAAAGGCGACATAATTATTAAAAATTTTTGATTTTCTGGAAAACATACTATTTTTGATGTAGAAATGACCCTATAACATATGATCATCTCTGCTGGGTGGTAGTGTCAATTACCATTTATCAATCCGAAAAAACTAAATTTTCATTCAAAAATTATCACTTTTAAGATTTAATCTTTTGATTAATCCCACACATTTTTTATGTATGATATTTTACAATTGAACGATATGCTCGTTCCTGAACTGTTAGATATTGCCGAACAGTTGAAAATTTCTAACGCCAAAAAATTGAACAAACAGGACCTGATCTATAAAATTTTGGATAGCCAGGCCGTTACTGATTCAAAAGCTGCCAACACCGAGCGACCTAAAAGAAAAAGAATCGTAAAAACTACAACTTCTATAGGTACCGAGGAAGCTTTTGTTGAAGAAGAAGGAAAAGACGAAGCGGAAGAAGAAGCTACAGCAAAAGCAGCTGCTAAAAAAACAGCGAAAGCGGCACCAGCCAAAAAGGCTCCGGCTAAAAAGAAAAAAGATTCTAAAGAAGAAGCGGCAGACGAAGTTCCTGCTAAAGCTGAGGAAAAAGTTGCAAAGGTAAAAAAAGCGGATGCCGCAAACGAGGAAACAGAAGATGCCGCAGGCACCGTTTTTAACAACGACGCTGCTACCGAAGCTTTTATTTTGCAAGCATTAAAAGCAACAGAAAAATATGATGCCCCTCCGCCTGCACCGGCTGAAGAAGTAGACTTCCCCGTTGAAAACAGGGTGTATGCTCCTAAAAAAGATCAAGCCCCTCCTGCTTCTTTCAATGTAGAGTTTGACGGCGTTATTTTAAGCGAAGGGGTTCTGGAAATGATGCCGGACGGTTATGGTTTCCTGAGGTCTTCAGATTACAATTATCTCTCAAGCCCTGATGACGTCTACGTTTCACCGTCCCAAATCAAATTATTCGGACTCAAAACCGGAGATACCATTCATGGTGCTGTACGTCCTCCAAAAGAAGGAGAAAAATATTTCGCCCTTTTAAAAGTGGACACCATTAATGGTAAAAAACCGGATGAGGTAAGAGATCGTGTTCCTTTTGATTATCTTACTCCTTTGTTCCCTTACGAAAAACTGAATCTGTTTACCCGTCCGTCTGATCTTTCTACAAGGATCATAGATCTGTTTACACCCATCGGTAAAGGCCAGCGCGGCTTAATTGTGGCGCAGCCAAAAACTGGTAAAACGATGTTGTTAAAAGCAGTGGCCAATGCCATTGCTGAAAACCATCCGGAGTGTTACCTGATGGTGGTGCTGGTTGATGAGCGCCCGGAGGAAGTAACCGATATGGAGCGGAGTGTAAAAGCAGAAGTTATTGCTTCTACTTTTGATGAGCCAGCCGAAAAACATGTTAAGGTATCCACTGTTGCTTTGCAAAAAGCAAAACGCCTGGTAGAGTGCGGGCATGATGTGGTGATCCTTTTAGATTCCATTACCCGCCTGGCGCGTGCGCACAACACGGTTTCCCCCGCTTCCGGTAAAGTACTGAGTGGTGGTGTGGAGGCCAATGCCATGCAAAAACCAAAACAGTTTTTTGGTGCCGCCCGTAAAATTGAGAACGGAGGTTCTTTAACTATTTTGGCTACTGCGCTCATCGATACCGGAAGTAAAATGGATGAAGTGATCTTTGAAGAATTTAAAGGAACGGGTAACATGGAGTTGCAGTTAGACCGTCGCTTATCCAATAAGAGAGTTTATCCTGCAATTGATCTGACGGCATCTTCTACCCGGCGCGATGACCTGTTGCTGGACAGAGATGTATTACAACGCATGAACCTGCTGCGTGTATATCTGGCGGATATGAAAACAGAAGAAGCGATGCAGGAATTGCTGAAACGCATGAAAGGAACAAAGAGCAACGAAGAATTTTTAGCAAGTATGAACTCCTAAATAAAAACTCTTTTTTATAATGATAGTGCGGAGTCTTTCGATTCCGCACTATTTTTTATACCCCGGTTGCTGCAGAACTCCTACATTTGCCATACGCAATAGTAATTGTCCATTTGAAAAATAAAAAGATTCTTCCCCATGGCAGCTAAGTATATTAACCAATCGCGTTTCACTGTAGCTGTGGATTGTATTGTTTTTGGCTATGATGGCCAGAACCTCAAAATTTTATTAATAAAAAGGGATTTTACTCCCATGGTGGGCCGCTGGAGCCTGATGGGTGGGTTTATTGCAAAAGATGAAAGTGCTGATGAGGCTGCCGCGCGCATCCTGGAATCCCTGACCGGATTAAAAAATATTTACCAGGAACAATTTTACACTTTTAGCGCTCCAAACAGGGATACAAGGGAACGCACTATTTCAATCGCCTATTTTTCGCTGATAGATATAAAAAAATATAAAGAGCCTAACAGCGATCACCATGCAGAATGGTTCTCAATAAAAGATTACCCGGAACTGATCTTTGACCATGGCGAAATGGTAAAAATAGCGCAGAAAAGACTGCAATATAAAGCAACTTCCCACGCCATATTATTTGAATTGTTGCCTGAAAAATTTACCCTCCCGCTTTTACAAAGCTTGTTTGAGGATGTATATGAAACCAATTTCGACAAAGGCAATTTTAGCAGGAAAATGCTTTCAACAGGTCTCTTGCAAAAACAAAAAGATAAAGACAAAGCCGGATCAAAAAAAGGCGCTTTCTTTTACAAACTGGACAGAAAACACTACCAGCAAAACTCACACAAGTTCTTAAAACTGGTGCCCAATCCCAATAGCCTTTTATAATTTTTTCTAAATAGGTGCGCTACTTTTGTTCGTCCTGGGT
>JAGIAQ010000136.1 GCA_017744795.1 Niabella sp. | reverse complement strand
GCCTCACTCCACCTATCCCGATAACTGGCCCTGGTACAATAATGATTTTATCGGATGCGGCAATTATGTAAGCAATACCTGGCGGCCTACCGCGGCAACCCTCCGGGTAGCGAACAAAAAACATCCGGTCACAAGAGGGCTGCCTCCCACCTTTCGTTCAGCACCGAATGAATGGTACCGCTGGCAATTTGACCTCAGAAACAACCCGGATATTGACATCCTGGCGATTATCGACAGCAGTAGCTTTCCTTTAGGAACCGGGCCAAAACCTCAGGAAATATGGCACAGCGGCTACTATCCGGTTGTATGGAGCAATAAAAAATACCGGATGGTTTATGTAAATATGGGGCACAACGACATGGACTATGAAAACAAAACCAATAAAGCGCTCTCTTCCACTTTCAGCAGCCCCATGCAGAATAAATTAATCATTAATGCGTTGCTTTGGTTAGGCAAAAATCATTGACCATCGCCGCAAAAAATGAAAGCACATAGTCTTTGTCCGGCGGACTTTCTGCAGCCCCCATATAGCTGCCATGCACCGACGGCAGTATCAGGAGCCGGGAGCCTTCTATCAGTTGCTGCATCTGGACAGAATGCGCTGTGGTGATGACGTCCTGATCACCATTCACGATCAGGGTTGGCGCAGTGATGGATGTAAGTATCGAATCTTCCCAATCCTCAAAATGCAGCATACGGTTCCTGTCTTTTTCAAACATCGTTTGCAGTTTCCGCTCATCGGGTGTCCATTTCAGAAAGCCATCCTTTAAAGCCTGCGGCATTACATCAATGGTAGCCTGTGCCATCCCTTCGAAAAAGCCCGGCGGCAGTCCTTCCCGTTTGTAAAAAGTAGAAGCCAGTATCAGCTTATCGATCAATGCCGGTTGCTTATCGGCCATTTGCATAGCCGCATTACCGCCGTTGCTGAATCCCAGTACAGCCGTTTTTTTGATCCCGATCTGTTGCAGCAGCACAATACAATCTTCCGCATCCTGCTCAAAACTTTCAGAGCCTTTCCGGTCATTGGTACGGCCATGCCCCTGCAGCTCCACAGCAATGATTTTCAGATGATCCGCCAGCAGCGGGATCAGTCTTCCAAAACTGGTTTCAATGGTTGAGCCGCCGCCATGAACCAGCAGCAAATTTGTATTTCCCTGTCCATATATTTCATAATACATGTTGATCCCGTTCACTGCAGCATATGCCGACTGTACCGGCTGGCGCTCTTTCATTTGTCTTATTTTATTTTAATAATTGATACTTTCGTCCACCTCGTATTTCATTCCCGGATAATCCAGGATGCGGCGCATTAGGCCGATTTGTCCGAAAAGATACGATTCCCGGTCGATACCCATGCCCACCATATTCAGCTTATTCTGCTGCACGAAGGAAGGCATCATCGGAAAGGAAAAGTCGGCCAACAGTTCCTCATCGGTAGCTTTCAGCAACCGCGCAAATAATTTCGGGGAGATGATATGCCATTGCTGCTTCAACGCATCCAGGGTGGGATAGACAGCCATTGCTTCCAACGCCTTTGCTTCCTTAAACAGCTGTTCATTGGGATCTGTGTCCGTAATTCCCAGGATATTCGCCAGCCAGTAACGGCAATTCACCAGGTTGCCTGCCATCCATGCTATATGATTAGTTCTTCCTTCTATGCGTTTTAATGCGTCCGCTTCAGCAATACCATCGATCGCGTTATTGAAGTTCTGCGTATGCATCCGGAAGGCAGGAATTACAATCTGTACTAATTTACTTTTTGCTTCCATGATAATTATTTTAATAAAAAAATTGTAAATTATTAATGACTTTGTGCAGGATAATTGATCATCCAGCCCACGCCATATTTATCGGTAAAGCTTCCGAAATAATCGCCCCAAAACTGGTCCTGGATGGGCACTTCAACCCTTCCTCCTGCAGAAAGGCCATTAAATAAGCGATCCGCTTCTTCTTTGCTTTCCGGAAAAATGCTGACATAATTATTGTTGCCCACCGTTAGTTTATGCCCCATTGACGGCATAATATCCGATGCCATCAACACATCATTTCCAATAGGAAGCGCGATGTGCATTACCCGGGTTTTTTCATCTGCAGGAAGATTTTCACCGCCGGGTGCATCGCCCATACGCATGACGCCGCCCCGAAATTCACCGCCAAAAACGGACTTGTAAAAATTGAACGCAGCTTCAGCCGTTCCATCAAAATTCAGATAGGGATTTAATTTTGCCATTGTGATTATTTTTATATTTTATAAAATTGAACTATTATACCAAGCAGGAATACTATTGCCTTTTCAGCATTCACGTTTCAATACTGTTTCCTTAAGCTCCCAGAACAGATCTTTTTATAGTCACCACAAGGGAAACTATTCATTATCTGTAACATCAGTTTCAGGAAGTTCGATTATCCTTCTATAGGAATGTTTCTAAACAAATAAAACTGTTAATAATCAGCAGGATTCTGCGCACCTATTTTTCGTTGTAATTCCTGAATTCTTTTAAAGAAACGACACTGAATTATCAATATAAAATATTCAAGAACTGTACGTTCAAATGCTTTCTTCCCGATTAAAAAACATCAAAAAAGAACGATACTGCATATGACTAAAATAATGCCCTTCCACATTCCTTATTCAATATTTCTTATTTTACATTATCTGGAATCCGTTGCTTAAGGAAACGACATTGATTCACGTTTCACCAATAATCATCCTCCATTATAAGCTGCTTCCAGCGCCGCAATATCCAATTTGTCCATTTGCATTAACGCATTCATCATTCGCTGACTCTTTTCCGGTTCCCCTTTGCCCATTAGCTGTCCTAGTTGTACCGGAACGATTTGCCAGCTTAAACCAAATTTATCTTTCAGCCAGCCGCACCGGCTTTCCGCACCGCCGTCTGCTGTTAATGCATTCCAATATTTATCGATATCTTCCTGTGTACCGCATTCCACCACTATCGATATTCCTTCGTCAAAATTAAATTGATGGGCCAGGGAGCTATCCATACAGCCCATTGTATAATTGTTAATGGTGAACTGCGCATGTTGAACATTGCCGGGGGTATCTTCCCCGCCCTGCGGATATTCCATGATACCATCTGTCCCCGAATCAGGAAATAGAGCAGTATACAACGTAATAGCCTCTTTCGCCCTTCCGTTCTGTTTGTTGATAAACATCAGCGTAGGGGTAAAATACTGATCGGTATTCCCTTTGTCGCCGGTGTATAGTTGCCAGGTGATACCAAAACGATCTTTGACCCATCCGTATTTTTTACTAAAGGGATAACTGTCCAGCGGCATCAGCGCAAGACCGCCATCTGCAAGTGCTGTGTACAAACGTTCTGTTTCCTTTTCTGATTCATTGGCGATCAGAAAAGACACTGAAGGGTTTGGCTGGAACTGCGGGCCGCCATTCAGCAGCATTATTTTTTGACCTCCGCATTCCATTGTTACCACGATGCCGGCATTGGCCGTCACTTTTGTGTCTGGAAAAATGTCTGCATAAAATGCGGCCGCTTCTTTGGCAGTACCATCCATCCAGATGCAGGGGTAAATAAGATTGTTCATTATTATCTGATTTTGATTATTGCTAAAAATTATTTTTTGAAGCTGGCCAGTTGTTTCACGGCTGCAATCTTTTCATCTTCTGCGATCCGGTATGAAATTATTTCTTTAATAAGCCCGGCTGGCAGCGGTTCTGTCAAAGGAAACTGTATAGCCCCTTTTGATGTTTTGTACCCTTTCAGATCTTCGGCAAATACTTTGATCGGACCACTGGTGGGATAAAAACCAATATGATGCGCATAAGCAGCATAATATACCAATACTTTATTCAGCTTTAGTGCAGGCATATTATAGCTGATCACCTCGGTTGCTTTTGCAGGCGCCACCTGTTTTACAATCCTGCGCAATTCCTGAAGTCTTTTTTTCTGTATCCCGCTAAAAGCGCCGATATATTCATCTGTTGTTGAAAATTTTACAAGCTCCATAATTACCTATTTATAAAAAAGTAAAGAAATCTTCCGGCATCATTCTTTTTCTTCAACATATTCCTTAAACCGGTTCAGCACCGATCGGCAGAAGTTTTCCTGCATTGCTGCAGATAACTCCCGTTCGGGCTCAAAGGATTCAATCACGGTTGTAAAAGCTTCCCCGTAAATAAATTTATTTACGGCTCTTCTGCCATCACTTAGGGTGGATTCGATTAATTGTTTTTCGATCACCTTATTGTATGCACCCTTATAATCAAAACCCTCGGTCCCGTCTTTTGATTCCATCCTGAAGCAAAAACTTCCTCCTTCTGTTATATCGTTCTCTACTTTGGGACAATGCCAGTTCTCCATGGGCACGTTCCATTGCATAATTGCCTCGGGGGTTGTCCACTTCCTCCAAACTTCTGCTATTGGTCTGTTTACAATTACCCGTACCGTTATTGGATTTTGCAGATCATTCATACAATTCTTTTTTGTTCTTAAAATTCAACTGCTGCTCTTTTAATGCCAGTTGCAGTACAGGCAGGCTGGATGGGCCAATTCCATGCAGGCTAAGTATTTCCTTTTCCGTATACCCTGCTAATCGCTGAACACTGGTAATCCCTTCCCGCTCTAATGCCCGTCGTGCCGGCGCTCCCAGCCTTGAAAGAAATCCCTCTTTCGGTTTTTTTTCAGCTTCACAAACGGGACATACGAGGCAATCACTACTTTTATAATATTGATGGCCATTGGGACAGGTTCGTAAAGTAGCTTTTGTCATGGAACTATTTTTACTTTATATAATACGGCTGCATATTCTCCAGCTGGTAAGTGTGCCGTGCCAGGTGATAAATCCCAAAGTACACCCATTCCAATCCCGTCAGTTCTCCAATAGTAGGGAATGGAGCACCTGTGCAGATCCGGGCCAGGTCTTTTTCTTTTATGTCTTTTTCAATAGTGGCAGCTTTATCGTTCAAATCCCCAATCAGTTGAGTTTTGTCAAAAGGGCCGCCGGAAGGTTTTACATTCTGCGGCGCCGTATATCTTTTTTCGAAATTTAAAAAAATATCCTTCATGAGGGGCTCATATTCATCCGCAGGACGCGCCGCATCCGCCCCCGGCAGTCGCAATACACTTGCGATGCCGGATAAGAATAACAGCACATGTTCGCCCACCTGCCCGGGCGTCCAGCTGCCTTCAAAAGGAATCCCGTTAAAATAATCTTCAGGTACTTTTTCCAGCAGACCAACAAATTTATCTGCTGCGGTTGCCAACTCCTGTTGCAATTTATCAGAATCAATAATTACGGCTTGCATATCTGTCTATTTATATTTTAAAATTTATTAATTCAATCCAGTTCACGGGCCTTATATCCGTTCAACCGCATGGAAGCAGTGATACGGGCGGCGTTGACCGGCTTTACGGATTCCACCCGCAATATCTTATCACAATCCTCCAGGTCAAAATTGATCTTTGAGCCCGGCAACAATTTCTTCAAACAGCCAACCATCCGTTTGGCGGCAGGCTCGTCCAACACGTCCGTTTTAAAAATTGCTACCCGCTTCATAAAAAATGTTTTGAAAAGGAACTCTTATTTAACTACCTTATAATTTAATCTTACAATACCTGAAGGAAACACCCGGGAATCCAGCAGCTGCAGGCGTCCCGGGGGCATTTCCCTAAAAAATTGTTTTCCCCTGCCTAATAACTGCGGATCTAAAAACAGTGTATATTCATCCAGCAAACCCAGGCGATGCAACTCCCTGCTGCTCATTCCGCCTCCTAAAATTACAATGTCGTTCTCCGCTTTTTCTTTAATGGATATTATCGTTTCTTTATTTAACTGTTCATGAAAATAACTATGCTGCCAGGCGCTTCTATTTACGGTGGTCGAAAAAGTGTGTTTCCGGGCAGCATTCATATATTGCTGTACTTCGGGATAAGCCTTCGTCTGTTCCCTAGGCCAAAAGGCTTCCATCATCTTAAACGTAACGCGCCCGAATAAGATTGTATTGACCTGCTGCAAGTTTTCCAGATTCTCCTTTTGCAATACCGCATCGGGCGTAAACCAGCTGGTTTCTCCCGCAGGTCCGTCAACCCTACAAACCTACAACCATTCGCGACGAAAGCAAATACGTAAATACGACATTATTTGGGGTTGATTGCGACAGTAAGGCTGTTTATATTTGCGAAAGAAAAACGGCACACCATGAAAAAAGTAATTATCCTGTTGTTAAAAGGCTCCAACCTTTCGTCTATTGAAAACCCAAGACAAGGGTTCGAGGAAGCGAACCGATACCTGGTGCAGACAGGACATTGCCCCTTATTTTCTGTTCAATTGGCGGCGCATGAGCCAAGAATACAGTTAAATAACGGGCTTTATGAAGTGCAGGCCCATTTGCTGGTTAATGAAATACAACAGGCCGATCTTATTATTATCCCGGCACTGCAGGAGCCGATACAACAGCACATTGACGAAAACAAGGCGATCATTCCCTGGCTGCAGCAGCAATACGATAAAGGAGCTGAAATTGCCAGCCTTTGTATGGGCGCTTTTCTGCTGGCGGGAACCGGTCTGCTGGACAATAAAAAATGTGTTACCCACTGGAAAGCCAGCAACCTGTTTTGTCAGTTATTCCCCAGGGTGCGCCTGATCAACGACAAAATACTTACCGATGAAAACGGCGTATATACCAGCAGCGGCGCCTACTCCGCATCTAATCTGATCCTGTATCTTATTGAAAAATACGCCGGGCGTGAAGTAGCTATTTATTGCTCCAAGTTTTTCCAGATAGATATCCAGCGCAGCAGCCAATCGCCTTTTATTATTTTTTCAGGCATGAAAGACCATAATGATGTCACAATAAAAGAAGCGCAACATTTTATCGAACAGAATTTTGAAGACCGGCTGCCCGTGGATACTTTATGTGAACGTTTTGCCATTGGCCGCAGAACTTTTGAACGGCGCTTTAAGAAGGCAACTACCAACACGGTTGTAGAATATATTCAAAAAGTAAAAATTGAAGCCGCAAAAAAAATATTGGAACAAGGCTATAAAACCATCCAGGAAACGATGTACCATGTGGGCTATAACGACCTAAAGGCTTTTCGCGATGTATTTAAAAAGATAACGGGGATGACACCGGTTGATTATAAGCTGAAATATGAGAAGATATTGGTTTGATAATCGTCACAACTCCTGTTCATCGCCAACAACCCGAGCCTTTCTTTTCCGGTGATACGGCTCTTTAAAAAAAGCATCCACTTTCTTATTAAAGTCTGTACTGTGCTCCTTTAACGTGGCATGTCCTGAGTTCGGAACGATCCAAAGCCGGGCGTTGGGAATATTTTCAGCAATCTGTGTGGTATGTTTTACGGGGATCAGATCATTATCACCTCCGATAATTAACGACGGGCATTGTATTTTCTTCAGATCAGTAAGTGGAATATTCGGCTGCACATAATCCAGCATAAAAATCTTGTAGTCATTTTTATCCTTATCCGTTGTCAGCGGCATACGCGTTTGCCAGGTTTTATAATCCCTTACACCGTCCAGCCATACATCAGGTCGTAAACCCAGCGAATCGGGCCACAGGTTCGCCCCCGTGCTGGCCAGTTTAATGACCCGCCGGGGATGCCGCATCGCCAGTTCCAGTGCGTTAATGCCACCGTCGCTCCAGCCCAGCACATAAGCCGATTTGACGTGCATTGCCTGCAGCAGCGCATCAAAATCATCCGCCATCATTTCAAAACTCAGCGAATCGCCTTTATCAACCGTTTTTCCCTGCGCCCGGCTGTCCACCAGTATCACTTTATACTCCTGTTCAAAATAAGGCACTGTCATCGAAAAGGCGTTCATACTACCGCCATTGCCATGGATCATCAGCAGCGGCTTCCCTTTCCCATATACCTCTGTGTACATTTCAATTCCGCGCACCAGATAGTATCGCCCTGCTTTCTCATTGTTGCCATATTGTCCGCGTAGCAGCCCGCAACCCGATATTCCTATAAAAAATAAAACCCCTGACAAAAGAAAAATACGACCTCGGTTCATCAAGTACAGTTTGTTCCCTCTAAGGTAATAGCTAAAAGCCATATTTTTATGCCGATATTCAAAAACGCCTTAATTTAGTAGCTTTCAGTGCTTGTTAAAAAACACTTATACATTTTTTATGCGGAAATTTAGTGCGTTGATCATCCTTTCCCTGCTTCTTTTCATCAATACCACAACAGCCCAAAAACTGCAATGGTCGCCGGACGGGAACCGTTTTTATACATTTGCTGAAAATGGCATATCCAGTACGGACCCGGTAAATCCGGCTAACAACAAAATGTTCATGACGGAGCAGGACCTTACCCCTGCCGGTGCATCCAAACCCCTGACAGTTCAAAGTTTTACTGTAGCTCCAAACGGAAAACTGCTGTTGTTATTTGCCAATACCAAACGGGTTTGGCGCCAGAACACCCGCGGCGATTACTGGATCTATAATGCGGAAACAAAAAAACTGGTGCAACTGGGCAGGGGATTGCCCGAAGCATCCCTGATGTTTGCAAAATTTTCTCCCGACGGAAAAAAAGTAGCCTATGTATCGAAGCATAATATTTTTATTGAGAACCTGGCAGACCATCACCGTACCCCCGTTACCAAAGACGGCACCGATCGCATTATTAATGGTACGTTCGACTGGGTGTATGAGGAAGAATTTGGCTGTCAGGATGGTTTCCGGTGGTCGCCTGATGGCAGCCGGATCGCCTACTGGAAATTAGATGCTACCCATATCCGCAATTTCCTGATGATCGACAATACCGACTCCCTGTATTCTTTTACCATCCCGGTTGAATATCCCAAAGTAGGACAAAACCCCAGCGCCTGCAGCATCTGGTTGTATGACCTCGCGGGAGGAAAGTCGCGCCGGGCGGAGGTGAACGGAGACCCGGTTCAGCATTATATTCCCCGGATGGAATGGACCCCTACGGGAAAAGCGATTGTGCTGCAACAACTGAATCGCGCACAAAATGAGACCCGCC
This sequence comes from Niabella sp., assembly GCA_017744795.1. Classification (GTDB taxonomy): domain Bacteria; phylum Bacteroidota; class Bacteroidia; order Chitinophagales; family Chitinophagaceae; genus Niabella. The sequence continues at coordinate 1,359 of JAGIAQ010000136.1, read as the reverse complement.
TATTCTCAGTAGATGCAGCAACCGCCAAAGCCAAAGAATTTTATAAAGAAACAGATCCGGCCTGGATCGACATCAAAAGCCGCTGGAACGATAATGACCCCACCGGGTGGGATTGGATAAACGACAAAGGCGATTTTCTTTGGGTTTCGGAAAAAGGCGGCTGGCGCCAGATCTATAAACTGAACCTGGAAGGCAAGGAATCCCTGATCACCAAAGGGAACTATGATGTGATCCAGTTCGATTTTTATGATGCGCCAACAGGAACGATTTATTATACCGCTTCACCCGATAACGCCACGCAAACTTACTTGTATAAAATAAACCTCGCAGGCGGACAAGGCGAGCGCGTTACCCCCGCAGGCTTAAGCGGCGTGAATGATTATACTATTTCCACCAACGGAAAGATCGCCTTGCTGAATCACAGCAGTGCCAGCGAAATTGCCTACGGGTCTGTAATCAGCCTGCCGGAGCACAAAGAATTAGTGGCCGCAAAAAGAACAAGAACAGCAGATCCCCGGGCGCCAAAAACAGAATTCTTTAAAGTAAAAACAGCAGACGGCATTGAACTGGACGGGTGGATGGTAAAACCGATGCACTTCGATCCTAATAAAAAATACCCTGTAGTATTTTATGTGTATGGAGAACCCGCAACCCAAACGGTCATGGATAATTATTCTGCCGGAAAAAACTTTTTATACAAAGGCAATATGGCCGACGATGGCTATGTGTACATTTCCCTTGAAAACCGCGGTGCGCCGGCACCAAGGGGAAGGGACTGGCGCAAATCCATCTACCGTAAAATCGGGCAGCTCAACATCCGCGATCAGGCTATGGGAGCTAAAGAAATATTAAAATGGAATTTTATTGATACCAGCCGGGTTGCCGTTTGGGGCTGGAGCGGCGGCGGCTCCTCCACGCTGAACCTTATGTTCCAGTACCCCGACATTTATAAAACGGGTATTGCCATTGCTGCAGTTACCAACCAACTCCTTTACGACAATGTGTACCAGGAACGATACATGGGCGTACCCACTTCTTCTAACGAGGATTTTGTAAAAGGCTCCCCCATCACCTACGCCAAAAACCTGCGCGGCAACCTGCTGTATGTGCACGGAACCGGCGATGACAATGTGCATTATCAAAATGCGGAAATGCTCATCAATGAGCTGATAAAAGACGGCAAACAGTTTCAGCTGATGTCTTACCCCAACCGCACACACGCCATATCCGAAGGCGAAGGCACGCGTGAGCATCTTTCCACATTATACACCAATTACCTGAGAATGTATTGTCCGCCTGGCGGCAGATGAGGGAGAAAATGTAGAATGTAAAATCACTGTTGTCCGGGGAAAAATAATT
>JAGIAQ010000135.1 GCA_017744795.1 Niabella sp. | reverse complement strand
ATCATACCCATGCTATCGTGGCCTTTCATGCCATGCAATTAAAAAAACATGTATATGTGCAAAAACCATTGACGCATGATATCTGGGAATCACATATGCTGGGTGAAGCAGCAAAACGTTATAAAGTAGTAACCCAGATGGGCGACCAGGGCTCCTCTAATGATGGGGTACGCGACCTGAAAGAATGGTATGAAGCCGGTCTGATCGGTGAAATAGAATCCGTTCATTGCTGGACCAACCGTCCGGTTTGGCCCCAGGGCCTGGCCTGGCCTGATAAAAAGCCGCCCGTTCCCCAGGAACTGAACTGGGACCTGTGGCTGGGTACCGCACCTAAAAGGGATTATGAAGATAATGTAGTGCCTTTTAACTGGCGCGGCTGGTGGGATTATGGCACCGGCGCGCTGGGTGATATGGCCTGTCATATTGTTGGGCCTGTATTTAAAGTATTGGGACTTGGTTTCCCCACAGAAGTGACCTGCAGCACCAGCACAATTTATACGGGCAATTTCAAACAAGGATACTATCCGGATAGTCCCCCGGTTTCTACTGCTGCGCATTTCAAATACAAAGGGAAAAATGGAAAAGACATTAAACTGCATTGGATGGATGGGGGTATTCAGCCTGAACGTCCGGACGAATTAGGCCCCAATGACATTATGGGTAGCCATGATGATCGGGGTAATGGGGTGATCTTCGTGGGCACTAAGGGGAAGATGATGTGTGGGGTTTATGGATTGAACCCGACATTGCTGCCGGCTTCGAAAATGCAGGGGCTGAATGTTGCTAAAAAATATGCCCGGGTTCCGGGCGGAGCCGACGGGCATTACAAACAATGGGTGGACGCCTGTATTGCCGGTTATGAGAAGGGACATAAAATGGTAGACTCTCCCTTCATCGGCTATGCCGTGCCGCTTACAGAAAGCATCCTGATGGGGAACCTGGCCATCCGCAGCTTTAATTACAGAGATGCGGACGGGAAATTCCCCGGCCGTGGTATTACACTTAAATGGGATGGCGATAATATGAAGGTGACCAATTTCGACGCAGCCAACCAGTACGTAAAACGTACCTACCGCGAAGGCTGGCCGGAATTGAAGTTTTAAGGAAAGGCCATAACAAAATAAAGAAGCCGTCATCTCAAAATGACGGCTTTTATTATAAGTCTCCTGTTGGTTGAATCGATGAGCATGTAAATTCTAAAAGTAGCCACGAATGCACGAATCCAAGAAACTGTCTCAAAAGCAATTTCAAACCACCGAGCAAACAGAGAATACTCAGAGTTTACAGAGGCGCTCCATTGATTAACAGGGCGCTGTGCACTCTGTGTCAGACCTCTTTTTCCTCTGTGGTTTTGTTTTTGAACTTTTGCGACAGCCTCATTCGTGAATTCGTGGCATTCGGCAACTGTATAAATGAGTAGTTATTTGAATAATTACCCTACCAGAGGTTTTAAGCTTTCCTTACAGCGTAAAACTTAAACCCAGGTTCCAGTTAGTGCCCGCCTGCGGAAAATAATAATTCTGAGTTGTAAAAGCACCGCCCGTTACATAGCTGTAAGTGTACCCGTTGTTCTCATATTTTTTATTGAGCAGGTTGTTCACCATTGCGATCACGCTAATATTTTTGAACGTTCTTGTGCTCAGCTGATAGCGCAGCCGCAGGTCCGTCAGGGCATAAGAATTAATGCTTTTCATTTTGTCAGAAGCGTTATCCAGGTATTGCCGGCCGATATATTTTTCCAGCAGGTCCAGGTATAAATGCCTGTCGCCCGTTAATTTGTAAAAAGGTTCCAGCGTCAGGCTTCCGCCCACGATGGTATTGGGCGAAAGGGAAATATCTGTGTTTTTATATTGCTGCGCTATCTGCCCGCCTGCGTCATAGTTGTCGGCATACTGGGTAATACTGCTGATCTTGTTCCGGCTGAAAGTAGCGTTGGCATTGAATTGCAGCCATTGGTTCGGCTTAATGCCTGTGGTTACTTCTAACCCTGCCCGGTAGCTTTTATCCACATTGGTTCGCGCGTAAGCACCTACATCATTGATTTTCCCCGTCAGGATCAGCTGGTTTTTGTAGAGCATATAGTACCCGGTTACACCTGCCTGGAAAATGGAAGAACGGTATTCGTACCCAGCTTCAAAGTCCTGCAAATGCTCGGGTTTGGGCTGTTCCTGCAAGCCTGCTTCAAAATCATCCCGGCCGGGTTCTTTATTGGCGATGGCGTAGGATGCATAAATTTTACCGGTATTGTTAATAAAATAACTCAGCCCGACTTTAGGATTGAAAAAGCGGTAGTTGTTTTTTATACGTATGTCCGGTTCTGCCCTAAACCCATCAATTGTATAAACGACATTGCGATATTGGAGGTCGGCAAACCCGTAGAAATTGGGCGCTATTTGCTGCTGCAGCTTTGCATAGATATTAAAATCGCCTTTGAATGAAGGCAGGTTGTACCAGCGATAGTCCAGCGGCACTCCATAGTCTGCCCAGGTTACATAACCGTAGTTTTTGCCGTCATAACGCGTATAAGCGCCACCAAAAATAAAACTGGTCTTAGCAGTGATATAGCTGGTTGAAAAAACGGTACCATAATAATAATTGTCCAGCCACAACTGTCGGGTCAGGTTGGTAGTGCTAAGCGTATCGCCCGGCTTTGCTACAAAATTGGGCAGATTATAAGTAGCAAATGATTCCCCGTTTTTATATTCATTATAATACCCTTTTCCACGGGTGAGGAAGGTGGCAAGGTTCAATGACCAGTTGCTGTTTATTTTCTGGTTCAGAAATAACTGGTAGTAATCCTGCCAGTAATTGTCTGTTTGGTTGTTGTAGTAATGTGTACTATCGATCTGCCCCAGTGTATTGGTCCTTCTGCCTTGCTGATCAAGGGCCGTTTCGTAATTGAAGGTGGAAGGATTGTCCTTGTCCGTAAAGGTTACACCCAATCCGTTCCAGGCCTGGCCGGTGCGTTCCTTTCCCGTAAGGTAGTTGAACTTGATATTGGTCGCCTGGTTTTTTGAGGTCCAGGAGCCGATCAGTTGTGCCGACGAAAGATCGGAGGAGGAGCGGTCAACATAGCCGCTGGAGCTCATTTTGGAAAGGCGCACATCAAACTGAAAACCTCCTTTTAATAGGCCCGTTCCCGCGCGCAGCGTGTGTTTCCAGGTATTGTAAGAGCCATAGGCGTTGCTGACCGTGGCAGTAGCTTCCTTGCTTTGTTCCAGGTTGGAAATATTAATAGATCCTCCAAATGCACCTGCACCATTGGTGGAGGAGCCAACGCCCCGCTGGATCTGGATGGTGGAAGTGGAGGAGGCCAGGTCGGGCAGATCTACGAAAAAAGTACCCTGTGATTCAGGATCATTTACCGGAATACCGTTTAAGGTTACGTTAATACGGGTCATGTCTGTACCACGGATCCGCAATGAAGTATAACCCACGCCCAAACCGTCATCTGCATTTACGATCAGCGAGGGCGTCTGGTTCAGGAGGTAGGGCATGTTTTGCCCCAGGTTTTGTTTGGACAGATCCTTATCCGTCACATTCGAGGTCGCAAAAGGGGCGCGACTGCTCAGGCGCAGCGCCCGCACCTCAATGGGTGATAAAAGATAAAAACTGTCTGATTTTGCACGGGCGGTATCCGTTTGTGCAAACGATGCTTGTGCTGCCAGTAGCAGGCAGCCGGAAATGAAAATCCTCTTCATTTGTTTTTTTCATTTTGAAGTTTCCGCCAAAGGCGAAAGGGTTAAAAAAAATAATGAGAGGGAAATGCTGAAAAAGAAAGGAGGCATCCTTCCCTGCGCAGGCATTACCCTGATCAGGTTTACGGGTATTATCTCAGCCGTCATTTGCCTGTGGCAAAATCCAGCACCCCGGGAACACTGAAAACTTAAATTGTCTGTAAACGCTACAAACACGCTTTCATTTTTTTGAAAGAACGGATGCGAAGCTATAGAAAAAATGAATACAAAAAAGATTTGTATTTTTTTTAGTGTTGACCTGATCCGCGCAAATCAGCGCTGCGGCTGAATCTGCGCAGATCAGCTGAAAGATAAAAACCGTTAAACAACAACGAATTCTAAATAAAATCTATTAAGCTTTTGTCATGTCGTTTTTTTATCCTATCTTTGCATCGCGAGGTAGAGCAGCGGTAGCTCGTCGGGCTCATAACCCGAAGGTCCCAGGTTCGATCCCTGGCTTCGCAACCGATCAGATCCCGTCCTAAAGACGGGATTTTTGTTAAATGGAATTTAGAAGGTCCCAGGTTCTCCCGATAGCTATCGGGACCGGCTTCGCAACCGAGCAGATCCCGTCCTTAGGACGGGATTTTTTTTTGTGCCAACAGCGGAATATATGGCATCTGTCTTGTTCCGATAGCTATCGGAACACTCTTGTGCTGTAGAACACAGGACATCAAAGCTGTAGCGCAGCGCTATCCTATATAGCAAGGTCAATGAGAGTGATTAGAAAACAATTCTAAAAAAATTAGTTTTATTTTTGCACCAATGAAATCTGGTTTTGTAAATATTTTTGGGAAACCCAATGCAGGAAAAAGCACTCTGCTGAACGCATTAATGGGAGAGAAGCTGGCCATCGTATCATCCAAAGTACAAACGACCCGGCATCGTATTAAAGCCATCTTGACGGAAAAAGAGTACCAGATCATTTTTTCGGATACACCGGGCATCATTGAGCCCCGGTATAAATTGCACGAAAAGATGATGCAATCGGTAAAAAGCGCGCTGGAAGATGCGGACGTGGCCCTGCTGCTAATGGATATAAATGATAACTGGGAGGAAAATGACGCCCTCTTTTCCAGTTTGAAATTGCGGGTGCCGGGTGTATTAGTGCTTAATAAAATTGATAAAGCCAAACCGGCGAAAATTGAGGAAGCCATCTCGTATTTTACCAACAAGCCTTACGCAAAAAAGATCGCAGCCATATCGGCAATCGCCGGGGTGAATTATACTGATTTTTTAAAACCCATTGTAGACCTGCTTCCTGAAGGGGAACCTTTTTATGACACGGATGAGATCAGTGATCTGCCCACAAAATTCTTTGTGAGCGAGCTGATCAGGGAAAAGATCTATGAGCTGGCGCAGGATGAGATCCCTTATCATACTGCCGTTTTGATCCGGGAGTTTAAGGAAAAACAGACGTTGGTGAAGATCATAGCGGATATTATCGTGCACCGCGAAACGCAGAAAATGATCCTGATCGGAGAAAAGGGAACGATGGTAAAAAAGATAGGAACGGCGGCAAGAAAAGACATTGAGGCCTTCCTGGAACAAAAAGTGTTCCTGGAGCTTTTTATAAAAGTGAAGCCCAAATGGCGGGATAACGATCTTTATCTGAAAGAATATGGTTATGGTACTTGATGTCAATGCCGCAAGGCCTTAATTTATTGGTGCCTTAGCGCCCTGGCGGTTAAATAAATGCAGTAATATCAGCTTTGGAAAATAAAATTGCCGGACTGGTGATATTTCACCATTTTTGCAAAATTATTCTATTGCCTTGCCCGAAAGGCGTATAAAAAAGAAATTTACATTGGTTTCCCCGGGCAGAAACAATGAGGAGAATTTATACTATTAAATGGCAGTACCACAAAAACCGGCTTACAAACCACAGGGAGCCTTTAAACCCGGTGGCAACAGACCAAAAGGAAACTTCCGGGGAAGATTTCAACCACAAAAAGAAGCAGAACACCGCATCAATCAATTTATTCGCGTTCCGCAGGTGCGCCTGGTTGGCGACAATGTAGAACAAGGCATTTATTCTACGCAGGAAGCGCTTAAAATGGCGCAGGACCAGGAATTAGACCTGGTGGAGATCTCGCCAAAGGTAGATCCTCCCGTATGCCGTATTATCGATTATAATAAGTTTTTATACGATAAAAAGAAGAAGGATAAGGAGTTAAAAGCCAAAAGCAAAACGACTGAGATTAAAGAGATCCGGTTTACTCCGAATACCGATGACCACGATTTTGATTTTAAGTCTAAACACGCGGAAGGATTCCTTAAGGAGGGCAATAAAGTGAAGGCTTACGTCCAATTTAAAGGGCGGGCCATCCAGTTTCAGGATCGCGGGCAGTTATTACTGTTGAAATTTGCAGAACGCCTGGCGGATTTTGGTACGTTAGAAAGCATGCCGAAACTGGAAGGGCGCCGGATGCTGGCGATGATCGCTCCCAAAGCGGCAAAAAAGAAATAACTAGTTTTTTTAATTGTTTTAAAAAGGGCTGTCTTTTAAAGACGGCCCTTTTTGTTTATACGCCTCCGTAAATAAAAGTGGCCGCCTCAAAAGCGGGGGCAAATCAAAGCCGGGAAGTCGGAAATACGGGAAGGTTTGCTTTTCAACCTTTTAAATTTTACCGCCTTGCCGGCAAAAAATATTTTTTAATCAGCTCCTAATTTTTGGAAATTTTGATCAGATTGATAAAATCATCAAACAGGTATCTTGAATCATGAGGGCCGGGTGTGCTTTCCGGATGATACTGTACTGAAAACGCCGGTTTGTTTTTTACGCGGATACCTTCAATGGACTGATCATTCAGATTCACATGGGTAATTTCTACCAGTTCTGAATCTTTTATGGAATCAGGATTAACTCCAAATCCGTGATTCTGAGTAGTTATTTCAGATCTACCTGTAATTAAATTTTTAACAGGATGATTCAGCCCACGGTGGCCATGGTGCATTTTAAAAGTGGAGATGCCATTGGCGAGCGCCAGCAACTGGTGACCCAGGCAGATGCCGAACAATGGTTTTTCTTCCTTCAGGATCTGCTGCATTTGGTCAACAGCGTAATCCATTGCCGCAGGGTCGCCGGGGCCGTTTGAAATAAAATACCCGTCAGGGTTGAAAGCTTTCACTTCTTCCAACGGTGTTTTTGCCGGGAACACTTTTACGAATGCCCCTCTGTCGGTCATACATTTAAGAATATTCCTTTTGATCCCGTAATCCATCACCGCAATGCGGATAGAGGCCTCAGGATCGCCTTCCTCATAAACCGTCTTTGTAGATACCTTTGATGCCAGCTCCAGTCCGTCCATGGAAGGTACTTCAGCCAGGCGCTTTTTCAATTCTGCGATATCGAAAATTTCAGAAGAGATGATGCAGTTCATCGCCCCCTTTGTGCGTACGTGCGTAACCAGCGCCCGGGTATCCACATCATGTATCGAAACAATATTGTTCTTTTTTAAATAGGCATCCAGTGAGCCCATCGCTCTTCTGCGGGAATAATTTTCATTCAGATTTTTTGCGATCACCCCAAGGATCTTCACACTATCTGACTCTACATCTTCGTCAATCACTCCATAATTACCCACATGTACAGCGTTCATGATCACGATCTGACCATAATAACTGGGATCCGTAAAAACTTCCTGGTAGCCGGTCATGCCGGTATTAAAACAGATTTCGCCGGTAGTGGTGCCAATAGCGCCAAAGGCTTTACCGGTACAAACGGTTCCATCTTCCAGAAGTAAAATTGCGGGTGATTGAGTATCAGACATTTATTTTTTTTGGTGGTTTAAAAAATCAGGCAAAGATAAGGTGAAAAGTTGAAATGTTGAAAGGTTCAAAGGTTGAAAAGTTAAACCGTCATTCATTTTATTTTCTCATTCCTTATTTTACATTTTCATAACCACGAGATCCCTCTCTTCGTTCGGGATGACAGCCCTGTTGCCATTTTCACATTCACACATTCTCAAATTTTCAAATTTCTTCTCCCATCGCGCTTTGTTTCAGCTTCGCTGCTGTTTCATGCCCCAGGTAGCGTTCGATCCAGTTATGCACCCAATAAATAACAGGGGTCATCACAATGGCAATAATAGATTTATAAATATAGTTGCCCACGCAAATGCTGAGCACCAGTTTCAGGCTCCACGGCTCTCCCTGGTTAGAGGATACGCGCGGACCGATATAGAAGGCAATAAATAATACCACAAAACTATCCACCAGCTGCGAGATCAAAGTGGAACCGGTAGATCGCAGCCAGATTGCTTTTTCGCCGGTTATTTTTTTGATCTTGTGAAAGGAAGCTACATCAAGAATCTGTCCTAAAAGAAACGCCCCCAGGGAACCCACGATGATCCAGGAGCCCTGGCCCAGCATTACCCGGTAGGCATGGTCGGCATTCGGTACATTATTTTTTACATAATTATGTACCCAAAAATCGGCAGGAGTGAGTGATATAGCACCCTGGAACATCAGAAACGTATAGGCGATCAGGCCCGCTGCCAGGAACGATAAAAAGCGAACGCCCTTCATACCATAGTATTCATTGATAATATCCGTCATAATAAATACCACCGGCCACAGGAGCACACCCGCGGTAAGATTGAAGGAAAAATAATTCCCCAAAATACTTATGTTCAAGGGGGAGATGCCCAGCGTGCGCTCCAGCGAAAATATTTTTACGCCAACCACTTCGGCAATAATGGCGTTGGCAACAAAGAAAGTTCCTAATAAAATATAAAGCCGGGTAGGTCTATGCCTGATGATAGTATGGATCATTGATACAAAAAATATAAGCAAAAATAAGGAGCAGGCAAACTACATTGAAAAGAATCAGCCAGCGGGGTACAACAGTGCCTGGTTTTTTACCGGCCGCCCAGCTGATCAGATACAGCACATTGATGAGCGGGATCATAACCAACCCTAACGCATACCCGGCAGTGATCACAGTGGAACTGACCGTTTCATTATGGTTCCATGATTTAAATAATAACGAAAGCGCCAGGATGACCATTATACCGCATAAAAACGCCACCCTCGACAAAAATATTAACCACCGCATAAGCTAATTTCTTGTAAAATAGCATTATTTTGCCCACTTTAAAAAACGGATTCTTGGTATTGGTTACTGGTTTCTGGTTACAAGTTACTGGATATGCTCTCTTTTATATAGGGTGGTATTTTTAATATCAGGTATCCAGTATCAGGCAACCCGTATCGAGCATCAAAAAGCAAAGCATGAAAAATAATTGGTTAAGAAGTAGTATTCCCCATGTTATAGCCGTTGTTATTTTTATAGTGGTATCACTGATCTTTTGTAAGCCGGTGCTGGAGGGCAATGAATTACAGCAAAGTGATATTATGCATTGGAAGGGATCTGCCCAGGATGCCTTTGCCGTGAAAGAAAAAACCGGAAAGATGCCGCTCTGGAATACGCATATGTTCAGCGGGATGCCCAATTACCAGATTGCAATGGAAGGAAAATCGGTGCTGCCGGATCTTACAAAAATTTTTGGCCTGGGCTTGCCTGCACCGGCTAATTTTTTATTCATCGCGTGTATTTGCTTTTATATTTTAGGGTTGGCATTAGGTTTAAACCCTGTTGTATCGATATTGGGGGCACTGGCATATGGCTTTTCCACATATAACCCGGTGATCATTTCAGTGGGTCATAATACTAAAATGTTGGCCATTGGGTTTATGCCCCTGTTGCTCGCAGGAATGATACTGATCTTCAACAAACGATATTGGATCGGGTTGGCTGTGGCCACACTGGGCGCTTACCAGGAACTGATGTCGAACCACCCCCAGATCAATTATTACTTTTTTATTATTGCCGGATTGATCACCCTGTTTTATATCGCTAAGTGGATCAAAGAAAAAGATTTTAAACAGATCGGTATTGCGGTAGTGCTTTGCGGCATCGCTGCATTGGTGGGCATTGGCGCTTATTATATCACCTTTGCTGCTACCAAGGAATATACGGAATACACGATGCGTGGTGGAAAATCAGTATCCATACAGGGAGACCAGGTGAAGGAAGCCAAAACTTCCGGTCTGGATGAGGATTACGCCTTTTCTTACAGCATGAAAATAACAGAGCCGCTTGTAATGCTGATGCCGGGCGCGTTTGGCGGCAGCTCTTCCAACACTATTGGTGAAAATTCGAAAGTAATTGATCGCCTGACTGCTGCGGGCATACCGGCGAATAGTGTGGGCCAGTTTGCCAACCTTCCTGTTTATTGGGGCGGGATGATCAAATCAGGCGAAGTGGGCACCAGTGGTCCTCCCTATGTGGGCGCTATTATTTGCCTGCTGGCGCTGATCGGTTTTGTGATCGTAAAAGGGCCAATGAAATGGGGGCTTTTGGCTGCAACAGTATTGGCGATTATAATGAGTTGGGGTAGCTATTTTGCCGGGTTTAACGAGTTGCTTTTACACAACCTGCCGATGTATAATAAATTCAGGGCTCCTTCATTGATCCTGGTCATTCCACAGCTGACACTCGTTGTTATGGCCGTGGTTACAGCGCAGCAACTCTTTTTTTCGCCTGGCGGGAAAGAACTATTACAGCAAAATTTTAAAAAGATATTATACACGTTGGGTGGGTTAACTGTTGTGCTGGGGTTGATCTACCTCGGGCAAAGTTATACGCCCGGTTTTGCAGAGCAGATCCTGCAGGCAAATAATCTTGATAAGAATTCAAGTATCTATCCAGC
>JAGIAQ010000134.1:351-10589 GCA_017744795.1 Niabella sp. | reverse complement strand
GATTGTACCTTTCGGGTTACCTGGGCCGGGATGTGCTGAGTCTGGCCAAACAATTTGGACTGGATTGGGGCAATAAAACAGGCACGCTGCGATGGAACCATATTTTTAACGACAGGATCTTTTCCAATACCTCTTTGATCTATAGCAATTTCAATTATAATATAGCTATCGATAATCCCAATAATAATGTGAACATTTTTTCGCAGATCAAAGACCTGAATTTAAAAGAAGAAATACAATGGTGGGCGGGAAGTGCACATGCACTGCGTTTCGGGTTCAACTCCATTTATCATACCATTACTCCGGGTGAAATAACCAGCACCGGAAAAGCAAGCTATAATAATTTAATACTGCAGAACCGCTACGCCTGGGAAAATGCAGCTTTTGCCACCGATACCTGGAAACTATCAAACAATTTTAGTCTTACCTACGGGTTGCGCGTGTCTTCTTTTGCCATTATGGGTCCGGGAGATTACTATCGCCTGGATGCCAACGGCAATGTGAAAGATACGCTCCGGTATAAGAAAGGTGATGTGGTGGAAAATTATTTAAACCTGGAACCCAGGCTGGCAGCGGGATTGAAGCTGAGCCCCACGGCATCGATAAAGATTTCCTACGCGCGGAATGCACAAAACATGCACCTGATCTCTAATTCGGCAACCAATGTGCCTACCGATAAATGGATTGCGAGCACGAATAATATAAAACCGGAACTGGCAGATATCTATTCGGTAGGCTGGTATAAAAACCTGAACAATAATGTTTATGAACTTACGGTAGAATCCTATTACAAATGGCTGCAAAATCAGATCGACTACCGGACCGGAGCAGATGTGTATACTAATAACGCCATTGAATCGCAATTATTAACAGGTATTGGCAGAGCCTACGGCGTTGAATTTTTAGTGAAAAAGAAGCAGGGTAAACTAACGGGCTGGCTGGGCTATACGCTGTCTAAATCGGAGCGAAAAATTAACGGTATTAACGACGGTGAGTGGTATAATGCGCGGCAGGACCGTACCCACGATATTGCCGTAGTGGCTAATTACCAGGTAAACAAAAAATGGAATTTGTCGGCCAACTGGGTCTATTATACCGGCGATGCGGTAACGTTTCCAAGTGGGAAATATGTGATCGACAAGCAGATCGCCTTTTATTATACAAAGCGGAATGCGTACCGGATGCCTGCCTACCACCGGCTGGACCTGGGCGCCACTATGCAGTTAAAAACAAGGCATAAAGGATTTTCTTCAGAGCTTGCGTTTAGTTTATATAATGCTTACGGCAGGCAGAATGCTTTTGTTATTACATTTCAGCAGAGCGATACCAACCCGGATATTACTGAGATTGTTAAAACATCCTTGTTTCGCTTTGTGCCTTCCATATCCTATCATTTTAAATTCTGACAACATGAAACGATTCAAAAGAAGATTGTTGCTGCTGATCGTTTTAGGAATCATGGGCGCTGGCTGCAAAAAAATCATTCATCTTTCTATTGAAGGCGTTGCCAAAAAATATGTGATCGAAGCTACGGTAGCGGACAATAACGACTTTTATAATGTCATTATTTCCCAGACGCTCAATATTGAAGATTCCAATCTTTTTAAGGGCGTTCCCAATGCTTCTGTAACCATCAGTGAAGATGGCAAAACGCCGTTATTGCTGGAGGATAGGGGAAATGGGATCTATCATGCCAATGTAACAGGCCGCCCGGGGCATACCTATAATCTTGTTGTTAAGGTAAATGGGCAGGTGTTTACCGCAAGTTCCACCATGCCTGTAAAAGTTCCATTGGATTCCATTACTACTAATGAACGGCCTTTTTTGGGACGTATGCAAAAAATTGCGGCGGTTGCGTTTACCGATCCGCCCGGGGAAGGCAATGCCTACCGCTTTACACAGTATGTGAACGACCGGAAAGAAATTACCATTTTTGTAACGAATGATAAGTTGTTTGATGGGCGAAGCGTATCCTATGAATTGCTGGTCTTTTCCAACGATAAGCACTCGGACCTCAAGACCGGTGATCGTCTGAAAGTAGAGATGCGCTGCATTAGTATGGATAATTATATGTATTGGTATAGTCTTTCTCAAAGTGCATTGGGGCAGAATCAAAGCGCTTCGCCCGGTAATCCCATCACAAATATAAAGGGGGGGGCGCTGGGCTATTTCAGTGCAAATACCTACGCATCAAAAACAATAACCGTGCATTAACTTTATAAAATGAATCCTACACATATTGAGCATATCGGCTTTGCCGTAAAAGATCTTGAGGAAAGTATCCGCTACTGGGAAAAGGTGTTCGGACTAAAATGTTACCGGGTGGAGGAAGTAGCCGATCAAAAAGTGCGCACGGCATTCTTCCGGTTAGGCGCCACAAAAATCGAGCTGCTGGAATCTACCGATCCCGGTGGCCCCATTGGAAAATTTATTGAAAAACGCGGTGAGGGCATGCACCATATTGCCTTTGCGGTTGATGATGTACAAGCGGCACTGGAGCAGGCAACTGAAAATAATATTGCGTTGATCGACAAAGTGCCGCGCGCTGGTGCGGAGGGGCTTCAGATCGCCTTTTTGGATCCGCGTTCTACCTACGGCGTACTCACCGAATTATGTGCAACGCCCAAACCCGATAAATGATCTCTGACTATGAAGTATTTTGTTTTTTTTCTGTTATTGAGCTGTGTCGGTTTTAAAAGTGATGCTCAGAAAATGGATTATGCGCAGGCTTACCGGCAGTTGAGCGATAGCATTCAACATTATTTTTATAATGCAGGAAATGATTTTTATAAAGAGCAGCTGCCACCGGGACCTAAGGAACGGCAGGCCTCTTATTTATGGCCGCTTTGTGCCTTGCTGGAGGGCTACCAGACGGGCGGGGTTTTGAATGGCGATTTCAAAGACTTTGAACGCGTTGCAGCGATCATAAAAAAATATCATACGAATAAGCCCCCGGCACCCGGATTTGCTTCCTTTCCAATGATATATGGTGGCGGCGACCGGTTTTATGATGATAACCAATGGATCGGTATTACCGCGATGAATCAATATGGATTTACGCATGATAAAACCTGGCTGGAGCAAGGGATAGAGATCTATAATTTCATGATGACCGGTTTCGATACGGTTTCCGGAGGCGGCCTGTACTGGCAGGAGGGCATTAAAAAATCGAAGAATACCTGTAGCAATGGTCCGGGAATATTGCTAGCCCTGCAACTGTATAAGGCCACCAAAGAGCAGCAATATTTGAACGTTGCCAGGGGTTTGTACACCTGGGTGAACGCACATTTAAGATCGCCTGAGGGCTTGTTTTACGATAACCTGCGGATAAAAAATGGTACGGTTGATACACACTTGTATTCCTACAATACCGGAACGATGCTGCAGTCGGCTATTATCCTGTATGAGATCACAAAGGACAATAAATATCTTCAGGAAGCAAAGACGACTGCAAATGCTGCTGCGTCCTATTTTTTAGCGGAAGGGAAATTTCGGGATAATTACTGGTTCAATGCCGTTTTACTGCGGGCCTACCAGGACTTATTGCGATACGATAAGAATACCTGGTATCTGCAACTTTTTCAGAAAGCAGTGGAGACGGCAGCGGCTGAAAAAGATGCCCATGGTCTTTGGGGCACTGCTGCAACAAAAAACCTGGTGCCCCAGGGCGGGATGCTGGAGCTCCTGGCCCGTCTGGCCCTGCTGCAAAAACAGGGAGTATTGCAATAAATGTTATTTTTCTTTCACAGATTCCGCAGATTTAATCAGTCCTTCTGTGTCAATCCGTGCAATCTGCGAGCTTTTTTAGCGCTTT
The DNA here is from genome assembly GCA_017744795.1 of Niabella sp. GTDB lineage: Bacteria > Bacteroidota > Bacteroidia > Chitinophagales > Chitinophagaceae > Niabella. Next base: position 6,775 of record JAGIAQ010000134.1, on the reverse strand, counting down.
TGAAAGCAGTCCGCCGTGCCGCTGCCCTGCTGCGTTCGCTGCGGGAAACTTAACCGCGAAGGCATCTGTGAAAACCCGTGCAATCTGTGAGCCCTTTTAGCGCTTTTGAGAGCTGTTCGCTGCGCCGTTGCCCCGCTGCTCGCGCCGCGAGAAACCTAACCACAAAGGCCGCGGTGTCAATCTTTGAGAAGACAAAAAATACCAGGTCGTAATAATCCTGTAGGATAGCTTTATATTTGCAGAGGAAAAGCACGGGCAGGTTTTGTTTTGTAGCTAACCAGATAGAAAATTGATTATGAAAAATTATTTAATGCGTCCGCACTCCGGAGTTACACGTGTTATTACTTCCGTTTTTATTGTTTTTAGTTTATGGGCCTGCAATGCTCCCGGTAACACCGATGCAGGGGGGCAGTCTGTTGCAGTGGATACGGCCACTGCTGCGGCAACGCACCAGGATTCGCTCAAGCAACTTCTTGCCGCAGATACCCTGCCGCCTTCAAATAAAAAAAGGGTCTATCTTACTTTTGATGACGGACCGAACCTGGGCACAAGGAATTTACTTACTATTTTGCATGATGAAAACGTACCGGCCACCATGTTCCTCATTGGGCTGCACACCGGCGCCAGCCCGGAACAGAAGCTGATGTGGAGCAAATTGCAAACCTTCCCGGGAATTGAGTTGTGCAATCACAGTTTTTCTCATGCCTGGAGAAATAAATTCACCCCTTTTTATCAGCACGCCGATTCGGTTATTGCCGATTTCAACCATGCAGAAACATTGATGGCTTTAAAGGCGCCCATCGCCCGTACACCGGGAAGGAACGCCTGGCGCATCGATAGCGTGACCCGCACAGATCTGTTAAAAAACAAAAAAGTGATCGACACGTTGCAATCGAAAGGCGGCTATGTACTTATTGGTTGGGATCTGGAGTGGGCATTCAACCACAGAAATAACCAGGCCGTTCAAACGGCGGACCAGCTCTATGCCGAAGTGAATCATTTGTTTGCTGAAAATAAAACCCTTACCCCTAATAACCTGGTGATCCTGGCGCACGACCAAATGTGGCGCACCGCCGATGATTCCCTGCGGTTGGTGGATTTTATCCGCAAACTAAAAGCAAACCCGGACTATGAACTGGCGTTGATCAGCAATTATCCTGGTGTAAGACGCGCGCTGTTAAACGGCAAACAGATGTAAAATTTTTCATTAGCGAGCGTTCAGTATTTAGCATTCGGCGTTGAGCATTGCGCGTTCAGCATTCCTTCCTTCTGTTTTTTTCTATAAATTCGTTTGTTATAATCAATTTAACAAATGAAGTATATTTTTTTAGCGCTTAGTTTAGTGATCGGCGCGTTCGCTGCGTCGGCGGCAAAAGTAGATACCCTGGAAGTGTACAGCACCTCCATGAAAAAGAACATAAAGACGGTGGTTGCCCTTCCGGACAATTATAACAGCGCCAGGAAATATCCGGTGGTTTACCTGTTGCACGGCTATAGCGGCAATTATGCCACCTACGCAAAAATGCCGGGTGTAATGGAAACGGCTGATCTGTACCAGGTGCTGCTGGTTTGCCCGGATGGCGGATACGGCAGCTGGTATTGGGATAGCCCGGTGGATCCTGCTTTTAAATACGAAACATTTGTGTCTGATGAGTTGGTGCGTTGGGTTGACAAGACGTACGCCACCATTGCAGCGCCTGCAGACCGGGCGGTACTGGGCCTGAGCATGGGCGGACAGGGAGCATTGTACCTGGCAATCAAGCATCCGGATGTGTTTGGCGCCACCGGCAGTATGAGCGGGGGCGTGGATATCCGGCCTTTTCCTGATAACTGGGATATGGCGAAGCGATTAGGAAAATATTCAAAGTATCCGGAACGCTGGGAGCAAAATACGGTTATGAACTTATTGTACCGGATCGAGCCCAATACCTTGAAAATAATCATTGATTGCGGCACCAGTGATTTCTTTTACCCGGTAAATGAAGCGCTGCATAAAGAATTGCTGCTGCGCAATATTCCACATGATTATATTACGCGGCCGGGCGCGCACAACACGGAATACTGGCAGAATGCGATCCAGTATCAATTATTATTTATGCACCGGTTTTTTGAAAACGGAATAAAAAGCAAAAAGTAAGCAGGTTTGGGATAAGTGAAATCTTTTAATTTGTATTATGAATGATTCAGTAAAAATACACCCCGGATCCTTTAGCCGATTGGTGGAAGTGATGGACGAACTGAGGTTAAAATGCCCCTGGGACCGCAAGCAAACCATCCAGACCCTGCGGCAGATGACCATTGAAGAAACCTATGAGCTGGGGGATGCGATCATTGAAAAGGACTGGAAGGGTATCAAAGAAGAACTGGGTGATCTTTTATTGCATATCGTTTTTTATTCAAGGATCGCCACAGAACAACAGGCTTTCACTATAGAAGAAGTGATTACGGGCATTATAGACAAACTCATCAAGCGTCATCCGCATATTTACCCGCCGGAGGGAGGTATGGCAGGGCTGAAAACTGTTCAAACGGAAGATGATGTAAAACAGAACTGGGAACAACTGAAATTAAAAGAGGGTAAAAAATCGGTGTTGAGCGGCGTACCCAAATCATTGCCCGCATTGGTAAAGGCCATGCGCCTGCAGGAAAAGGCAAAACAGGTGGGGTTTGAATGGGAAACACCTGATCAGGTTTGGGAAAAGGTTGAGGAAGAGTCCGCCGAACTGAAGGAGGCTGTTCAGATTGCCGATGCTGAAAGAATTAATGAAGAATTTGGGGATTTGCTGTTTTCCCTGATCAATTACGCACGTTTTTTGAAGGTAGATGCCGAGGCGGCGCTGGAGCACACAAATAAAAAATTTATAAGCCGGTTTACCCGGATGGAGGAGTTGGCGACCGAAAAGAAAACCGCCCTGGCGGAATTATCATTAGCAGAGATGGACGCCTTGTGGAACCGGGCTAAAGAAGAAGCACGTAACCGTTGAAAATAAAGCATAAATATCGTTGGGAATTTACCCTTTTGGCGGCGGCCGCGCTCATTTTTATGGTGGGGCTGCTGTTGAGTTCAAGCTTTGTTAAAAGGACATCTCTGGCGCAGCAATCTGTCTTTTTTGAAAGAGAGATAGCCAAACGGGTCAGCTATTTTGAAGACCTGGTAAAGGATGAGCAATTGATGAGCCGCCTCACCCAGTCGCGGGAAAGCCTGAACGATTTAAAGAATATCTACAACTGCCCGTTTTATTTTTTTCTATATAAAAAAGATGAGAACAAACAGTTTCTCCGGTTCTGGAATACGGGTATTGTTATTCCTTCAGATGAGCTGTTGTACGACAGCAGTAATGAACGGGTGCTGAAACTGCCCAACGGGTACTATTATTCACTGCGGAAGCAGGTGCCGGGTTATAACGATTTCAGTGTTTATTGCCTGGTACTGATCAAGTCCTCCTTTTTTATCGAAACAGAGTACTTTAAGGATGATTTTCCGTTTGATAATGGAATGGATAACCTCATGGATGTTTCGCTGAGTCCAACTCCCTATGCGGTTAAAAGTGCCAGCGGAGCGCCGCTGTTTTATTTGCAATACAAGCCACATATTACGGTTGCCAGGGATTCAGCAGCTTCTGTGATAATGAAGATCGTAGGATTGTTTCTGATCTTCCTGGCATTGTACCTCATCCTGGCTAAACGTTTAGCAACACCCGATCCCTTATACCAGATCTATCTTTTTGTAGGATGCCTTTTGGTATTCCGGGTTGTTTTATATATCATGGAGGCCCATTGGTGGTTTGCTGAATTCTCGCTTTTTAACCCGGAGGTTTATAATACCGGCTACCTGCTGCCCACCCTCGGCGATCTGCTCATTAACAGCCTCCTGTTTTGCTGGATCAGCGTGTTTGTATGGAGCCGGCTCTCCACTCGTTCCTTCAACGTGGCCAGGTATTCGCGCCGGGTAATCGTAGTTGCCGGGATCAGCTGGCTGGTGATATTAATTGCCACCACCTTCAGCATCGCTGGTGTTATAAAAAGCCTGATTGCCTCGCCAAAAATATCTTTTGATGTTACCAATGTGTCTAGCCTGTCTGTTTTTACAGCTGTCGGCTTTATCATCCTTGCCTGTTTATGCCTTGGGTTCTATTATCTAAGCCGCACGATTTATAAATATGTATTGGTTGTATTTAAAAATAATTACCGGCTGATCTATTTTTCCATCGCCGTCGTTGGATTATTGTTTATTACCATTATAAATAAAGAAGGTCTTGTTGTTTTCTATTTGCCCGTACTGGCCTGGCTGCTGGTGTATACTTTTATCTTTATCAAAGAAGCCGTCATTTACCGCTATATACGGGCCAGTGTTTCGGGAACGGTTTTGTGGATCTTTGTCTTCTCGGTAAGTGTTTCCCTGCTGATGCTGAAGGAAATTGACAAGACGGAGTTGTTGCTGCGAAAAAAATATATTGAAAAACTGGCCACTCAAACCGATCCTGCCAGCGAGCGCCTGATCAGTATTGCGAACAAATACATGGACAGCACTTATTTTCAGAATAATTTCCAGCGATTGTATAATCAGCAGGAGAACGAATATATGCGCGATAGTATCCGCAATCGCAATTATATCGGCTACCTTAACAACTATATCACCAACCTGTATTTTTTTGATAGCCTGAATAATCCGCTGTTTAACGAATTCCCGTATACAGCTGCGGCACTGGATAATATTATAGCCAACAAATCCAGGCCGACGTCTTTTCCCGACATGTATTTTTATGAATCGGAGGCGGATAATTTCGCGTACATAACCCGGCGGGTTATCTGGAATGACAAAAGCGGCCGGCTGATCGGCACGATATATATCGTCTCCAATCCCCGGAAATTTGCAGTGGCCAACCTCCGGCCCGAGCTGTTCAAGCAATTCCGGCAATGGGAATATTCCAACTCATTGGTGTATCAATATGCCATTTACCAGGATAATCAATTAAAATCCTCATCAAAAAAATACCCCTTTACATCCTATCTGACGCCCGCTCAGATACCGCAAACGCGCTTCGAGGTCAGGGAAAAAGAAGGTTACAGTGAAATGTGGTACCACGCCAGCGCTACTAAAGTTATTGTAATGGTTCGTAAAAGTGAACTGTTATTAGAGGCCATTACGCTTTTTTCCTATATCTTTTGTTCGTTTCTTTTTCTTACTGCATTGATCAACCTGCTGATCATAATTCTTGGAGCTTTTATAAGCAGGAAATCGGTAAAGAATGCAACCATCTTTCCTACCATCAAAAGTCAGATACATGGAACCTTTGTACTGATTAATGTACTGGCCTTCCTGGTGGTAGGGGCCGCAACCATATCCTTTTTTGTAAGCCGGTTTGAAGAATCCAATAACGATAAGCTCAGCCGTACCATGAACATCATGTTGAATGAATTGAACCTGCATGATAGTTTAAGAAATATTTTGCGTGAAAAAGGAAGCCAGGAAGATCTGTTCAGTGCCAACGCACTCACCGAGGTCATTAAAAAGATTTCTGATATTCACGGGGTGGATGTAAATGTGTACGATCGCACCGGTGAACTGCGCGCTTCCAGTCAGCCTGATATTTACAGCCGTGGCGTATTAAGCAACCGCATGATGCCCAAAGCCTTTTATTATCTGCTGCGTTTACGGCGGGTTGAATACACGCAGAAAGAAGAGGTTTCCAATCTGTCGTATAATACCATTTATGCGCCGGTGGGAGAGAACAGTGCGCAACCCTATGCCTACATAAGTATCCCTTATTTTACGTCGCAGCAGGAGCTAAGTCAGGAAATATCAAGCTTCCTGATCACGTTGATCAATTTGTATGCTTTCATCTTCCTGCTCACCGGGTTGTTGGCATTATTGATCACCAACAGGATCACCGGATCTTTTACTGTTATCGCTAATAAGATGAAGCGGGTAAGCCTTTCCAGCGACAATGAGGCAATTATATGGGACCGGAATGATGAGATCGGTCAGCTGGTAAAAGAGTATAATAAGATGGTGTCTAAACTACAAAAAAGCGCAGATGCCCTGGCACGTTCTCAAAGAGAAGAAGCCTGGCGGGAGATGGCCCGACAGGTGGCGCATGAAATAAAGAATCCCCTAACACCTATGAAGCTGAGCCTGCAATACCTTCAGAAAGCCATCAAAGAAAAAAGCCCCAATATACAGCCCCTGACTTCCAGTGTGGCCAACACGCTGGTGGAGCAGATCGATCACCTTTCAAAGATCGCCGCCGATTTTTCGCAGTTTGCCAATATCAATCACGTGCAGGCAGAACTATTTGATCTGCATGAAGTATTGCAGCCGCTGGAAAGTATTTACAGTAAGAACCCGGATGTGCTGTTCAAATGGAACCGGCTACCCGGACAGGTTCGTATTATGGCCGATAAAACCCAGCTGAACCGGTTG
>JAGIAQ010000134.1:0-341 GCA_017744795.1 Niabella sp. | reverse complement strand
AATGCTATTGATGCTTGTGAGGACAATTCCAAATGCGTGCTGACCGTTACAGAGCACCTGAAAGAACAACATATAACTATAAGCGTAGCAGACAATGGAAGCGGTATCAGTGAGGTAATGAAGGCCAAGATCTTTACACCCAATTTTACCACCAAAAGCTCCGGAACCGGCCTGGGATTGGCGATGTGTAAAGGCATTGTTGAAAAAGCTAACGGCCACATCTGGTTCGAAACACAACCGGGTAAGGGAACGACGTTCTTTGTGAGGTTTCCGGTGGTGTAAACGCGAAATGCTGAACGCTTAATGCGGAATGCCAAACCTTGAACTTGTAACCTGAAACC
>JAGIAQ010000133.1 GCA_017744795.1 Niabella sp. | reverse complement strand
ATCATTTCAAAGAACAAAGGCGTTACCGTCAAGTTTGGGAAATTACTTTCCAAAAAAATTATCGACCCGGATCTTACTGTAGAATTTTCAACCGTTAAAATAGATGCCTTGTCGGGGGATGTAAAAGTGGCGCTTAAATTTTGTAAGAACTCGGAAATCGGGTTCGACCGGAATACAAAGGATGTGGAGCTCACTACTTCTTATACCAATATGATCCTGAATATTCCATCGAACTTAAACACCACTTTAAGCATCCGGAATAGTTTTTCAGACCTAAAGAATCGCTCTTCCATCAACATCCAGGATATAACAAAAGAAACGCGGTATGGGCCTACATTTACCCGTTCATTTACCTCCACAATTGGAAATGGCGCGTCCAGCTTTTCAATAAAAAGCAGTTATAGTAATATAGAGATCCGGTAGCCGACTTTTACGCCGTCGTATATTTTTGCCACCGAAACACAGAAGCACTGAAGGAAAACCCGTAGGCCGCCTATAAAAAAGCCCTGCACTATTTAAAAATCAGTGCAGGGCTTTTATTTTTTTAACACCTCACATTAACTACAACCCAAACTATTGCCGCAGTTCATACATTTATAACAGGTGCCGCTTCTTACGGTAATATGTCCGCAAACATTACAGGCCGGTGCATCTGATTGCATGGACGCAGCGGCTTTATTAACCGCATCTAAACCGTTATGCGTATGCACATGAGATACCACTTCTGGTTTTGGCGCAACCCGTCCCACTACTCTTACTTCGCTTAGTTCCGGCACGCGCTCGCCAATCGTTGGCGTTTGTTCGTTCCACTGTTCATCATTATCCACCTCATCTTCCAGAACGGTTTCGTTGGGTTTGTCCAGTACATGCACCAGGTCTGCACGACCCAGGTATTCATAAGCCAGGGCACGGAACATAAAATCGATGATCGATGTGGTTGATTTTATATTGGGGTGCTGTACCATTCCCGCCGGCTCAAACCGGGTAAATACAAATTTTTCTACAAATTCTTCCAAAGGAACGCCGTATTGCAATCCTATAGAAACAGCTATGGCAAAGCAGTTGAGCATGCTCCGCATGGTGGCACCTTCCTTGGCCATATCAATAAAGATCTCACCCAGTGTGCCATCACTATATTCACCTGTGCGCAGGAACAGGGTTTGTCCGTTAATCTTCGCTTTTTGGGTATAGCCTCTGCGCTTGGCAGGCAGTGACCGGCGCTCTACGATCATTGCCAACTGGCGTTTTAATGAGGTATCTTTGCTGTTCTGCACGCGGTGGTTCACTTCTTCCAGCAGCTCATCAATCGTCAGTTTTCCCAAATCAACAATGGCAGATTCTGCAACCATTTCTTCCGCGGTTTCTTTGCTTTCTTCAGTCGTCTGCTTTTTCACATCGGCCTTATTACTCAGCGGCTGGCTTAATTTTGAACCATCACGATATAAGGCACAGGCCTTCAGTCCCAGCTCCCAGCTTAGTTTATAGGCATCTGCAATTTCTTCAACCGTGGCTTCATTGGGCAGGTTGATCGTCTTACTGATCGCCCCGCTCAGGAAGGGCTGTGCTGCCGCCATCATCCGGATGTGACCGTGCGCATGAATATAACGCTGACCGGTTTGTCCGCATTTATTGGCGCAATCAAAAACAGGGTAATCGGTTTCTTTCAGGTAAGGCGCGCCTTCGATGGTCATGGTCCCGCACACATAGGTGTTGGCGGCTTCAATTTCTTTATCTGAAAAGCCCAGGGCATTCAGCATGCTCCAGCCGAAATCATTGTATTGATCGGGGTTGAATCCCAAACGCTGCAGGCAGGCTTCGCCAAGGGTAAATACATTAAAGGCAAAAGAAATTTCAAAAGCCGTGCCCATCGCAGCATTCAGTTTATCAATTTCTACGGGAGTAAAGCCTTTTGCGATCAGTGTATCGGCATTAATATACGGAGCACCGTTTAATGTGGCATGTCCTTTGGCATAATTAACGATCGCCTCTGTTTCGTTTTCTGCATAACCCAGTTTGCGCAGGGCCTGTGGCACACTTTGGTTAATAATTTTAAAGTACCCGCCACCGCTTAATTTTTTAAATTTCACCAGTGCAAAATCGGGCTCCACTCCTGTAGTATCACAATCCATCACCAGCCCAATGGTGCCGGTGGGAGCAATAACAGTAGTTTGCGCGTTGCGATAGCCGTGCTGCTCGCCCCACTGTACCGCATTATCCCATGCTTTTGTTGCAGCAGTTAGTAAATAATCCGGGCAATAGGTTGCATTGATCCCCTGGGGCCTGATCTGGATACCCTCGTAGGCTTCGCTTGCGTCATAAGCTGCAGCCCGGTGGTTGCGCATTACCCGCAACATGTGCTCTTTATTATCCTGGTACTTTGGAAAAGCACCCAGGTTGGCAGCCATCTCCGCGGATGTTGCATAAGCAACGCCAGTCATGATTGCAGTAATCGCTCCCGCAATACCCCGCGCGGCATCACTATCGTAAGGAATGCCGTTTACCATCAGCATAGAACCGATATTGGCATAACCCAGTCCCAGCGTGCGATAATCATAACTCAGCTGCGCTACTTCTTTTGAAGGGAACTGCGCCATCAATACGGAGATCTCCAGCACCACCGTCCAGAGGCGGCAGGTATATTCAAAACCCGATACATCAAAAAGGCTATCCATTTCATTAAAGAATTTGCGCAGGTTTACACTGGCCAGGTTACAGGCAGTATTATCCAGGAACATATACTCGCTGCAGGGATTGCTGGCGCGGATGGGCCCGCCTTCCGGACAGGTATGCCATTCATTGATAGTGGTATCAAACTGAGTCCCCGGATCTGCACAACGCCATGCGGCGTAATTGATCTGATCCCAGAGATCTTTTGCTTTAACGGAGCGCATGGTTTTGCCGGTGCTCCGGGCTTTCAATTCCCACTCACCTTCTTCTGATAATGCTTTAAAAAATGAATTAGGAATACGAACTGAATTATTGCTGTTTTGTCCGCTTACGGTGCGGTAGGCCTCGCCTTCATAATCGTTGGAATAGCCGGCAGCGATCAATGCTGCCACCTTTTTTTCCTCTTCTACTTTCCAGTTTACAAAATCCACAATTTCCGGATGATCCAGATCCAGGCAAACCATCTTTGCAGCACGGCGGGTAGTGCCGCCGCTCTTAATAGCTCCGGCAGCGCGATCGCCTATTTTAAGAAAGCTCATCAATCCGCTGGAAGTACCGCCGCCACTGAGCTTTTCGCCCTCGCCACGGATGCTGCTGTAGTTGGTACCCACACCGCTTCCATATTTAAAAATACGCGCTTCACGTACCCACAGGTCCATAATACCGCCATCATTCACCAGGTCATCTTCCACACTTAGAATAAAACAAGCATGCGGTTGCGGCCGCTCATATGCCGATGTAGATTTTTTCAGTTGCCCGTCCCGCTGATCCACAAAGTAATGCCCCTGGGGCTTGCCGCTTATCCCATACACCTCATGCAACCCGGTGTTAAACCACTGGGGACTGTTCGGCGCGCAGGACTGGTTTAAGATGGAATACACCAGCTCATCATAAAAGATCTGCGCATCTCCGGTTGAAGCGAAATAATCATACCGCTCGCCCCACATCCGCCAGCAATGGGCAAGGCGGTGCGCCACCTGTTTAATACTTTTTTCCCTGCCGGTTGTACCATCCGGTTGAGGTACGCCCGCCCTGCGAAAATATTTCTGTGCCAATATATCTGTTGCGATCTGGCTCCACTGTTGGGGAACCTCCACATCATCCATCTGAAAGACCACTTCCCCGCTCGGGTTCTTGATCACTGAAGTACGAAAGTCATAAGTAAACTGGTCGTAAGGGCTTGTCCCTTCCTGAGTGTACTTCCTTGTAAAGCTCAGGCCTTTCTGGTTTTGTTTTTTAGATGGCACCATATTTTTACGTTTGGTTGGTTAAGTTTAGAAACCTGTGGTTAACGAATTTACCTTAGCAAAACCAGGTTTCCCGTTCCTAAATATGCACAACTGTGGATAAATTCGGCAAAAGCAACAGGGACCGGCTTTCTGACGGATCAGCTGTTCAAACATTAAAAAAGAATCCGGGGTGGACGAACAAAATGGCTGGTATCGTATGCCAATTTAATGTCTGTAATACTATTGTCGAATGCCACGAATGCACGAATGGCGCATAATATTTGTGTCTGTTTTCTTTGAAAATACCCCCAATAGATTAATCATTCGTGTCCCGATAGCTATCGGGATGGCAGCCTTTGGATTTAGGGCTCATCCTGAAAAGGATCAAACTTCCAGTTTCGACAACTTTAAATAACCGATATGGAGGGTATCTTCCTTTAGCTGTTCTTCCTGTTGCAGGGTTATTGCAAACTGTTTTTTTTGTGCGGCGGGAAGTATGTCTTCAACTGTAAATACTTCGTCAACATCCACTCCATATTTATTATCGACGTGACTGGCCGCTTGGGCTGCGGCATTGTAATCCTTGTAAAAGGAAGTCTGTTTTGCCTGCTGAATCGCATTGCCCAGATCGTTTGCTGCCGCCAACAATTTATAATGATACTCTTCAAATACTCCGGGTTGATAACCGCCCAGATTTATGAAAAATAACTGCACTGCTTTAGCCGCCTGTCCGCCCCGCTCCTGCACTATTATTTTATACCCATTCACCACGTTTACTTCCCGCCAGGCATCGATGTGAATATTGCCGGCTGCCTCTGGCCAGAATGCGTTAATATGCGGAACCAATTCAGGCAGGTTTTTACCAATGCAGAAAAACACATCGTGCTGTTCTGTATGCCTGCCCCGGGGGGTGCAGCCCAGTAGCAGGTAAAATAATTTATATTCTTCCATTGTTATGTGTTTTTAACAGATCCAACAATTCTGTAAAACTGCTCACCGGTTGCCGGCAGGCATAATTCTCGCAAAGATAGATCAGCAAAGGATTTCCCGCCCGTTTATCGGCCAATAAGGGATACCCTGGTTCAGGACTCAAAGCCGCCATAATGATCGTTTCCGGTAAAAAGCAACGCAGCAATTCCGTTAATGTGCTTTTATAATCGCCCAGCAGGGCAATTTCCCGGCTTCCCTTCTGTACCGTATAAAAATCCAGTAGCCAGGCGCCAAAAGAGGTGGGATATTTTATAATCGCATTTGCCAGTTGCGCGATCATTTGCTCCGCCTGCAGGCGTTCTTCCGGTAAATCGAAACACACCGACAACTGCAGCAAATTAGCGGCCATCACGGCATTGCCGGACGGCGTGGCACCATCATACACTTCTCTTTTCCGAAGAATGACATCCTCCTGTTCTTCGGGCGTATAAAAGAAATAGCCTGTTCCGGCTTCGGCAAAATGCTCCTGCACCCGCTTGCAAAGCACCCGTGCTTTTTCCAGGTGGGAGTAATCAGCCGTAACCCGCGCCAGCTGCAACAAGGCTTCTATAAGATAAGCGTAATCATCTAAAAATGCCGGGTACTTTGCGGTGCCACCCTTCCATACATGAGCCAGGCTTCCGTCCGCATTTTCAAAAGCATCCAGCAGGAAGCGCATATTATCTGTAGCCCGCTGTCGGTAAGCTTCGTTACCGGTGGCTTCAAAAGCCTTAGAGTACGCTGTGTTCATTAGGGCGTTCCATCCCAGAATTATTTTATCATCCAGTGCGGGGCGCACCCGGTGTGCCCGGACAGCAAGCAGTTGCTGCCGCCCTTTTTCCAATATTGTTTCCAGTTTTGTTTCGCTGATCTCGTTGGCTGCGGCAAATTCTTTCAGCGGGGTAAGGATTCTCAGAATATTTTTCCCTTCCCAATTTCCGTTTTCGGTGATATCATAATAATGGCAAAACAGGTCGGCATCTTCCTGCAGCAGTTCCGCTACTTCAGTTTTGTTCCACACATAATATTTTCCTTCCTCTCCTTCGCTATCCGCATCCAAAGCCGCGTAAAATCCGCCGCTGGTATCCGTCAGTTCCCGTTCAATAAACGCAATTGCTTGCTCAATGCAATTTTTATAGCGCTCGGCACCTGTGAGTTGATACGCTTCACTTAAGGTAGTTACCAACAAGGCATTATCATAAAGCATTTTTTCAAAATGGGGAGCCAGCCATTCGGTATCCGTTGCATAGCGCGCAAAGCCCCCGCCCACCTGGTCATAAATGCCCCCATCCATCATCTTATCCAAACTTAAGAGCGCCTGTTGCAGCGCCTGATCTGCAAGGCCGTCCGGGCGATTTTTCTCAGAATGATAATAGCGTAACAGGAATCGGATCGTTTGGGTTTGCGGGAACTTAGGCGCGCGGCCAAAACCGCCCCAAACGGTATCGGCCTGCTTTAAGATATTTAAGCAGGCGGCATCCACATCATCCCGCGTAAATTGTGCAGCCGATCCGTCACCGATCCCAAATGAGTTTGCCTCCGATAATTGTTGCGTCAGGCCCTCAGCTTGCTGTTGAATGGCGGTTCTTTTATTCTGAAAAGCATCGGCTACAGCCGTTAACACATCTTTCCAGGAAGGACGATTGGCATAGGATACAGGTGGATAATAAGTGCCGCCGTAGAAAGGCTTTTTATCCGGCGTCAGAAAAACATTCAGCGGCCAGCCACCGCTGCCCGTCATAGTTTGCACGGCATCCATGTAAATATGATCGATATCCGGACGTTCTTCCCGGTCTACCTTTATATTAATAAAATGGGCATTCATCAATGCCGCCGTTGCCGCATCTTCAAAGCTTTCCCGCTCCATTACATGACACCAATGACAAGCGGCATAGCCGATGCTTACCAGGATGGGCTTATCTTCTTTAATTGCTTTTTGCAAAGCTGCTTCTCCCCAGGGATACCAATCCACCGGGTTGTGCGCATGCTGCAATAAATAAGGGCTTGTTTCGTGTAGTAAATGATTAGACATTGGGAATGCGAAATATTAAATGTAAAATTTTGAATTACGAATGTAAACATTAATTGTTCTGCATTGCCGTTGCGTACCTATGGCGCAACAAACAGGAACGGAATTTTCGCGCCCCGGGTACGGGCCAATGATCTTTCGCCCCTTCTTTTATATTCCTTATTTATCATTCCTTATTTCTTATTTTACATTCCCTGCAGGCCAGCTCCATTCCAAAAACACCGGCAGTGCTTTACCCCAGGTAGCCACATCGTGTTTGCCTTCGTCCAGCTCCAGGTAAAAAAGGTCTTCAGGTTTATATCCCTTATCTAAAAGCTCCGTTATAAGGTCGCGGGTGTCGTCCACTGCGTCTATGATGCCATTTTTATTACGGTCGTGCGCCTCATCCAGCAAGCCGCATTGTAAGAAGAATTTCAGGCCGGGTGCGTAGGCCCCGTTGCGGACCTGCTGCTGCATAATCCGGTCTTTATCATCATCATAAGCAGGATCGTCCTGATCGATCGTCCTCCACCATAACGATCCAGAAAATACGCCCGCCGTTGAAAACACCTCCGGGTGATTCCATACTATGTCCAGGGCGCTGAGGCCGCCGAGGGAAAATCCCGCAAAGCCCTTATCCCTGAATGTTTTCACATTGTATTTTTCGGCAATAAACGGCAGCAGTTCCTTAATAACAAAAGTGGTATAAGCTCCTGCCCGGTCGCCCCGCCCCAAATAATCGGTGGTGGCGGCAACACCGTATTCCCGCTTGCGATCCGGTCCCGCGGTGATGCCGGCACAAAGCACAGGACCGATCGCTCCGCGGGAATAAAGATCCGAAAGAATTGTTTTAAAATCCATCGTCCTGAGATCCTGCCCGTCGTTGATCAGCAAAAGACTCAGCTCCGACAGGTCCTCCACACCCCTGGGCAGGTAAAAATCCAGCACAACATCCCTTCTAAGGCAAGTGGAGGCAAACAAAGCCCCTTCTACCAGATAGTCCAATTCATTAACCGTGTTCATCCGCTCAAAAATAACAAAATACCGCTTTCCGAATCCTTAATTTCCGGAACATATAATATTTTTTTTGCGGATAAATCAGGAATGGCTTATATTGACAATTGAATACAATATCATAAATGCAATGCCTTTGAAAGCAGCATTCATGTGGGCATTCATCCCAACTGCTCTTTTTAGCTTCACTTCTTAAAAAAATAAATAACCGAATGGAGCCAGAGGCTTTTCCGTTCCATTAAAAACATCTCTGATCCTAAAAAAATAAAAAATGAAAAAAATCGGAATCCTATTTGGAAAAGAACGTTCCTTTCCTGAAGCATTTGTACAACGGGTAAACAGCAAAAATGTGGACGGTATAACGGCAGAACCGGTACATATTGATAAAGCCCTGCAGGGGCAGCCTTCCGGTTATAGCGTCATTATCGATCGGATCAGCCAGGACGTGCCGTTCTACCGCACCTGGCTCAAAAATGCGGCGCTTACCGGCACCGCGGTGATCAATAACCCTTTCTGGTGGAGCGCGGATGACAAATATTTCAACAACTGTTTAATGACGCAGATCGGTGTGCCTGTTCCCAAAACAGCCATCCTTCCTTCACATGATCATCCGGACGACACATCTGACTCTTCGTTCAGCAATCTCGCCTATCCTTTGGATTGGGAAGCGATCTTTAATGAAGTGGGCTTCCCCGCTTATATGAAACCCTTTGCGGGTGGCGGCTGGAAGCACGTTTATAAATTACACGATAAAGAAGAGTTTTTCGAAAAGCACCGGGAAACCGGTCAGCTGGTAATGCTGCTGCAGGAGGAAATTGTATTTGAAGAATATTATCGCTGCTATTGCATTGGCGGAAAATATGTGCGCATTATGCCTTATGAACCGCGCAACCCGCACCACCTGCGTTATGTAGCCGATTTTGCTCCTACGCCGGAAAAACTGCAGGAAATGACGGAGATCGTCCTCAAGATCAATAGTTACCTGGGGTATGATTTTAACACAGTAGAACTGGCGCTGCGCAATGGGGTACCTTACGCCATCGATTTCTGTAATCCGGCGCCGGATGCAGACATCAAAAGTGTGGGCGCAGAAAATTTTGAATGGGTGGTGGAAACGTCTGCCAACTATGCAATAGAAAAAGCGCAGGCCAACCAGCCCGGCACCGACAATCTTACCTGGGGAAGGTACGTGAAGGAAAGCGCCGGCAAATGAATTTGAAAATTTGAAAATAAGGTAATGTGACAATTTTTAGCCCGGCTGCAGTACAGATGGCATCAGCGTTGCGTCGCACAGCATCAGCTGCAGGACTGCTATCAGCAAATGTATCCGAAAAGTATTGGCCCATTCAATCGAATATGCGCATTTACAAAAATCAATCTATTTCCCAATTTTCAAATTCTCAAATTTTCACATTCTCACATTACCACATTTTCACATTAATAAAATGAGCATCAATTATAAAACGTTCACCCTTGGCGTGGAAGAAGAGTACATGGTGTTAGACAAGGATACTTTTGAGCTGAAAAGCCACGAGCAGCGCATTGTACAGGAGGGACAAAAGATCATTAAGGATAAGGTAAAGGCCGAAATGCACCAGGCCGTGGTGGAAGTAGGCACCGATATCTGTCAGGATATTGATGAAGCGTTCAAAGACGTTTCACTTTTGAGAAAAACAATTTCCGATATTGCCGGTTCGCTTGATCTCACCCTGGGCGCTTCCGGCACCCACCCCTTCAGTCATTGGGAAAAGCAGTTGATCACCGATCATGTCCGTTATAACGAAATCGTAAATGAGCTGCAGGAAGCCGCGCGCAGTAACCTCATCTTTGGGCTGCACGTGCATGTGGGTATGGAAAGCCGCGAGCTGGCCAATCATATCGCCAACTCAACCCGGTATTTTCTTCCCCATATTTTTGCGCTGAGCACCAACTCGCCTTTCTGGGAAGGCAGAACAACGGGTTATAAATCGTACCGCACAAAGGTTTTTGATAAATTCCCCCGCACCGGCATACCCGATGCTTTTGAGAGTATTGAAGCATACGACAATTATGTAAAGATGCTCATCAAAACCAATTGTATCGATAATGCAAAAAAGATCTGGTGGGATCTGCGGGTGCATCCATTTTTTAATACGGTTGAATTTCGCATCTGTGATATACCAATGACGGTAGACGAAACCATTGCCATCACAGCTTTATTCCAGGCCATTTGCGCACGGATCTATATGCTGCGCAGCAAGAACATGAACTATATTCAATATTCGCGTCCGCTGGTCAATGAAAACAAATGGCGGGCGAGCCGCTACGGGATCGATGGGCACCTGATCGATTTTGGAAAAGAAGAAGAGGTAAACACCCGGGCCCTGATCTATGAACTGCTGGATTTCCTGGATCCGGTTATCGACCAGTTGGGCAGCCGACATCGCATCGACTATGTACATAAAATATTAGAGCGCGGTACGGGGGCAGACCGGCAGCTGGCGGTTTTTGAGCAAACAAAAAACCTCACCGATGTGGGAAGGTATATCAGTGAGAGCTTCCTGGAAAATGTTGGATAGTAGGAATAGATCTTAATAGTCTTCTATGATAACTCGCGTAATCCGTGAGCCGCTTAGTGCTTTTGAAAGTACTCGCTGCGCCCTTGTTCCTTTGTCCCAATCGCTATCCTATCGTGTGGACATTTCAATAGTTTATAAATAGAGTAAGACCGTGGGTGAGCTATTTAGATGTGCACGCCTTCCAATAATCATCGAAATAGATGAATAGAGTGTTGCCTAATTGCATATTTTCCACTTTTTTTCCCGATCAATCGGGAATAAAAAAGTGGAGCAAAAAATCTTTTTCCGCCGGAAGGTGAATTCCGCCGCCTG